>JBMTVS010000169.1:0-4532 GCA_049451655.1 Kiritimatiellia bacterium | reverse complement strand
AAAACTGAATTGTATCAATTTTAATAAACGGCAATAATGGCGAATTAAAATAACAGCCAGCAAATTTTACGTGGATAAGGGACGGTCCGACATGTTCGGCGCGCTGTACGACATCTTTCTTGATGCACATCCGGCGCACGAACGCGCCGGCACCGTATTGTTTTATCTGGCCACCCAGCGCAAGAAGGCGGGCGACGAAAAGGGTGCCGCCGCTTACCTGAGCCGGATCATCGAGAACTATCCGCAAGATCAATATTATCCCGCCGCCCTGAATCAGGTGGCCTGGAGTTATTTCCAGGCGGGCGACATTGAAACCGCGATCACGTTTTTCCAAAGGCTGATCGACGAGACCAATCCGGGGATCGAGCAGGCGCAAGCCCGTTTCTCGCTGGCGGATGCGCTGACCCGGCTGGACCGCCTGAACGAGGCCGCCGCCGAGTTTAGCGGCTTGATCAAGGAACTCGGGCGCGGTGATCAGGCCTACGAGTCGACCGAGAAGGACCGGGCCAGTTCGCTTGCGTTGCAGGAGAAGAGCTCCTACCAACTGGCGCTTTGCCTGGCCCGTATGGATGAGCCCGCCGACCGGATTCCCGCCTATCGCCAACAGGCCATCAAGGCCTACGAATTATTTGTGAGCAAGTTCGGTTCTTCCGACCTGGCCTCGCGCGCCTTGAACGGCATGGGCACGGTGCAGCTTGAGCTGAAACGGTTCGAGGATGCCACCGCGACCTTTGATCGCCTGGCCCGCGATTACCCGAATTCCGAAGAAGGCAAGAATGCGCTCTTCTCGCTGGCCCGCGCGGCGATGGAGATCGGTGAATTCGACCAAGGGGTAACCGCTTTCAATCGCATGATGAGCCAGAGCGCCCGTTATCAGCCGGAGGAATTTATCCGTCTGGGCATGATGATGGGCGACGCCGGCTATGCTAAAGAGGCGATCGCGGCCTTTAGTGAGGTGCAGAAAAAAGTGGAGCAGTTGCCCGCCGCGGAGCAGGAGGCCAAGCGGCCTTTGCTTGAGCGCGCCTTGTTCGGTGGGGCACAGGCTTACTACAAGGCGGAGCGTTACGAGGAGGCGATTCAAACCGCGCAGGAGTTGCTGACCCGCTATCCGCAATCCGGTCTTTTCTACGAGGCTAAATTCATCGAGTGCGAGGCTTATCGCGAGCTGGGTCGCAATCAGGAGGCCGTGGCCTCGCTGAATGACGTGATCAATTTTGCCACCGATTCATCCCTGATTAACCGGGCGACGGTCACCCTGGCCGGCATACAGCGCAACCATGGTGAATTGACCGAAGCCCTGGCCTCTTATCAGCGTTTGGCCCTGCTGGCGGATCGTAACAATCCGGAAAGCCTGCCGCTGATCGAGAGCGCATTTCTGGCCAGCGTGGAAATCGCGGCAGAGCTTCAGCGCTACCAGGACGTCATTGCCAACGCAGACGACTACGTCGAGCTTTTCCCACAGGGACAACACATCGAAACCATTCGCGCCAAGCGGCGCGAGGCGATTCAGCAATCCGCGGCCATGCCGCAGGGATCATGAGGTGATTATATGAAGACATCCGCAACCAGAAAAACCATCGCGCTTTTAGCCGCCTTGATCGCGGGATTGGCTGCGCATCTGCAGGCCGCTACCGTTATTCTGCCCAACGGGAACCGGATTGACGGAACCGATGTTCGCGCCATGCGCAACGGCGACGTCGTGCTGTCCACGCCCTCCGGCCAGCGCACGTTTGCCCGCGGCACCTACACCAAGGCCATTGCGGACAAGCCTGCAGCCTATGACCAGGCCCGCAGTTTGGCCGGGCAGGGACGCCAAGATGAGGCGATTGGCCTGCTGGAGGATATCGCCACGCAATACCGTTTTCTGGATTGGGACAACAATGCGTTGATGGCCATCGCGCAGATCGAATCCAGCCGCAACAACCACGCCAAGGCGGTCGAGACCTATGAGCGATTGGTCAGTCAGTCGCCGGAATTGCGCGAGGAATCCAACGTGCAGTGGGCCTATCGTGACGCGCTGCTCAAGGCTGGACTGCATGACAAATTGACCCCCTCGCTGGATCAGGCCATCAAGAGCGGATCCCGCGCGGATGCCGCCCGGGCCCAAATCATGCGTGGCGACATCCGGATGGCCAAGGGTGAGATCGAACCGGCCGCGATGGACTACCTGCGCTCGGCGATTCTTTTTGAAAATGAGAAGGACGTGCAGCCGGAGGCCTTGCTCAAGGCGGGGCAGGCGCTCGACAAGTTGCGTGACCCCCGGGCCAAAGACATGTACCGTCGTCTGGTCGAAGGCTATCCGCAATCGTCGCAAGCGCAGGAAGCCCGTGCGCGCATGTAGCGGGTAAAAAAGGATTTTCAATTTTCGCATAACGATCAGGAGATTGTGGATATGAAGGTAATGAACAAATACTTGGGTTTGGCCGCTTTGTTGGCCGGGCTGTTCTTCACGCCGCTGGCTTCCGGGCAGGACGCACCCGGCATGGCACTCGATCCGGAAGCTGCAGCGGCGGCCGCGGAAGAGGCGCAGCAGGAAGCGATGAGTTTCATCCGCATCGTAGCGGGCAGCGGATTCATGGGCATCTTCCTGTGGACCTTGCTAGGCGCTTGCTCAGTGGCGGGTTTCGCGCTCATCGTTGATTCGTTCATCACCATCCAGCAGAAAAAGATCGTGCCGGATAAGCTGGTGGCAAGCGTGCGTGAGGCCATGGAGCAGGGTGATGTGGTGAGCGCCATGCAACGGTGCGAGGAGTCGCCCGGTCCTTTGTCGAATATTCTCAGCGCGGGTTTCAGCAATGTGCAGGAGGGTTTTGAGGCGATTCAGGAGGCGGTCGGCATCGCGGCGGATCTGGAGAGCGAGAAGCTCCTGCAGCGCGTGACCTACCTGAATGTGGTCGCGAACCTCGCGCCCATGCTCGGGCTGCTGGGTACGGTGCAGGGCATGATCTTCGCCTTCGCCACGCTGGGCACCCAGTCGGCGGGAGCGGCCCAGCAATCGATGCTGGCCATCAACATTGCCCAGGCTCTTTACACCACGGCCGGGGGCTTGCTGGCCGCAGTGCCGGCGCTGGCCTTCTTCTACTTTTTCCGGAATCGCGCCACCAAGATTACGCTCGGCATGGAGGCGTTGACCCTTGATCTGATCAAGGTGTTGCGCAACGTCGAAGTGGTGAACGAGTAGTTCATATCGATACGGAGCAAGCGAGCGCATGAAAAAGCCACGGGAAGAAGGCGGCGTCAATATGACGCCCATGATCGATGTGGTCTTCCAGTTGATCATCTTCTTCGTGTGCACGGTTGAGCTGGAGCGTCAGGCGATTGATGAAAGCATTCGTTTGAGCATGGCGCCGCACGGTCCGGCGGTGGAGCAGAAGGATCCCCGCGAAGTGATCGTTGAGGTGGATGCCCAAGGTCGTATTTCCGTGGCTCGCCAGCACATGAGCGAGGCATTTTTGCGGAACTTGCTGCGCAACGTGGTGTCCAGTCACGGACAGACCACGCCGGTGCTGATCCGGGCCGCTGGAGGCGCGAAGCATGAGGATGTGCGCAAGGTGATGGATGCGGCCGCCTATGCGGGTTTATGGAAGGTGTCCTTCGCGGCGGTGAAGGAAGTGGGCAAGTAGCGGGAATCGATCATGGCGAAACGCAGGCGGAAAAGAAAAAACATCGAATCGGGCGAGGTCCAAATGACCGCCATGATCGACGTGGTGTTTCAGTTGCTGGTGTATTTCATTGTGACCATTCAGCCGGTTGATGTGATTGCGCATCTCGATGTTTTCCGGCCGTCTCCGGATAAGCAGTCCGAACAGTTGCAGACCCCGCCCAAGATGATTCGTATCGCGATTTTGCCGGACGGTTTTGCCATGAACGACCGGCTGGTGGGTTTGACGGAGATGGAGGGTTTGTTGGGCCGACTGGCCTCTATTGATACCAAACAGACCATCATGATTATGGTGACCGGGCAATCCGAGCACGACTCGCTGGTGCGGGTGCTTGATCTCTGTGCAAAGTTTGGCCTCAAGAACTTGTCCGTGGTTAGTTCGAATTAATCCCGGCTCGCGCCGCCTGCGTGATTGTGAATCTCGTCCGCGAACGCTAATCTCACCGCATGGGCCAAGACCGCCAGATTCGACTGCTTCCCGATCAGATCATCAACAAGATTGCCGCCGGCGAGGTGGTCGACCGGCCGGCTTCGGTGGTCAAGGAACTCATGGAAAATGCCCTCGACGCCGGGGCTTCCTCGATTGAAGTGGCGGTGGTGGATGGCGGGGTCAAGCTCATCGCCATTACTGACGACGGCTCCGGCATGGATCGCGATAACGCCCTGATGGCCATCGAGCGGCACGCCACCAGCAAGATCCGGCATGTTGATGATATCGAACGCGTGGAGACGCTAGGGTTTCGCGGCGAGGCGTTGGCGGCGATAGCCTCGGTTTCGCGGTTCACCCTCACCACCCGCACGGCGGACAGCCTCACCGGAACCTCGATTCGCGTTAATGGCGGCCGCATGGAGGAGGTCGCGGAGGCGGGAT
>JBMTVS010000168.1:0-4617 GCA_049451655.1 Kiritimatiellia bacterium | reverse complement strand
TCTCATCTTCCCCCGAACTCCGAACCCCGAACACCCTCTTCCCC
Organism: Kiritimatiellia bacterium; assembly: GCA_049451655.1. Taxonomy (GTDB): domain Bacteria; phylum Verrucomicrobiota; class Kiritimatiellia; order CAIVKH01; family CAIVKH01; genus CALMUP01. Next base: position 4,573 of record JBMTVS010000168.1, on the reverse strand, counting down.
ATCAACCATCAACCATTAATCCTCCCCTCCACCGCCTAACGGCGGCAGCTACGAGCGAACCCTTCAACCTTGAACCTTCAATCGTCAACCACTACCACCCCCTCCCGCTTTATTCTCGGCATCGACCTCGGCACCACCAACTGCGCCCTTGCCTTCGTGGACACCAAAGCGGGCCCGAAGGTCGAGCATTTCCCGGTCGAGCAGGAGGTTGCCGCCAGCGTGTGCGAGCGGCGGGACACCCTGCCCTCCTTCATCTTGATCGAACCGGATAAGGGGACACACACCACTGGCTGGCGCGCCCGCGAGGACGGGATGCTGACGCCCGGCCGCATGGTCAGTTCTTCCAAGTCTTGGCTCTGCCACGCCGGCGTGGATCGCCGCTCATCGATTTTACCGTGGCATGCGGCGGATGATGTCGAGTGCGTTTCGCCGGTGGAGGCCCAGACGAGAATTTTGCGTCATCTGCGCGAAGCCTGGGATGCCGCACATCCGGATCACCCCGCCGGCCAACAGGAGGTTTATATTACCATCCCTGCCTCCTTCGACGAAGTGGCCCGCGAGTTAACCGTGCAGGCGGCGCAGGCGGCCGGATTTCCCGCGCCGGTATTGCTGGAGGAACCGCAAGCCGCGTTTTACGCCTGGCTATCGCGCCACGAGCAGAACTGGCCGGAAATCATCGGTGCCGATGATTACATTTTAATTTGCGACATCGGTGGCGGCACCACCGACCTCACCCTCATTCACGCCCGCCCCGCGCCTGACGGCACGGTCAACTTTCATCGCACTGCGGTCGGCGAACATCTGTTGCTCGGCGGCGACAACCTCGACCTTGCCCTCGCCCACCAGCTCGAAGCCCGCCTCGCCAACGGCGGCAAACTCGACGCGCGGAGCTGGACCACCCTTGTGCGCCAATGCCGTCATTATAAAGAGACGCTGCTCGGCGAAAACCCGCCCGAATCCATAACCGTGACGCTGCCCGGCGGCGGATCGGGCATCTTGAGCGGGCAACGCCAGACCTCCCTCACCCGCGCGGAGGCGGAGGAATGGCTGCTGGATGGCTTTCTACCGCTGGTGGATTTTGCATCATCGCCTTCGCGAAGAACCTCCGGCTTCCAGGAGTTCGGCCTACCCTACGCCGCCGACCCGGCGATCAGCCGCTATGTGGCGGAATTCCTGCGGGCTCACCTGCCGGAGACCTCAGGCGGTGGTCGTGTCGCCCCGAAAGCAGTTTTATTGAACGGCGGACTTTTCGAATCGGCGCACATGCGCGAGCGTTTCGCGCAGCTCATGCGCAACTGGTTTGCCCCGGAAGAACCGGTCGCCCTTGATCACCGCCGGCTCGACCTGGCGGTAGCACTGGGCGCGGCCTATTTTGGCCGCGTCCGGCGCGGCGACGGGGTACGCGTCATCAGCGATCTCGCCCGCTCTTATTACATTGGACTCGAAGGCGCGGGTACCAACGCCTTGTGCATCGCCCCGGCCGGGCTAGCCGGCGGAGAGAAACGCATCATTGATCGCCATCTGCTTCGTGTCATGTTGAAGACCCCGGTGTCCTTCCCGGTCTATGTCTCCAGCTTGCGGACGACGGATAAAGCGGGTGATCTGGTCGCGCTCGACGAGGAATCGGCCCGCGCCTTGCCGCCTATTCGCACTGTTTTGAAGACAGGCAAACAGGCCACGCAGGTCGAAATCGAAGTTGTCCTCGAGGTCGCATTGAGCGAAATCGGCACCCTCGATCTGGCAATTCGCGAAAAAGGCGGGGATCGCGCGTGGAAGCTGGCCTTCGATTTGCGCGCCGCGACGCGCACCGACCTTTCGTTTCATCAAAGCGATCGTGAAGCGGGCGGTTTCGTCGAAGAGGCAAAACTTGCCACCGGTTGTGAGGCTTTATCCGCTTATTTCAGTCAACCGGTGGCGACCATTGCGCACGGCCCCGTGTTCAAACAACTCGAAGGCGTGATGGAAACATCGCGCGAACAATGGCCGGTCTCCGCCTTGCGCGTTTGGTGGGAACATCTTCATCACGGACAAGAAGTACGGACCCGCTCCGCCGCCCATGAACAACGGTGGCTCAACCTCGCGGGCTATTTTTTGCGTCCCGGTTTCGGTCTCGCTATCGACGACTGGCGGGTAGGCGAAATGTGGAAATTGTTTCATGCGGGTCCGGTACACCGCACCAACGCCGCCGTCTGGTCCGAATGGTGGATTTTCTGGCGACGCGTCTGCGGTGGCCTGACCGCAGGGCAACAAGCCACGCTCGGACAGCCCCTGCTCAATGCGCTCATCCAACTCCTGGAAGGCAAACCACGGGCCAAGCTACCGGGCGGACGGGAAATTCGCCTCGCCGACCACGAGGTTCGCGAAATGCTGCGTTTGGTGGCGCTGCTCGAACGACTTCCGCTCGAGCAACGAAAACGTCTGGGTGAAGCACTCATGCGGCACATTGCCGAAACCAAACCCGGCCGCGCCGGCATCGAAAGCCGTATTTGGGCGCTCGGCCGCCTGGCCGCCCGCGTGCCGGTATACGGTCCCATTCATTCGGTTATTCCGCCGGAAACCGCAATCGACTGGGTCCGCCAATTAATGGTGTGTCCCCATACCGGTCGTGAATCTGATTTCGCATTACTTTTGATGGCTCGCAAGACCGGCGATCGTTACAGGGACATAGAAGATGTGCCGTTGCTGAGCGACATATCAAAACGTTTTAGCGAGCATAGTGTTCCCGTGCATTGGCAGGCGCTCATCGAAAATGAAGGACGGGAGCTGGATGGTAGCGATTTGAATGAGAGTATCGGCGAAAGCGTACCCATGGGGTTAAAATTGGCCCAAAATCACTGCTAGAATATTTTAGTAGAACGTTAAAATTTAATATTGCCCTCACATTTTGCTTTTTGTTTAATGCCAGCAATATGAGCAAGGAAGGCAAAACACGGACCACAATTAAAGATATCGCCAAGGAATGTGGCGTGTCATTAAGTACAGTTTCGTTGGTGTTAAACAACAACCCCCGCATAAGCGAAGTCACGCGCCGCAAAGTGCAGGAGTCGATTGAGCGACACCAATACCAGCCAAATGCTTTTGCCAGCAGCCTTGCTTCCCGCTCCAGTCATGTGCTGAGCCTGGTCGTGCCTCATTTGAATCACGTTTTTGCCGATGTCTACTTTGGTGAAATCGTCAGCGGCATCTACGAGCATGCGACTGATCTGGGCTACAAGGTCTTGCTCGATGTGGCTAATCAACGCTTCGTGAAGTCGCGCGAGTTTATCCGCATGATGAAATCACGCCGCGTGGACGGTGTTCTCTTCGTCGGTTCCTCAATCTATGATGAATACCTTTTCGAGCTCGAACAAAACGAATATCCGCTCGTACTCATCAATCACTACTTCCCCGGCCGCGACATCAATTATGTCATGGCCGATTACAATGCATCCGCGAATCTGGCCGCCCGCCACCTTTATGATTTGGGCCACCGCGACATCGGTATTCTTGCCGGCACCACCACGAATACCGCCGTCACGTTTCGCAATCGATTCATCGCCACTTGCGGCGAACTCGGCATCACGCAAGACCGCCTTATTTGGGCCGACGGCTGGTTCACCGAGCAAGGCGGTTACGAGGGCGCGGAGTGGTTGCTGGAACATCATCCGCACATCACAGCTATTATGGCCGGTAACGATAAGATGGCCATTGGCGCCATGCGCTACCTGACCAAAAAAGGCGTGCGCATTCCCGATGATGTATCGGTCATGGGCATGGACGATATTCCCCCCGCTCAGTTCGCGATACCGGGACTCACCACCGTACGACATGACCTCTACAAGCTTGGCGCGCTGGCCGTAGACGGCGCCCTCTCCATCTTCAAGAAGAAGACCTCGCGCGTGCAGCAAATCATCCCGGTCGAACTCGCCGAGCGCGAATCCACTGGCATCGCCGCCAAGCGCTAAAGCAGACCCGCAGAGAACCATGCCGTACCAGCGACTCATCATCGACGGGTACAGCCTGATCCACCGCGACCCTGAAACCAAGGCCATCGTTGGTCACAACCTGCGCCGCGCCCGCGAAGTTCTTATCGAGAAAATATCCCGCACCGCCACCGCACTGGCTTCCAGCGTCACCGTGGTCTTCGATGGCCAGCAAGGCTCCGGTAGCGCCCCCGGCGGTTTGCAGGCGCTTGAAATCATCTACACCTCCGCTGGTCAAACCGCGGATGATTTCATCGAACGCATGGTGCGGCAGTCTGGCAACCCCGACAACTGGATGGTCATCACCAACGACCGCCGCGAGCGAGACACCGTCATGGCCGCCGGGGTCCACACCATGTCCTGCGCAGTGTTTCTCGAGGAATGTGATCGACTCGCCCGCCTGCAATCCCAAGCCATCAAACGCCAGCGCCAGAAAATGCCCGGCCCTAAACTCGGCGACTTTTTTCCAAAAACCTGATCACCCATCACCCATTCCCCTCGCCAGTCACAACGGAGAATTGCGTTAACGAGTTGGTTTACGAGTGAGGTCCCCGAACCCCGAACCCCGCCCCCCCATCAACCATCAACCATTCCTCTAACCAATCGCTTCA
>JBMTVS010000167.1:0-4622 GCA_049451655.1 Kiritimatiellia bacterium | reverse complement strand
CGAATTCCGCCGCATAGCCGCCGGTGCGGCTCCACGCTGGCATGGGCGGACCTGTGGCATATTTGACCGCACCTGCGAGTGGTATCCGGGCGAAGATCCCTACACTGGAGTAATAAAGTCGTGGCTACGTCTTCCACTTAAACAAAAGGCCGGGGCTATCAAGCGCAGGATATTTAATGCGGATGAGCATTCATCATATCTTTACGAAAAAGTCTTGATCAAGAGCCGAACCATCGATGCGTTGATTGTAAAAGATGAGCGTATTGCGCAAAAATTCGGCAAGCCGGTTAGCTGGATGCCGGAAATATTCCGTGTGTTTGATCATGAGGCAGCTTCTGCCGCAGACGAGGATTATCAAAAATACTCAGATCCGATCCGTGAGTATATTCAACGTGCCGGCGCTGATAATGTGTTGCTCTATTTCGGAACGGGTGCCTGGTATAAAGGGTATGATTGGTTTTTGAAGTTGGCCCATATGGACAAGTCAACATTTGCGCTCCATGCCGGCGCTCCGGACCGGCGGGAGGCTGGCAAGCATTACGATTACGATGTTGATGCGCTTCGCAACGAGTTGTTGGCTGAGGGACGGCTATTCGAGACTCGATCTTTTGTGGAGAGCAATGCGCTGGTGCATCAGTTGTTCTCATCGATATCCCGCTTCGTTTCAACGCATCGTCTCACCCTCTCCAGCGGCACCTGCTTGCAGGCACTGGAGCAGGGCAAGCCGGTGTTGACACCCTCCACCGGTCTGGTGGGGTGGCGCACGCGCGAGTTCGGGCTCGGCATGACGTATTCTTATCGCGACATGGATGCGATGGCCGCGACTTGGCGGGATTTCAAAGTTGGTCGCGATGATCCCAAGCCCGGAACCATTCAATCGTTTATGAAACGGTTTTCGCGGGAAGAGACGGAACGTTATTTTGTGAATATGCTCATGGGGGCCTGATGATTGACGAACGTCATTTTTCCTTTCGCAACAAGATTGGAGCCCTGTTGCTGGATTATCCGCGCTATGTGCGGACAGTGATGGTGCCTGCCAGCCTCGGTGGAGGGTGGGTTCGCTATCGAAACCGACATGATGTAATTGTTGCGCATTCGTCGGGGCGGGGCGTTCGTTGTAATTGGAATTATTCACGCGATCTTCACTTGTCCCGAGTGTTTCCGTCAACAGGCGTTGCGCTTATGCGCCGGGCACTACGTGAGTGGCCGATCAAGCTCAAGCAGGTGCCAGCTTGCTTTAGTCCAGATCATATTGGCGCAAACAGCACAAGCGCCGGATCGAAGCCGGATATCAGTTTTGTAATCGGACATCGGGGTGTGGAGCGACTGCCGTTGCTGCTGCAAATGCTCAAGTCGATTGCTGCCCAGGAGCGCGTTTCGTTTGAGTGCATTGTTGTGGAGCAGGATATTGAGCCGCGTGTCCGTGATCATCTGCCCGCGTGGGTGCGGCACGTATTCCAGGAATCGCCGGGAGATGATTTCGCCTACGCGCGCTCGTGGGCGCTGAATGCCGGTGCCCGGGTGGCGAGGTCCGACTTATTTGTTTTTCATGACAATGACATGCTGGTGCCGGTGCATTATGCTTCCGAATTGTGCGGTCGCTTTCAGGGCGGATACGAAGTCATGAACCTGAAAAGGTTTATTTTTTATCTCAGTGCCGGGGAAAATGTCTGGCCGGTGCATTCACCCTCGTTTGACGCGATTGTTGAAAACCTGGAGGCCGGTGGCAGTGTGGCCGTTGCCCGCGAAGCCTTCGAGGCTATTGGTGGTTATGATGAATTATTTGTCGGCTGGGGGGGGGAGGATATTGAATTTTGGGAGCGATGCCGGACGCGCAAGGTGTGGGAGTATGCCTACATGCCGATTGTTCATCTCTGGCATGAGCCGCAGCCGGGTAAGCGGGCAAAAAATGGATTAGGCGAGGCAACAGCCGATTTGACCGAATCCCTCATGAAAGTTCCACCTGAGGAGCGAATAGATGAATTGGTGAAGAGGCGGCGGGGTGGTCTTATCTGGGAAAAAGCCTGCTAGTATGTTTCTGCACGTCATACCAGCCCGCGATATGGCGAACCGGTATCACGGCACCTACAAGGATGTGATCTCGCGAGTGAGTTGGCTAAAAGCTCGTTTTCCGGATTATCAACAGGCGTTGATCGATCGCGATGATCCAGATCAACTCAATGAAAGCTTGAAGAATTGTACGGTATTAAGCGGCGCGTTGGTGGAATATTCCTATCATCCGCGCATCGTCAAGGCGCTCAAAAAACGCTTTCCTTCGGCGATCGTTGCCGTACGCGCCATCAACAACGAACCGCTTCAGCATTTCGATAATCATGGCTGGTGGCCGGCGCGCGGTCCGTTCTGGATGATGTACGGCATGGCGAGATTGTTGTGGATGGATATAGCGACCAAGCGACTTGCAGATCAGCTTCTGTGCATCAACGACTGGGAGATCAAGCGCTACTGGCGATGGTTGCCCGGTCGGGCCCGTTGTTGCTGGTTGCCTTATCTTTGTCCTGAACATTTGCTTCCTCGTCAACCTGTGCCCTATGCGCAACGGCGAATTATTGCATGTTTCCCCACTTCACTGAAAAATCGCAAGAGTTGGGATCTGGTGACCCGCTTCATGGCGTGGGCCGACCAGATGAAAGCGAATGGATTTGATGCGGATTTTGTCGTAACCGGAAAACTCAATGATTGGGGGTTGCCGGCCAACTCGTCGGTTCGTTTTACCGGTATGGTAGATGACTTGGCGGGTTTTCTTGGCCAGTGCCGCGCGGTCTGCATGCTTTCGCCGCTGGGCTATGGTTACAAGACCACGATCGGTGATGCCATCGCGGCGGGTGCGCAGGTGATTGCCCATCCCGCTCTGATTCGACGCAGTCCGGCATGGGTGAGATCTACCTTGCTGGCGGTCAATGATCCAGATCTCTTCGAGCGCCTGGAACAGGTTCCAGATGGATCGGCCTTGCCTGTTCGTTTGCAGTCAGAGTTCGACCGGGTCATAGCCGCGGCCTTTGCCGGTGTTAATCAAGGAGCAGGTGTTGATGAATAATCAGGCAATCAACCTGATGGCGGCCAGTGACAAGGTCTATTGGCATGGCTATCTGGATTTCTATGAGTCCCGTCTGCCTTTCCGGGTCGATGGAGTTATTGTTGAGTTTTGTGTGTTCAAGGGTGATTCGATCCGCTGGTTGCGGCATCGATATCCAAGTGCCCGGATTATCGGGGTCGATATCTTGCCGGTTCAGCCATACTGGCCGCAGGAAGAAAACATAACCTACCGGCAACTTGATCAGGGTGATGATCAGGCCGTCCGGGATTTTTTTGCGACCATCGAGCCTCCTGCCATCATCCTGGAGGACGGATCTCATGTGCCGGCCCATCAGTCGCGCTGCTTGAAACTGGGGTTTGCCCGGTTGATGCCAGGCGGAGTCTATATTCTGGAGGATATTCACACGAGTCACCCCGCCCACTCGTTGTACAAGAAAGAATTCGCTGATCATGCGGGCGGATGGATCAACCGGGTGCTGCGGTACTGGTTCGGGCGCGATGAGCCGCGCGGCCAAACCTCGTTGTCCGTCTTGCTGGGCCTTGAACACCTGCGCCGAAGGGGGCGCGGATCGTTGAGCGAGGAAGAACTGGAAATGCTCAGCGAGGGCGCGCATTTTTCCCGCGACGATATTCGCCGGTTTAACGAGCTCATCGAGTCGATGGAGTTTTATCGACGCTCCAAGTTCCCGTCCCGATGCTTCGCTTGCGGTGGTTCGCACTTCGACTACCACCGCCTGCGTTGCTCCTGCGGTGTTGATTTGCTGGGCGAGGCCGATAGCATGAGCGTATGCATGATGAAGGCAGAGCGAGACGGCGCTCGGCCATGACTGAAAAACCGATTATTTCGGTCGTGATGAGCGCCTACAACAACGCGGACACCTTGGCGACGGCCATGGACAGCATCTTGTCACAGGAGGGCGTGCAGCTTGAATTTATCGTGGTGAATGACGGCTCCACGGATGGCTCCGCGACCATCCTCGAAGACTACGCCCGGCGCGATGCGCGGGTGCGGGTGGTGCATCAGGAGAATACAGGATTGACCCGGGCGTTGATACGCGGCTGTTCGCTGGCCCGGGCGCCCTGGATTGCCCGGCAGGATGCGGATGATATTTCGTTGCCGGGACGTCTCCGGAAGCAGTTGGATGCCGTACGTGCGAACCCGCTGATAGTTTTGGTCGGCTGTCAGTCTCGTTGCCGAACAACGGAAGGAGATTTATTGAGCGACGTAAGCGCTCCGTTTCATCTTGATGAGGCCCGCAATCAAGTGCTGAAGCTCGGCCGTTCGATCTCGCCTCACGGCACCATCATATTCAGTCGCGCAGTGTATGAAGCGATAGGCGGGTACCGGGACGCATTCTGTTTTGCTCAGGATTTGGATTTAAACATCCGGCTGGTGGAGCGTGGTGAAGTTCTTGCTCTGCCTGAATGTCTTTACGAATACCGGTATGCGCCCGATGCAATCTCCGGTTCACATGCGGATCGCCAAGCGGCGTTTCGCGCGCTTATTCTGGAGAGTCAGAAGAAACGGGCGGCCGGGGAATCCGATGATTCCACGCTGGAGGACGCGG
>JBMTVS010000166.1:0-4634 GCA_049451655.1 Kiritimatiellia bacterium | reverse complement strand
CCGGGTGGGGACATGGAAATGATGGGTGGTTCATGCAGTGTTTCTATGTCCCTGTGGTTGAAGATGGGTGACAGGTCGGCAGGCCGGTGGTAGCTTTTCACCTGCTTGAAGGATGAATAATCATGCCGCGAATACCTGAATGGATACGATTGAAATGGAAGGTCGATAGCGACTTTGCCAAGGTGCATAACCTGGTGGGGGGCTCGGGCCTTCACACCGTTTGCCAGAGCGCGAAATGTCCGAACATTCACGAGTGCTGGGGCGCCGGCACCGCGACCATCATGCTGCTGGGCAATCTCTGCACCCGGAGTTGCAAATTCTGCTCGGTACCGCACGGACGCCCGCTCGCCGTCGATCACGACGAGCCGCGCCGCGTGGTGGATGCCGTGCGCGGCATGAAGCTGAACCACCTGGTGCTGACCTCGGTTAACCGCGACGACATGCCGGATGGCGGGGCGGGCATTTTCGCCGAAACCATCACCCGCCTCCGCGAGGCTTATCCGGCACTTAAAATCGAAGTGCTTACCCCCGACTTTCAGGGTGACGTGGCCGCCATGGAAACCGTCTTCCGCGCCGCCCCCGATGTATTCAGTCACAACGTCGAAACCGTATCGCGTTTGCAGGCGGTGATTCGTCCGCAAGCCTCCTACGGCCGCTCGCTGGCCGTGCTGCGCGCGGGAGCGGACTGGCGGCCCAAGATGGCCATCAAGAGCGGCGTGATGCTCGGCATGGGCGAGACCGCAGAGGAGGTCGAGCAGACTATGCAAGATTTATATGATGCCGGTTGCCGCATCCTTACCCTCGGTCAGTACCTCCAGCCCACCCGCCACAATCGCCCGGTCGACCGCTATGTCATGCCGCGCGAGTTCGATGCGTTCGCGGAGATCGCCCGCAAAATCGGGTTTGCGGGTGTAGCCGCCGGACCCATGGTGCGCTCGTCCTATAAAGCGGAGGAGCTGTTGCGGCAAGCGATCGAGCAGGATGCAGAACTCTTGGCGGAAAGCGGAGCCGCCCTGGCCTGATCGTCATGTCCGGCAAAGCGCCAGCGTCCTTTTGCGTGATGGTGCCCGCTTTTAATGAGGCGGAACGAATCGCCCAGGTTCTGGAGGGCTGTCGTCGCCACGCGGAGCACGTGGTGGTGATTGATGACGGCTCGACCGACGAAACCGGCAATATCGCGCGCGCCGCCGGGTGCGAGGTCATCCGGCACGAGAAAAACATGGGCAAGGGGGCCTCGCTGATCAGCGGTTTTCATCACGCCCGCGATCGAGGATTTGAAGCCATTATCACGCTTGATGCCGACGGCCAACATGATCCCGATTGCATTCCGCGCTTCGTCGATACCTGGCGGCGTACCCGGATTCCCGCGTTAATTGGCAACCGGTTTTGGGACCGCGATAAGATTCCCCTGATCCGTCGCTGGACCAATCAATTCATGAGCGCATGGCTTTGCCGCGTCATGAAAAAATATGTACCAGACACCCAATGTGGATTTCGCCTGCTGCAAACGTCGCTGCTGCCTTATCTGCCGGTCTCTTCGCAGCGCTTCGCCATGGAATCGGAAATTCTGCTTCAGTTGGCGATGCATGGCTTTCGCATGGATTCGATTCGAATTCCCGTCGTGTACGCAGGTCAAACCAGTCGGATTCGTCCGGTGGTGGATAGCGCTCGCTTCGTGGCGATGTTGTTGCGTTACGTTAAGCCTTCCGCCGGTAGGACATCATCATCGCGATAACCTCTTCGCGCAGCTCGAAAAGAGCAACCTGACAGTCCTTGGCCCGCGTGCGCTCGATAAGATTTAACGGTTCGATTTGCTGAAGCAGGTCGAGCGCCTGGTGGATTTGATGCACGGAGCGCTTGAGGCCGGCAATGATATACCCCGGCTCAACATCATCGCCGAAAGCCACATCACCCAGCGTGGTGGACAATCGCACCCCGGCCGACTCGATCAAGCCGACCCATTCGAATACGCGGCTATCGCCATTTTCGCCTAGCAGACCCTGATCTTCCAGTTCGCGCCAGAGCAAGCTGCTGAATTGAAGGGCCTTAACCGCCAGCGGATGTTCAATGGAGCCGTCCTCGTCACGCATCCAATCGATGCCTTCTCGCGCCGGGTCGGGTTCGCGATCCTCGTCCAACAAGTCATCCTCATCGTCGTCATCGTCGCGCGATGAGAAAAAGTCCGGGGCATCGCTAAAGGGCCGGGCTTCCGGCTCGGCGCTTTCGATAAACACGCCTCGCTCCTGGGCCTCGAGCTCCTCCTCGACCCAGGTCCAGCCCATTTCGCGGGCGATGAGCTTCTCCGAGTCGGGGTGGCCGTGGTATTTCTCCAGCACTTCGCCCAGGCGCTCGTTTTTGCGGTCGGAGTCGCGTAGAACTTTCTCCCACTCGAATTCATTCATCGGCCGGTCGGGGAGGTTGGGGGAGTGTTCCATCTCCTCTTCCTCCTCGATCTCGCTCAAATGCTCGAGCCAGTCGCGAAAGGCCTGGCGGTTGGCGTTGATTTGCGCCTGTTCATCCGCGGCATCCATGAGCCAGGCGGAAGGGGAAAGTTGAAGCGAGAAATCGGTGGCCTCAATGACGATGCGCCCGTTGGTTTCGCTGAACCACTCGAGATAAAGCGCGTTCGCTTTACGGGTCTTGCCGTTCTTCCGTTTCGCATCGACGAGGTTGATTTTGCGCGAGGCGGTCATATCACCGGTCAGGCCGATTTGCAGCGGATCAAGGTTGGGGAATTCGTGAGCGGGCTCCACCGGATTCGGATTCTCGAACATCAATTCGCCCCCGGCAAGGTCGCGCAAAAAATTACCATGCAGTTCGACGGTCAACGGACTCTCGCGGCCAGCCAGCCAGATGCTGCCGGTCACCAGACCTTTTTGCTCGTTGTTCAGGGTGCCCCTGACCACGTGTTGGGTGATGCGCCATGCCATAAGAAAAATATACGTCGAAAACGGATAGCGGTAAATGCATGACCTGATCAAGAAGTTTGTGACGTCTAACCGGAATGGCATGAAAGTTCACGGCCGGGACATGCTTTAGCTCTTACGCCACCTTTTCTTCCCGGCTTGCGCTGCTTTGTTGATGCGGATAATCATACCCACAATGATTTGCGGTTAAATTTATATGAGCCCGACACAAAAAAAGATGCATAACAGCAGCACGGCCTTACCCGGCAACCATAGCTGGCCGGGTGTTGCCCTGTTCGCGGTAATCTTCCTTCTTTATGTCATGGTCGCGCCATCATTTGCGGTGCCGGGGCGTTGGGCAGGTATCGTCACCGCGTTTGCCGGCATGGATCCGTTCCGTCCGGTAACTCGTCCGGTGTGGTCGGGGCTGGTGGCACTGGTTTCCGCCTTGCCAATTGCAAATCTGGGCGCCGCAATCAATGTCCTCACGGCGGCCGCGGGGGCGGGTTGCTGTTGGCTCCTCTACGACATGGTGCGCCGGGTTCCGTTCGCTCGTGGCATGTACGGCCTGCGCGATGCGATCCAAAAAGAGGAAGCGCCGACAAGGCTGATGGCCGGACTGGCCGCTGCACTTTTCGCGGCCGCTTCGCTGGCGATGATTCGTTTCTCCGCCTACGGGGATTACGCCGTGACCGATATGCTGCTGCTTTTACTGGCGCTGTATCCTGTATTGCGTTACCGGGAAACCGGCCGGACCGGTTGGCTTTGCATGTCGTGCGCGTTCATGGGGTTGGCGTTGGTGGAATATCCCACCGCGGCAATGATCTTTCCGGTGTTTCTGGGGTGGTGGATCCTGACCATCTGGCGTGCGCAGCAGCGATCATTCAGCGTGATTCTGGCAGGACTGTTGTCGTTGTTCGCCGGCTTGGTTGCTTTAGGTGTTTTTGCCGCCGTGTTGGCGGGTAGCGGAATGGCGGAGATTCGCGATTGGGCGGGAACGGGCACGGTGCTGGTGGAATGGACGCGACTCTACTTTCTGGAGTTAACCCGGAGTGTTCCACGCGTGGGCTGGCTGTTGATCTTCGGTATGACGCTAGTGCCTTTCATCGCGGTGATGCTGCGCCCGCTGGAAGAGTCGGCGGACTTCTTCTCGCGTCTCGGCGCCTACAGCTTCCGGTTGGTGCTCATTGCGGTTGCCGTGCTTGTGTTGTTCGAGTTGCCCGGTTCACCCGCATACGTGATGGGTCCCGGGGTGCAATTGCTGGCGCCCTCGATCGTGGTGGCGGTGTGGTCAGGCTTTTTAATCGCCTACCTCGTCATGACCGCCCGCCAGGCGGGTCGGCGCAAGCTGGCCGGTCTGCTTGCCACGGCCTGGTTCGCCGCGCTGCTGTTCGCCGGCGTCCGTCACGTTGCGGCGGCGAGAGTGGATCATTTGAAGCCGGTGGTCGCCTTTGCGGAATCGATTATTGGCAACTTGAACGGGCGCGACATCGTCATAACCGACGGTTTGCTGGATCCCCAGTTGCAGCTGGCTGCACGTAAGGCCGGCGTGGATGTGAACCTGCTCAACCTGCAGGCCGGTCGTTCGCGCGAGCAGGCGGAGTATCAGGCCCGCTTGTTTGTTGACGAGGAGTCCAAATCCCTCGCGCTTATCGGGTTGCCGGCAGCGCTGCGCGACTGGGTTGCGCGGGATCCGCAAGCAATGGATCGGCTGGCTATGTTCGCGAG
>JBMTVS010000165.1:0-4643 GCA_049451655.1 Kiritimatiellia bacterium | reverse complement strand
CGCGAAAAAACGCTGCCGCATCTATGAGGTTCCCATCAGCTACCACGGCCGCGCCTACGATGAAGGCAAAAAGATTACCTGGAAAGACGGCTTTTCCGCCCTCCGCTGCATTGTCCAGTATCGCTTCTCGGATTAATTCACCCGTTAAGTGCGAATCCCCCCACCGTAAATTACAATTTCCTTTCGCCCCACCCGCCTGTTTCGTAGTTTTGCCCCATGAAACATGCCCACAGCCGCCGCTTTGATCATCCTTTCACCTGGCCGAAACCGCCCCTTCAAGTCGTTCTCGTCGAGCCGGAGATTCCTCCAAACACCGGAAACATTGCCCGGATGTGCGCCGCAACAGGCAGCAAACTGCACTTGGTCGAGCCGCTCGGTTTCACCATTAATGATGCCCAATTAAAGCGGGCCGGCCTGGATTACTGGGACGCCATCACCCCCGTCGTTCACCCCGCCTGGGATGCCTTTATGGCCACCGAGCAGCCCGCTCGTATGTTCCTTTTCAGCACCGGGGGATCACTTAATTTCTTCGAGGTCAGCTACCAACCCGGCGACTACCTCATCTTCGGTTCCGAAACCCGCGGCTTGCCGGATGCCTTACTCGCAATGCATCGCGACAAGATCGTGGGCATTCCTATTCGTACCGATCACGTCCGCTCGCTGAACCTGTCCACCGCAGCTGGAATTGTGGTTTACGAGGCGCTCAGACAAATTCAGCAACTTGTTTGAACACAATAGGCTACGGATAATCAAAAGAACGATCCCGCGATTAGGGACAGACCATTTCGTGTTTTAGAAGGAGAGCATACTATGAGCAACACCGGCATTACCGCTATCAATGAACAAGTGAAGCAGCACAGCGCCTTCATCCAGGCCCTGCGCGCGGAAATCAGCACCATCATCGTGGGGCAGCAATACCTGATTGACCGTCTCATCATGGGTCTGTTGGCCAACGGCCACATCCTGCTCGAAGGCATGCCCGGCCTCGCAAAAACGCTTTCTGTCAAGACCCTGGCGGGCGCTATCAACGCGAGCATGCACCGCATCCAATTTACTCCCGACCTGCTGCCGGCGGACATCGTGGGCACCCAGCTCTACAATCCCAAGAGCGGGGAATTCACCACGCGCAAGGGCCCCGTTTTCGCGAACATCGTCCTCGCCGACGAAATCAACCGCGCCCCCGCCAAAGTCCAAAGCGCCCTGCTCGAAGCCATGCAGGAACGTCAAGTCACCATCGGCCCCGACACCTTCACCCTCCCCGAGCCGTTCCTCGTTCTCGCCACCCAAAACCCCATCGAACAGGAAGGCACCTATCCCCTTCCCGAGGCACAAGTCGACCGTTTCATGCTCAAACTGAAGGTGAACTACCCCAATCGCGACGAGGAACGTAAAATCCTCGATGCCATGGCGGCCACGAAGACCGACCTGACCGTCCGCAACGTGGTCGAACTCAAGCAAATCGTCGAAGCCCGCGCCATCGTCGACAACATCTATGTCGACGACAAAATCAAGGACTACATCCTCTCCATCGTCTTCGCCACCCGCGAACCGCAGGAATATCAGCTCGATCTCGCCTCCTACATCCGCTTCGGTGCCTCGCCCCGCGCCACCATTTACCTCACCCTCGCCGCGAAGGCTCAAGCCTTCCTCAACGGCCGCGGCTACGTCACCCCGCAAGACGTCAAATCCATCGCCCCCGATGTCCTCCGCCACCGCATCCTCGTCTCCTACGAGGCAGAAGCCGAAGAAATGACCCCGGACGATGTGGTCGAGAAGGTGCTGAACGGGCTGGCAGTCCCTTAGGATTTTGGATTTTTGATTGCGGATTTTGGATTGGAAGAGGGGAACTAGACACATAGCAGTTCAATAAGAAAGGAGAGGCATGATGAACGAGAAACAAATGAAGGACAGGACCAAGAAGTTTTGCTACCGGGCGATTGATTTGGCTGCAGCTCTCCCCAATACCGATTTGGGACGCATTGTCTCGAAACAACTAATGCGCGCATGTACATCGGTCGCTTCCAATTACCGCGCTGCCTGCAGAGGAAAATCCAGCCCTGATTTCATCTACAAACTCGGCGTGGTCGAGGAAGAAGCCGATGAATGTATGTTCTGGATGGAACTCATCATGGACAAAAAGCTGCAACTGCGGGAAAGGGTTGAGCCCCTTTACAAGGAAGCAGATGAAATTCTCTCCATCATTGTTGCCTCCATAAGAACCTCGCGCGAAAACAAATCACCTAATTCGCAATCTTCCACCAAGAAGCCACCCGAACCCCGCCCTCGTAATCCAAAATCCAAAATCCAAAATCCAAAATCTGCGTAGCACCCCATGCTTCCCGCCGAAACCCTCAAAAAAATCCGCCGCATCCAAATCCGCACCTCCCACATGGTGTCGGATTTGTTTGCCGGGCAGTACCATTCCGTTTTCAAAGGACAGGGGATGGAGTTTCAGGAGGTGCGGGAGTATTTGCCGGGAGATGACATCCGCGCTATCGACTGGAACGTGACCGCGCGCATGGGGCATCCCTTTATCAAGAAATTCGTCGAGGAGCGTGAGCTCACCGTTATGCTGGTGGTCGATATCAGCCGCTCGAACGATTTCGGAAGCGCCAGCCAGATGAAGCGCGATCTCGCCGCCGAGGTGGCCGCCGTGCTCGCCTTTGCCGCCATTCAGAATAACGACCGCGTCGGCCTCATTCTATTTTACGGCGAAACCGAGCACTATCTCCCGCCCCGTAAAGGCGCCCGCCACGTACTGCGCGTCATCCGCGACGTGCTCCACCACCGGCCGCAAAAATCGGGCACCTCCATCAGCGCTGGCCTTGATTTCCTGAATAGCGTGGCCAACCGCAAAACTGTCACCTTCCTGATAAGCGATTTCATCGATCATGATTATGAGCGTGCCCTCGCCGTATCCGCAAAACGCCACGACCTCATTGCCATCCAGATTCGCGACCAGCGCGAGCAAACCCTCGTCCCCGCGGGAATCATCGAATGGGAAGACGCGGAAACCGGACGTCGCATTCTAATCGACACCTCCAGCGCCTCCACCCGCGCCGCGCTCGAGGATTCCAGCGCACGCCGCCAGAACCTCCTGCTCGACACATTCAAGAAGCGTGGCGTTGACGTCATCGAGCTGCGCACCGGCCAGCCCTATGCGATGGAACTGGTCCGCTTTTTCAAGAAACGGGAGAAGCGCAGAGGATGAGCCATTCGTTTTTACCTTTGTTTCGACTCGTGATGCTTGTTTTCGCTCTGCTAATCGCGCGAGCAAACGCCGCAGAAATCACCGCCTCACTATCCACCAACACGATCCGCGTTGGCGACCGGGTGACACTCGCCCTCGACGTTACCCACGCCACCGGTGAACGCCTGCTTCTGCCCGATCTGACCCGCGAACCGTTTATCATGGTCTGGAATTCGCGCCTCGATCGCGCCACCGCCAGCGATGACCATGAAACCACTACCGCAACCATTGAGTTTTCATCCTTCGTCATTGGCGAGCATCGTATCGGCACCAATGCCCTCACCCTGCTCTCGCCAGACGGCGGCGAATCCGGCCTGCCCTTCCCCGACCTCACCATTAATGTCATTTCCATCCTCACCAACCCGCCACCCGAACTCGCCGACCTCAAACCACCCGCGAAGCTACGCGGCTGGCCCTGGCTGCGCGTCATCTGGATTATGTTGGCGGTCACCTTGCTTGCACTCCTCGCCGCGCTGCTGATTCGCCGTTGGTTGAGTCGTCCCGAAAAACCACAAGTCACCCGCCTGCTGCCCGCCCACGAAATCGCTCTCACCGCCCTTGATGCCTTGCGACGCCGGGGCCACATCGAACGTGGCGAATTCGAACCCTTCTACGTAGAGCTTTCCGCCATCGTCCGCGTCTACCTCGAGGACCGCTTCAAGCTCCACGCACCGGAGCAAACCACCGAGGAATTCATCCGCAGTTCCAGCCAGTCCAACGCGCTCTCCCTCGAGCATCGCCAGCTCACCCAGGAGTTTCTCGAGCAGTCCGACCTGGTGAAATTCGCGCGCTTTGAACCTTCCGAGCAAGATATGGAACGGGCGTGGGATGCCGCCGCCAAGCTCGTCCGCGATACCATGGAGGCCGCACCGGTAACATGATCCTGCGCTATCCATGGCTGTTGCTGCTTTTGCTGCTGGTTCCGTTGCTGGTCTACCTGCGCTATCGTCGCGCGCGCCGACCAGCCATCCGCTTCAGCGATGGCGGCCAACTCGCCCGTATCGCTCCCTCTTGGACCGTCCTCGCGCAACCTGTTTTGCCCGTGCTCTATGGCCTGGGGTTAACCCTCGCGATCATTGCCCTAGCCCGGCCGCAAAAAGGGCTCGAGGAGAGTTCCATCCGCGCCGAAGGCATCGACATCGTGCTCTGCGTCGACGTTTCGACCTCGATGCTGGCCGAAGATTTGAGCGAGGGCATCAACACCATCACCCGTCTCGACGCCTGCAAGGAAGTCGTGGATCGCTTCATTAAAAATCGCACCTACGACCGTATTGGCCTTGTCGCCTTCGCCGCACTTCCCTTCACCATGGCCCCGCTCTCCCTCGATCTCGACTGGCTTCTGCAGCAAGTCGGCACCCTCGAGACTGGCACCCTGCCCGACGGCACCGCGATC
>JBMTVS010000164.1:0-4686 GCA_049451655.1 Kiritimatiellia bacterium | reverse complement strand
TGCCACCAAACAGCAAATTCTGGCCTTCAACCTTGTTCAAACGGAAAAAGCCATCGAGATGCAGGAAGCCGACCGGGCACTCGAGCGTAATTATGGCGTTACGACCAACGGAACCTTTCGCTATGCCGCCGAAGACATGACGCTTTACGAACGAGTGGAGACACCATGACACCCGCACGAGTTCTTCGCACCCGTTCACGCGATCTGTTCTTGAAGAGCTTTGCATTCTTGCATGGCGGTCATTCCGGGGGTTATCGATCAGCCTGGCTGTTTGCTTTATGGACGCTCTGCCTGTCTGCGACAACCTTGGCCCAGGTTGGTCAAGAAATGCGTCAGGTCCAGGAATCCATGCGTGGCGCAGCATATCCATCCATGGATGTTCAATTAAGCGAGGAAAACGAAGCGTTATTCGGGCAAGAAGATCCTATTTTGACCGTCGACGAATCCGTGCAGCCATCTCCCTTGGGGCAAGCTCAGCGTCCCCTGTGGGCGGCTGACAAGGAACTCTACCTTATCCGTCGTCTCGAAATTCGCGGCGACGCGGAACTGATCAAACGCGCCGGACTGGAAAACCGCCTGCGGCGCATCGTTGAAGGGCGTCGATTAACACCAGAGCAACTCGCCAACATCGCCATCAGCCTGCAAAAGGATTTGATTGCTGCCGGATATGTGGCTGCTGCGGTGAGCCTGCCGGAAGATCAAGATCCAGGCGAAGGAACTGCTGCTCTCGCCGTTCGTTCCGGTTTGGTCGGGTCAATCAATCTTTACGATTGGGCCCCGCCGGAACAAACCGAGCTTACACCTTTCTCCGCCGTTCATTTTAGCCGTGAACAAGTTGAGCGGGAATTTGCCGCACTGGTTGAGGGCGATTATTTCAACTACCGCGCATTTCGTGCTGGTCTGCTTGAGTTGAACCGTCACCCCGATCTGAAGGTCGATGCCGACTTGCGCGTACGTGACGTTGAAGTGGACGGCGAAACCAGACGCTTTGTTGACCTCAATCTGAAGATCGAAGAGAGCAACCCCCTGCATGCCGTTATCCAGGTCGCCAACGACGGCTCCGATATTACCGAGGCCTGGCGCGGCGGCTTGATGTTGCAACACCTGAACCTGACCGGACGCGATGATGTGTTGACCCTTTCCTTCCCGTTCTCGCTGGATTTTGACACCATCCGGTCCTTCGCCGCCAGTTACAATCTGCCCCACCATGCCGGGTCCGGCGGCGACTTCACCGTTTACGGTGGTTATACCACGCTCGACGCCAAGGACATTCTTGGGGACGGCTTCATCGACAGCAAGGGCTCTGGATGGTTCGCGGGCCTGCAAAGCTCCTATGTCATTTCACGCACCGAGCAACGTGAGGTTTCGTTGGTGCCGGGATTTGCCTACCGCGTGATCGAAAATGATTTGATCCTGCGCGATGACCGCAGTGGCGACCAGTTGGCTCTCGAATCGGACATCACGATCACGCCATTGAGCCTCGGGCTTTCCTACCAACCCAAACAAACGGATCGTGGCGGAGGCCGTAATCATGCTTACCTCGAAGCATCCTTTAATCCCGGCGATGCGCTCGGCGGATCAGGCGATGACGATTTTGCCCTGCAACGACCCGCCGCCTCGCCCGAGTACGCGGTGCTCCGTATCCGTTTGGCCCGCCTGCAGTCGGTTCCGGGCAGCCAACGCTGGTCGATCTACGGCCGCGGCAGTTTCCAGTACGCCGGCGACGCGTTAATTTCTGCGGAACAATTCCCGTTGGGTGGCGTGGATTCCGTGCGCGGCTATCCCGAGCGCGTTTTGCTGGGCGATGATGGTGGATCCTTTTCGATCGAGCTGCGCTCGCCCGCGGCAACCGGTTTGTTGCCGGGGGGCAAAGACCGCTGGCAAGCGGTGGCCTTCGCCGATGCAGGATTTGCCCGGCTCGAAGGTGATGCCGCCAATGGTCTAATCGATCGCAGCGATGAAATTTACAGCATCGGATTGGGCTTGCGTCTGCAAGTCGCCAGCCACACGCAAGTGCGTGCCGACTGGGGCTTTCCTCTGGTGGATGATATCGTGAGCGCCAACACCGACGAGGAAATCGAGTCCAGCGGGCGCGGGCACTTCAGCTTGCAGGTGCAATTCTAAAGAGCCGACCGAAGCGAATTATGAGCGATCAACACCATCAGCGACGACTGAGCCGACGAGGAGAATTCATCGTCTGGAGCATGATTGCATTGATGGTGATTTATCCCTTGCCGCCCGTGATTTGGGCATTGCCTTCCGGCGAATCAGTGAGTCAAGGGCAAGTCGAGTTTCTGCGCGAGGCCAACCGCTTGACTGTGAATCAGGCCAGCGACAAAGCCATCGTTAATTATGATGCCTTCAACATCTCCGCGGGCAATACGGTGCAGTTTAACCAACCCGGTTCGTCGGCAGCCATATTGAACCGCGTGGTTGGCGGCGGGTCCAGCACCATCGCCGGGGCGCTGCTCGCGAATGGTCGCGTCTACTTGATCAACCCGGCGGGTATTCTCTTCTCGCCCTCGGCCAGCGTAAATGTCGGCGCCCTGGTCGCCTCGGCCATGAACATGTCCGATGAGGATTTCATGTCGGGCCGACTGCGCTTCTCCGGCGGTGGGGGAGCGGTGATCAACCAGGGCGTAATCAACGCGGCGAGTGTTTTGCTCGTGGGCGGCTATGTCGAAAACGCAGGAGCGATCAATGCCGGCGAAGTTATTCTTGCCGCGGGCGAACAATCGGTGGAAGTCGACCGGGTGGAAGGCGGCGTGGTGCGGATTATCATGGATGGCATTGTGGAAAATGATGACGGAGGTGATTCATCCATATCCGCGACGGAATCGAGCCAAAATAATGATTTACAGGCCGAGATAGCGGATACGGGTCGAATTCTTAATACGGGTTCGATTTCGCTGCTAGGTGATGAAGGAAGAAGCAGCGTGTTTTTGAGCGGAGTCAATATCGAGCAATCCGGCACCGTGGATGCCTCCGGCGCCGGTGGCGGCAGCATTTATTTTCTCGCGGATGAATCCGTCATGCTGGTCGGGGACCAACAAACCCTCGCTACCGCTCCGGCCGAAGGGGTGGGGGGAAGCATTCAGATTTTGGGTGATCGCGTCGGCGTTATGGGTGGCGTGATCGATGCGTCGGGGGCTGACGGGGGCGGGGAAATTCTGATCGGCGGCGATTTCGGCGGTGATGAGGATCGGCTGGGACGCGCCTCGGCCACCGTGATTGCGCCGGATGCGGTGATTCGCGCCGATGCGCTGGATGAGGGCGAGGGCGGTCGTATCGCTATTTGGGGTACGGATGTGGTTCGTTTTCTTGGCGAGGCTTCCGCGCGCGGTGGTGATGCCGGTGGCGATGGTGGTTTCGTCGAAGTCTCCGGCCTGGGTGAGGTCGATGTTCGCGGTCAGGTGGATACGCGCGCGCCGGCGGGGCGTGCCGGAACCTTCTTGATCGACCCGACCGATCTGGAAATTGGCAACTTCACCGACACCGAAATTACCAACCCCGGATCAGGCTTCGAGCCCTCGGGTTTTCCTTCGCGCTTATCCTGGCAAACCATCACCAACAACCTCGCCTTGGGCAGCGTCGTCGTGCAAACCATCACGGGCCACGACGCCGGGCAGCCGGGCGATATCACCGTGGTCGATGGTGTTACCTATAATTCAGCCAACACGCTAAAACTCGACGCCGCCGGCTCCATCGTCGTTGATGCTTCGATCGAAAATACGGGCACCGGCACGCTCTACCTCAAGGCCGTGCTCGATATCGAGCAGTTCGCCGAAGTTTCCGTGGATGCGCTGATGCTGGAGTCGGTAAGCGGCAATATTAATTTCAGCGCGGATAATAACATAGGCGTCGTGGCGGCTTTGGGTGGGGGCGTTGTTCGTGTTGAGAGTGTGGGTGATTTGCGGGTTGGATCAGTAAATGATGCCACCGCAGGCAGCAACATGCTGGGTATTCAAGCCAACGGCAACATCATGATCGAGTCGTTCACCGGAGGTGTTTCCATCGAAGAGGACATTTCCAGTTCGTCCGGTTTCGTATCCATTCAAACCGCGGGGGATATCGGACAGGGTGCTGATATCAACGCATTCAGTACCATTGACCTTGAAGCGCGCGCCGGCTCCATCACCATGGCTGCGGGAACGCGCTCGCAAACCACCAACGCCAACATTCGCTATCGCGCCGGGGTGGGGCCCAACGTCAATTCCGATATTGGCCTCGCCGCCATTGATGCCGGGAGCGCGCTGGTTTCGATCTGGGCCAGCCGCGATGTCATGAATGTTGATGGCGGCGCAATAAATGTCACGGCCTCCGGCTTGCGTCTGGTCGCCGGCCGCGATGCCGGTAGTGCGGCCACTCCGCTGTCCACCTCGGTGGATGATCTCGCGGCCAGCATCGGCGGCGGTTTGTACCTTGATAATGCGACTGGCTTGGCCGTTGATGAAGTGGGCCCCGTTTTGGTGTATTTCGGGTTATCGGACCTCACCGTTATTCAATTCACGGATCCGGCCTTGAGCGGGATTCAGGCTGGCGCGGATGTGCAACTGGCCGCTAGCAGCGGGGACATAGCTGTGAATACCTTGCTAGACGCCGGGGGCGACCTGACGCTGAATGCGCTTGGCGGAAGCATCACATTAAACTCAGTTTTGCATGGAGTTGGTGATATTGTTCTTTCTG
>JBMTVS010000163.1:0-4718 GCA_049451655.1 Kiritimatiellia bacterium | reverse complement strand
ATTGGCAGCGCCGGCGGGCAAAATCCGGCTGAGGGCGTAACCTATGGTGATGGTGAAGAGGGTGGAGAGCGGGAAGAAGTGAATTTCGTGAAGGGTTTCGGTCCGCTTGAGGGTGAGAATCATGAGGATGGATAGCACGGCGGCGGGCAACCATCCGGCGAAGCTGGCCCGGCGGGTAATCATGCCGAGCAGGAAGAGCGCGAGGACGGGGGCACTGAAGAGTCCCATGAAGGTGTAGAAGGCTTTGATGATGCCGCCAATGTGCTGGTAGATGAACATGGCCACCACGGTGGCGAATATCCCGAGTGCGACGGTGAGGATGCGGGCGGCATGCACGGTGGGGGGGTGCCGGTCGGATGGGACGATGTCGTTGAGGATAACCGTGGAGAGCGAGTTGAGTCCTGAATCGACACTGGACATGGCCGCGGCAAATAGCGCGGCGATGATGAGCCCGCTGACTCCCACCGGCAGCTCATGCAGAATGAACCATGGCAATACGCGATCGCCAACCACGCCCTCCGGCAGTGAACCGGGATGGGCTTGATAAAATACGAACAGCCCGAGCCCGATGACCAGCAGTAGTGAAATGATGAAGAAGTCGACGGCGGCGTTGAAGATGATAGCCCGGGTGACGCCGCGATCGCTCTTGACCGCCATGAGTCGCTGCACGGAGACCTGGTCGACGCCGTAGTCCTGCACCAGCATGAAGGCGTAAGCGATGGCGACACCGAGCGCGGTCATGGCGCCGGGCTGGAGGGTCCAGTCGAAGACGGCGAGCTTGTCGGCCATGTGGCCTTCGCGAAGGATCCCGGCAAGTCCGTCCGGCACCATGCCGCTGAGCAGGGTGATGATCCAGATGGCTCCGCCCATCATGATGAGAAATTGCGGGACATCGGTCCACACCACCGCGGAGAGTCCGCCGAGGGCACAGTAAACGGTGGCGAGGAGGCCGATTATGACGATGGCCACGACTTGCGGGATGCCGGTGGTGACGTGCAAGGCGAGCGCGGGGGCGTAGATGACGGTGCCGAGCCAGCTTAGGCGCGCGAGCACAAAGAGCCCGGATACCGCGACCCGGGCGTTCCGTCCGAAGCGTAGGGCGATGTACTCGTAGGAGGTGGTGAGGTTGAGTTTCCGGTAGAGCGGGTAGATCAAAAAGATGAGCACCGGCGCGATAAGCGGGCTCATTAAGGCGACCACGATGAGGGCGATGTTCTGGCTAAAGGCGAGGCCGGGCAGCCCCATGAAGGTCATGGCGCTGGTAACCGAGGCGTACATGCTCATGCCGACGGCAAGCCAGGGGAGTTTGCGGCCGCCGAGGAAATAATCCTGCGCCGATTTCTGGCGGCGCGCGAAGAGTACGCCGACACCGATCATGGCGGTGATGTAGGCGACGAGAATCGCGTAGTTCAACGTACCGAAGGCGGCGGCGTCTTCCATTTACGGCTCCTCCGTCTCTGTCAGGCGCGAGCGACGGTCGGGAAAAGAAAGGTCGGCGACTTGACGCTTGTGGTCGCTGAAGCGGGTTTGCTTGAGGATGAAGTCGTTGACGGTGATGTCGCGTGAGACCCAAGTGTGGTCGATGTTGAAGAGCGGAAGCGGTACCGGCCAGGTGTAGGGCCAGCCACGTCCGCCCTTGGCGTAGGCAAAGTCGAGTCGCTTGCGCAGCGGCTTGAGCGCGGGGGCGTCGTGAGGGGTGTTGAAGTCGCCGAGCACGACCAGCGGGATGTTGCTGGTGCGTTTTTCGAGCCATGCTTCGAGCTTGGCCATGGCAGGGCGGCGGTCGAGGTTGGGGCGGGAGATAAGGTCGATGGCGGCGATTTCGAGCGGGCCGTAATCCGTTTCGACGACGGCGTGCCAACCGGCACCTGCGGGGAGGTCGATGGTGCCGAGGTAGTTAATCGGGTAGTGGGACACCAGCGACATGCCGCCTTCGGCGTAGATGTTTTTCATGCCGAGGGCATGGTTGGCGATGTCGGCCATGACTTGTCCGCGTGGCGGTTCGGAGATGAGGACGATGTCGGGAATGTCATCGACCACCTGCTGCACGATGGAGTCGACGCCGAGGGCACCGCGGGCGGTGTTCCAGTGCAAGACGCGGATGTTGTTTTCCGGCAATGTCTCCGGCGGGCGATTCCAGCGGTGATCGATGACCAGCACTTTAATCAGGCACATTATGACGGTGAGGAAGACGAATAGCTGAAGCGGGCGGAAGCGATCGCGCAGGGTTACGAATAGCCAGAGAAAACCGCCAACGGCCATGAAGGCGTGCGGGACATAGTAGAGCCAAATGAGAGTGGGGTGGCGGTCCTTGACCAGCCAGCCGGTCCACCAGGCGAGGCACATGAGGAGTCCGCCTGCCGCCCAAAGGTAATCGATGAGCAACAGGAGCGGGTTGCGTTTTTTGGGCGCGCGTCGCTTCATCGGCCGGAGGTCATTAGAGCAGGGTGGCGGCGAGGTCGGCGACCTCGGAACGCACGCCTTTGTTCAGGACGATGTGGGCGGCGATGGATTGGTTGCGGAATCGCTCCACCACCGAGGTGAGGCCGTTGGACATGCTGTCCACGTAGGGGTTGTCGATTTGATAGATGTCGCCGGTGAGGACGATCTTGGTGCCGGGGCCGACGCGGGTGAGCACGGTCTTGGCTTCGAGCGGGGTGAGGTTCTGTGCTTCGTCGACCACGATGAACTGGTTGGGGATGCTGCGGCCGCGGATGTAGGTGAGCGGCTCGATGGCGATTTTGTCGGAATCCTCCATGAGCGCCTTGCTGTTCTTGTGTCCGCCCTTGCGCCCGCTGCCGATGAGATCGAGGGCGTCGAAGATGGGCTGCATCCAGGGATTGAGTTTTTCCTCCACGGTACCGGGCAGGAAGCCGATGTCTTTGCCCATGGGAATGGTGGGGCGGCAGATGAGCATGCGGCGGAAGTTTTTCTGGTCGATGGTCTTGTACATGGCGGCGGCGACGGCGAGGAGGGTTTTTCCTGTGCCGGCCTTGCCGATGATGGTGATGAGCTTGATCTCGTCGTTGAGCAGGGCGTCCATCGCGTAGTGCTGTTCCTTGTTGCGCGGCTGGACGGGGCGTATCTCGTCGGGAGCGGGGATAAGCGGGATGAGGCGGCTGGAGCCGGCGTCGAAGCGGGTGAGCAGGGTGTGGCTGTGCTCGGTTTCGTTGCGGAGGAGGACGTACTCGTTGGGCGACAGGGTCATGCTGCCTGCATCCATGAAGCCCTCGGTGCGGAAGGCGTCCATGACGTCGGGGCTGACGTCCACGGTGGTGTGGCCGAGGTAGAGTTCGTCGACGTTGACTTGACCGGTCTCGTAGTCCTCGGCCTGCATGCCGAGAGCATCGGCTTTCAGGCGGAGGTTGATATCCTTGCTGACCACGATGATGGGGAGGGTTTCCTCGCGCTCGCGCATGGACATGGAGAGGCGGAGGATCTGGTCGTCGGCGGTGATGCCGGATGTGTAGTCGCGGCGTTCGCCGGGGAAGGCGATACGCAGCATGCCGCCGCCGGGCGTGGCCACGCCTTCGTGCAGGTTGCCTTGCTGGCGCAGCTCATCGAGCATGCGGGAGACGTGGCGTGCATTGCGGCCGAGTTCGGAGAGGTCGCGTTTGAAGCGATCGATTTCCTCGATGACCTCGAGCGGTATCACCACGTCGTTGTCCTGAAACTGGTGAATCGCGTTGGGGTCGTGCAGGAGGACGTTAGTGTCGAGGATATACGATTTCTTCATGTTGGAGGTGAGTTATAACCAATGCATCTTGCGCATCAACCAGTAAATTGCCCCGGACATCATTAGCGCGAGGGCCAGAATCCAAAGATACGGATAGCGCCAGTGCAATTCGGGCATATCCACGAAGTTCATGCCATAAAAACCGGTGATGACGACCAGGGGCAGACTGAGGGTGGCGAGAATGGTCAGGATCTTGATGACGCGGTTCACTTCCATCTGTTGCAGGTTTAGGTGGATTTGCAGGATGGAGTTAAGGGATTCCCGTTGATACTCGGCCAGGTCGGCGTTGCGTTTGAGGCGGTCGAGCAGGTCGCGGTAGTAGGGCAATAGATGCGCGCGGACTTGTTTGAATTCGCCGCGGGCCAGCCGGGTGATGACTTCGCGCTGCGGGGTGATGAAACGGCGAAAGCGGCGGACTTTCTGCTTCAGCTCCATGACTTCGCCCAGGATGTTGGGGGTGCGGGTGGTCAGGACCTGGCGTTCGAGTTCGGCGATGTCGCTGGCGAGGGCTTCGATGGACGGCTCGTATTGATCGAAGAGCTGATCGAGTACGGTGTAGGTCAGGCGGTCGGCGGCCTTTGCGGTGGCGGAGGCGTTCCTCTTAACCAGATCGATCGCGGCGCGGATGCCGGGAAGGGGAATGGCGTGGTGGGTGACGAGGAAATTGCGCCCGATGAAGAGGTTGAGCTCATCCATTTCAACTTCATGGCTCGCGTTGTATTTCAGTGCATGAATGACCATGAAAAGGTAGCGGTCATACTCATCGATCTTTGGCTGTTCGCTCGCGGCCAGACAATCCTCGATGGCAAGGGGATGGAAGTTAAAAATCTTTTCGAGAATGGAACGCGTTTCGCTGGGAGAGGGTGCTTCGATATCAAGCCAGATCTGGGCGTCCTCATCGACCAACATGGTTTTGATGAAGTCGAGGCCCACGTCCTCGCCCACCAGTTTGCCCCCGCTGAATACGAATGACTTGATCATG
>JBMTVS010000162.1:0-4739 GCA_049451655.1 Kiritimatiellia bacterium | reverse complement strand
CAAGGATCCTGAGCTGCGAGATTTGCTCATGGCCAACAAAATCAACGAGGTCGCCTGCAGCGGGTGTGGCTTCTCCTTCCGGGTTGATAAACCCCTGATTTATATCGACCAAGACCACCAGTTGTTGATTTTTCTTATTCCCGCGAGCGAGAAACAATACGACCTCGGCGAGGACCAGTTTAACGAGTTCATCCGCCACATGCTGTCGATGCTGCCAGCCGATTTCCGTGCCCCGGAAGTACAACTGGTATTCAACCGCACCGAACTCGTGGAGCGAATCTTCCTTGTCGAAGCGGCCCTGAATCCCCGCATCATTGAATACATCAAGCACAAGATCTACAGCCAGAACGGAAACCGCATGCCCCCCGAGTCGAGGGCGATTTTGTTTAACGCGGAAGACTCGAACGATGAAAATCTGTGCTTCGTGGTTCAGGACCTCGCCACCCGGAAGTTTGAGGCCGTGCTTCAATATGCACGCGAAACCTACGATGCCCTGGATGAAATGTTCTGCGACGGAGAAAAGTCCGCCGATCTGATGGAGCTGTTTCCCGGCCCCTACATCAGTGCCCGTCGCCTGTTCCTGCAGGACCCCCAGGCGGCAAGCCGAATCGAACAGGACGACTTCAATGACTGATGGCGAGGTGACGTCGCTGCAGGAGATTCTGCAAAAAACCATCCCGCTCATCGACGCCGAACTGGAACGACTGGTTCCGTCCGCAACCGAAGCGCCTGAACGACTGCACGCGGCCATGCGGCATAGCTTGTTTGGCGCCGGGAAGCGCCTCCGTCCTGTTATTTGTCTCGCGGCAGCCGAAGCCTGTAACGGAGATCCCGCAGAAGCAATGCCCACGGCCTGCGCCGTGGAAATCCTGCACACCTACACGCTGATCCATGACGACCTTCCCGCCATGGATGACGACGATCTCCGGCGTGGACGCCCCACTTGCCATATTGCATTTGACGAAGCGACCGCGATCCTGGCTGGCGACGCATTGCTCACCTTGTCGTTTGAAATCCTCTCCAAAGCGTCTGCTCGCCCGCCCTATTCTGCCGTCGATCTCGTCCGCGAACTGGCCACCGCTTCCGGTAGCCGGGGCGTAATCGGCGGACAAATGGCGGATATCGAGGGCGAAGGAAAACCCATGCAGCTTGAGCAACTTCGCTATATTCACAACCGGAAAACCGGCGATCTGATCCGCGCCGCCGCCCGCATGGGTGCCATGGTTGCCGGAGCAAGTGACGCAGCGCTGGCCGCACTGACCCATTACGCGGAAAATATCGGACTGGCCTTTCAAATCGCCGATGATGTGCTGAATGCTACCGGCAGCGCCGCGGCGCTGGGTAAATCGACCGGAACCGACGAGGCCGCCGGGAAACTTACTTACGTGAGCGCATACGGCGTGGAAGGAGCCAAACACGAGGCAGAACGACTGGTGGCGGAAGCGATCGCACAGTTGTCCGCACTTCCAGCTGACACGACATCACTCGAAGCGCTGGCCCGTTATGTTATCGAGCGCTCCCGGTAGGTCGTTAATCCAGCCCGTTTACAGCGGGCTCAACACCGTCAAGGAACCGGCCTATCAGCCATCGCCCTTGAGCATCATTTGCGGGTAGGCCTTGGATATAAAATCCTGAATTTCAGCCCGGTAGGCCCCCGACGTATCGTCGAGCGGGCGATCCCCGGAAAGGGCTATGTAAGCCCAACGGTGCGATTTATTGTGCAACACCCGGTCGGCCGCCATCCAGAACATACGGGCATTATGACTGGCAGTCTCGCGATCCTTGCCCACGAACCAGTAAGCGTAGTAACTCCCGAAAGAGCGAGGTACGCCACCGATACGCACATTACGCAGCATGTTCAAAATTTTGACGTCCATCTCGTCGCGTCCGTCGAAATCAATTTCGATGACTTCACTCGACTCGATCTCGCTCCCGTTACCGGTAAGGCACGTCTCGGGTCGGTGAATACTCGCGCGTTCTTTACCGCTCATCACGATGGTGCCGATGACCTGCCGGCCGTCGGGATGCGTGTAGCGCTTCTTCACGACAATCGTATCCGATGGCAACATTGAGCGCTCGATCAACGTCATGGTACCGATCTCACCTCCGCACTCAGGCTCCGGGCAGACATGCGGATCCTCGAGCTGACTGGCGTTGTACACCCCTTGATGCTTGGGGTTCCAACAGAACAGAATGTCATCACCCACCCATTCCCCAACCAGGTCGGGTAATTCCGGAATGATCCCGGCCTCGTCAGAGCCGGCGGTTTCCACGGTCGCAGCCAACAACGCGGAAGTTGCGGCTATGAGCCCGATTAAGACTAAGTAGTGCTTGGATGTCCCAGCCACCATTGTTTCTTCTCCTTTAGCCAGTGCGCGTCGAGCATGGAGCCCGCGCTGATGAGTAGAACGAACACCACCATGAAGATGATGAATCCGGAAAAGTCGTGGTAAAGCTGCATGGCGGTGTCGGTTCCAAAAACCTCGGCCACAATACCTGTGGTGGATACGCGCGTGATGTTGCCGACGATGGCCAGCGGGATGGACAGGGCAAAGATAGCCCACTGCTTCCAAGTTTTACTCTGCGTAATGTTGGCGTAAATGGCCGTAAGCGCGGTAATGGCGGTGAGCGAGCGGATTCCACTGCATGCATCCGCTACATCCAGATCGAATCCACCGGGCGTAAGCGAGTGCAGACGGGCACCCGAGGCCTCAACACCGATTCCGATGCCGTTCAGAAAAACGGCGGACATGTCCGTGGCGAAGATACGCAGAGGGTGGGTAACACTGTCGAGGAAGTTAAACGGAATGCAGAAAATGAGATAGGAACAGGGAAAGATGAGCTGCTTCGCCACCTGCCATCCATAAATGTAAAAGGGAATGCCCCAGGTTAATCCGACCAGCCCGAAGAGCGAAAGACGGGTTTGTTGCGCCTTCATACCAAGCCAATGCAAAAGCAGGCTGGCAACAACCACGGCAAGCCCAACGTAGCTGACCTTCTTGGTGGCGGAGGCAATTTCCTTGCGGCGTCGCCAGATTACGTAACCCGATAAAAGCGGAATTAGCCACCCGTGCGAATAATCCCCGCCAAACTCGATATCGTCGGTCCACCGTTCGACCATCCACGATAGCGCCGACCGCCCAAACGCGCCCGTATCCAGCGAGTTGCCCTGATAATGAAAAAGGGCATAAATCAAGCCGATCAACGCTGCCACCATGGCTGCATTGATAAAATCCTGACGCCGCAATGTAGCCAGGCGCCAGCGCTCACTGAAAATCTCACGCTCCATATGTCCTATAAATACACGCGTTTTTTTTGCTGGTCAATGGCCGTCACCGGAGCTTAGTCCCCGGGAGAAACGGGTTTTGAGCGGTCACGGTAAAAGCTTTGCCGTTTACCGTGGTTTTTTGGCATAGTCTGGCCCCATGTTCCGATACTTAGCTTTAATATCATGCCTTGTGTGGGCCCTGAATGTCCGGGCTCAAGAAGTCACCCTCGATCAGTTGCCGGTGGACGGCTTCGCGGCCAGCGTCGAGGATCAAGTGATTATGATCAGCGATGTCCTGCGGGCTACCCAGGCCGCCGACCGCCAAATGCGCATGCGGTTTTCCGGTCGTGAACTCGACATGAAGCGCTACGAAGTTTTTCTGGAAGGACTGGATCAGCTGATCGATCGGGCCCTGATCGTCGAGGAGTACGAAACCTCCGAGCTTCAAATACCGGAACGCATGATCGAGGAGGAAATCTCCCGCATCGTGACCGAGCGCTATGAAGGCGACCGCGCAACCATGTTGCAGGAACTCGCGGAGCAACGCGTTACCATCGAAGAGTTCCGCGATATGATTCGCAACAACCTCATCGTGCAAATCATGCGCAGCCGTGAGGTTGGCGAGCGCATCGTGGTCTCGCCCAAACAAATCCTGGACGCCTACGAACAGCGCCTGGATCGTTACAGCGAGAAGGCCGCGGTGGACTTGCGCCTGATTTTCAAGCAAGCCGGCGATGAACCGGGGATCGCCCGCGAGCAAATCCTGGCTGCCCGCTCCAACATTGTAGCCGGCGCATCCTTCGGTGATGTCGCCCGGGAAATTTCTGATGACCCGACCGCCTTGTCCGGCGGCGACTGGGGCTGGGTCGATCCGGGCCAGTTCCGCGAGGAATTCAAGCGTGCGATTGAGCAACTGGAAACTGGCGCCATCAGCGAGGCCGTGGAAACCCCCGAGGGTTTTTACTTGCTCAAAATTGAGGATCGGCGTGAAGCCACAACAAAATCTTTCGAGGAAGTGCGGGATCTTATTGCCGGGGAGTTACGCGCGGAACAAATAGACGACTTGAGTCGATCATGGCTTAATCGCCTGCGCGGAAAGTTTTCCGTGATCTACCATATCCCCACTCCGCCCGCGGCACCATGAGCAATATGATCCGGATCGGCATCACCGCCGGCGATATCAATGGCATCGGACCGGAAGTCACGGTCAAGGCGATCAGGGAAATAGCGCCCGAATTGCGCGACGTCGAAATCGTCCTGATCGGCCCCATGGACATCTGGGAGAAACAGCCGGGCTGGAACGCCATCAGCAGAAAAAAGCCGCGGCCCAAAATCTGGCTGTGGAACCCCGACCCGGACTTGTCCGTCAAGCCCGCGCCCGGGCGCGTCCGCGTGGATGCCGCGCGCATGGCCGCTGCGTGTATCCAAGCCGCCACGCAAGCCTGCATGGATAACCACCTCGAGGCCCTCG
>JBMTVS010000161.1:0-4777 GCA_049451655.1 Kiritimatiellia bacterium | reverse complement strand
AGGTCCAGCCGACCCGAAAGAGTAGCCGTTCGTGATCGCCCAAGACCGCACTTCGCCCCACAGCGCCTTGGTCACTTCGTATTGGTCCATGTAAAAGGCGCTCACGTAGACCGTGTGTTGGGGTTTGGCGTCAGTGATCGACTCATGCCCCACGTTGGTCGATGCCCCCATCGTAAACGAGCCTGCGGGGATCAAGGACATGCCAGCCGGGCTTGACCATCCTCCGGCAAAACCGAAGATCTCCACCCCGACCAGGATATTTGAGGCAGCCAGATCAGGATCAATCGTATGAAGTGTTGTGTAATCGTAATAACCAGCTGATACAACGGTTGAGGACGCCGAAAGTGTTTGCTCCGGCATAGCGATAGAGAGTTGATCGTATATGGACTGCAGGGTGTACATGCTTGGTCCGGGCGGACCGGAGGGCTCCAGCGGGCCGGCCATGCCCAGCACCGGGAAGGTTAGCAAACTAAACACAATCTTTTTCATGACATAGCGTCCAGGGTTATTTCGTTCCGCCCGCCCGGAATTATTCCGCTACCCACCCTGGTCGCATGCAATGGCGTGTTGCACGGAGGCACAAGCAAGTTTAGATCAATTCGGTGCATCGTTTTGCTTTCCCTAATCCACTTTCACGTTCAGCCGGTAAAAGAAGGTGGCGGCGTTTGCGGGGGGGGTAAAAATGATAGTTTCCCAGTTGCTGGTAGAGACCAGCGTGGTCATGGTTTCCCAGGTGGTGGAGGTGAGGTTGGTGGCTCCGACAACCTCGTAACCAACGCCGGGAATAGCGTCCGCGGTCTGCAGGCTAAGCTGTTCGCCGCTTCCGGTTTGCCCTTCATACCCCACCACACGGGGTCTTCCCGCGACGAACACATTGTCCATGGTGAAACGTTGTGCCTGAAGGCCGTTGCGGGTGACGCGCACCTGCAGGGAGGTCACCTGACCCAGACAGGATTGAAACTGTTCTTCAGTGCCGCCAATCCAACCGCCGGCCGCTGCCGACGCGAGCGATAGCACCACGCGTTGCGGTTGGTTGGTGGAGGTTTCAGACACGGCAATCATCTTGACGAAGGCGACTCCGCCCGTGCTGTACAAATAGGCCTGTATGGTGTCGCCGGCCGGCAGGACCGTATCACTTTGAAAATCGAAGCCAAGCAAGGCCAGGTCACGGGTCGCATAGTCGCCGGCAAAAGTACCCTGGCTGGAAGTAAAGTCGGCAACGAATCTTCCCCGCTCGATGGCGATGAAGTCCTGCGCGGCAAAGGTCAAGGTTGCAGCTTCGTTGGTGTAAACCAGTTGGCCCCCGATATCACCCTTCGACCATGCGGATAAGTGGCTGGAGAAGGTCTCCATGGCGTAAGAACCCGCCGGGGCCGGTTGATAGCCCCCCGCCAGCACAAGGAGTGCGGCCAGGCTGGCTGCCGCTGTGCGTTGCCTCATGTGCCGCCGCCGCCGCAAGCCGGCCAGCACCGCCCCGGCGACCAGCAGACTGAGCGTGCCCGGCTCCGGCACGGCGCTACCACCGGAAACGGGAAGGGCATCGTTCAGGCTGAAGTTGTCCACAAAGTAGTCCTGCTCTCCGGTGCCATTCCGCGAAACCTGAATATCGACAAAAGACAGGGAGGTCAGCGTATTAGAGAAACTGCTCGCGGTGCCACCTGCCCAACCGGCGTAATCCAGGGAAACATTGATGGTGGTCCAGCTGTCCAGCCCCACGACCAGCGAGGTGAGCGCCCGCTGAAAAGTGTTGGTGCCATCGCCAAAACGAATCAGCAGGGCGGAAGGCAGGACATCATCGGCGTAAAACTGAAAGGCCCAGGACGTAAAGCCCGGGTAGGTCGCGTAATAGTCACCGGTGAAGACGCCGCCACTTTCCCCGCCGTCGATGCGAAAGGCATCCACCTCGGGGAGTGGCGCGCCTTGGGCCGCGAAGGTTCCCTGCAAGGATCCTGCGGGATTTCCGATGCCGGCGTTGTGGGTCACCGTCATCTCCCCGGGATCCCGGTCCATCCAGCCCGGATCGACGCTAAAATCCTCGAGGGCGAGAACCGCCGCGGTGGCTGGCCCGCCGGTCAGCAGCGCCGCGCAGATCAACAACAAGCCCCCCGCATGAGGCACCGGTACGGATGTTTCTTTTCGTGGAAGATACATAGGATTCGCCTAAAAATCGATCGCCGTGGGGTCGCTTTTGCGGAGGTAATAGACCGCCACGCCCGGTTCGAGCTTGTTGGTGGTAATGGTAAAGGTGTTGAGGTCCACCCAGTTGCCATCGTAAGGAGCGCCCCAGCCGGTCACGTACATCAGGTGCGTCCAGCTTCCGTCGGTGTTCAAGAAGAACATCTGATCGGAGGTTTCCTCGGCCGCGCCGCCGTTGGGCGAAGAGCTCTCGAATGATTCTTTAACCGGAAGGCTCAACCCTTCCGAGATGCCGACGATGTTCCAGCCCGCGGAAACGTTTATCGATTTATCGCCGATGTTACCGACGAGCCCATTAAAGACCGGCGTGAAGGAACTTCCGTCGGCGCGTTCCACGAAAAACCCGGCGCCCGCCGCCAGTGTGTAATCGGTTACCGGGAAGCCCGTGCTATCGTCCATCCAAACCCCCACATCATGCAGCCAGAAGGTCCGGAAGGACTGATTGGGCTGCAACACATGGATCTTGTCGCCGTCACCCACCGAATCACCGGTAAGCGCTAAGCTAAGCACACGACCAAGTTCACCGGTCAGGCTACGATCGGAAACCACCGGAGGCGCCATCATCTGGAATCGTTGCGGAGCTCTCGTACAGCGGTTCAAGGTGTATATGCCGTTCGTCATCGGCAGTTCGCCATCCAGCATGACCTGGTAGTGCCGGATGCAATTCGCGCCATCGGCGCCGGTATCTACATACTGCAGCGTGCCGGAGACCGCCTGCAATTCGGCCAGCAGGGTCCACGACATACCGGCGGAAACAACCTGACTATCGCTGTAGTAAAGGTCATAAAGCTGACCGGTTACACTAAACCACTTCACCGTGGCCGCCCCGGTGATTTGCGCATCCACGGAACGAATGGGCGTATAATTCTTCATTTCGGAAGGGATGCCATTGCTGGAGGTCAGCGAATCGCCGGCGCGACCGGCATAAAGCCTGCTTCGGGATAACGTTGAACGACCGCCGGCATCGGTGGCGGTGAGGATGAAGGCGTAGATACCCTCTTGGCCGGGAGTCGGCGTCCAGGTCAGCTCGGCATGAATCTGCTCACCGACGTTGGAGGTGGTTAGGGTGACGCCGGACGGAAGCGCACTGGAGGTCAGGCTGACCAGATCCTCGTCCATGTCGCTGGCGATGATAAGCGACGTTCTGGTCTCGCCCACCGTAAAGCCGACCGGACAGGGACAGTCAATCACCGGCGCATTGGTCGCCGCCACAGGGAGGAAGGTCACGCCGTAATCCGGGGATGTTCCGCGAAACTTGATCCAGCCGATATTTTCGCCCCAGGCATAGCCCGACAACTTTCCGTTCGCCGAATTGACGGTCACTCCGCCATACGCCGGACCAAAATTGATCCAGCCCACCTCTTCAGAAAAGGCGTAGCCCGAGCAAGCGCCGTTCGTGTCGTAATTGACCCCCCAATCGTTCGCGCTGGTGTTGGCATAAGGACCGGTGCCGGAACCAAGCATGATCCATCCGATGTTCTCGCCCCAGGCGTAACCGCTCAGGTAGCGATCCGGTTCATGCACAATCACGCCGCCGCCCGAAGGCTTCAAATTAAGCCAGCCCGTGTTTTCGGACCAGGCATACTTTTCAGCGGGCGAGATGTTCGAGGCAGCCATGACCCGAAAGCCCACGATGCAAAGCACCATCAGAAATAAATATTTAACGTTGACCATGTTGTGCGTAGGTGATGGGGCAAGGTAGAGAAAGAGATAGGGGTTTCCCGTGTTAAATCATCACTGTGTTCACCATTAGCCACAAGGGTGACTAATTAGGTATAAAATGGGTATATGTCCGGTGAAGGCATGGCGCTTCAACATGCAGCGACGCCGGCAGACCGGGTGATGGTGCGAAGTGAAGACCAGCCAGAAAACCGCGTTGATGCGGGCAAATGCGATTTTACGCTTTCTGCTTGCGCCGGATATTCTTGCGGTGGGTCTTGATGGTATGCTCGGATAGCGACAACTTAACGGCAATTTCCTTCGAGGAGAGTCCCTGATCGATCAAGCCGAGAATCCGTCTCTCCCGGCGCGATAGTGACGACGTACCGCTTGATGGGCGGTCGGCACCGTTGATCAGCGCGAAACGCACGTGCAAATCGTTATGCAAGCGTTGAATGTGTTCGTATCGCTCCCCGGTACAATGCTCAAACGGCATCTCAAGCAAAACGGCCAACTCGGTAATACGCTCACCCAAACGGTTCATTTCCGCGTTATAGGCCAGAATAATGACCTGGCATCGTTCCGCCTCGGCAGTTTTCAGGTCGAGGGAAGCCTGCAAGGTCTGGTTCACGTTAAGGATCGTACGGCAACGGTTAATTGACCCACGGAGCTCTTTTTTCAAGTCTCGGTTCGAGGACACACCCTTCATGTCCTTCTTTAATTTTTGTCCCATTACAATCTTTTGCACCATCATCCGGCACGTTGCGCACGGGAAGAATATGAGGCTAAAGCCCCCGCACCGCAACAGGTATTATCCTGCGGGAATCAACCTCCAGGTTATTTCGCGCTTAAAGGAGGAACCGGAATCTCCAGCGCGGCGGCTACGAGGCGCTCAGGAAGGCCCTGGGCATGAGCCCGGATC
>JBMTVS010000160.1:0-4849 GCA_049451655.1 Kiritimatiellia bacterium | reverse complement strand
GCCGCCCCATGAAGTCGTCGGAAATCGACGCCTTCGAAAAGAAGTACGGCTACAAGCCCACCCAAGTCAACGTGGCCGTGGATGCCCTCGCCGTGTTCGTGCACAAGGACAACCCGCTCGAAGGCATGACCCTCCAGCAGGTCGACAGCGCGTTCTCCAGCACCCGCAAACTGGGTGGCCAGGACATCACCACCTGGGACCAGCTCGGTCTCGAGCCCTGGTCCGGTCGCGCCATCTCCCTCTACGGTCGTAACAGCGCCTCCGGCACCTACGGCTTCTTCAAGGACAATGCGCTCGGCAAGGGCGACTACCGCCCCACCGTTAAGGAGCAGCCCGGCTCGTCCGCGGTCATCACCGGCATCGCCAATGACCTCTACGGCATGGGCTACTCCGGCATCGGCTACAAGACCGCCGGCGTCAAGGTGCTGAACCTCGGCACCGAGGAAGGCGAACTCTTCGAAGCCACCCCGGAAAACGCCATGAGCGGCGACTACCCCCTGGCCCGCTTCCTCATCGTCTATGTGAACAAGTCGCCCAACGAGTCCATCGACAAGTTGACCTACGAGTTCATCCGCTTCGTGCTGTCGAAGGAAGGACAGGAAATCGTGGCCAAGGACGGCTACTATCCTCTTCCTGCCGAGGCAGCTGCCGAAGTACTTGCATCATTGCAATAAACGTCCGGCCCGTTTAATAGTTATTAACGACGCGGGGGGCTCCCTCCAGGAGCCCCATGCTGTTTCCGCAAAGACTCATGAACAATCAGCCGGTTCGCTACGAAATTTCCCCCGCCTCGCGACGCATTGATCGCGCGATGACCCATTTCATCAAGATTGGCGGTATCGGCATCATCTTTGCGGTATTCGGGATCTTCATTTTTATTGGCAGCCAGATTTTCCCGCTGTTTCAGAGAGCCAAGGTCAATCACCTGGACACCTACAGTCTTCCTCCCGGGGAATATATCGCCCTCGGCACCGATGAATGGACAGAGCTGCCATTTGCCCTGAATGACCGGGGCGAATTCGTGTTTCTCGATTTAAACCGCGATGGCGCTACCAAGACCTTGAAGCCCGAACTTCCCGGCGACGTCGCCGTCACCGCCATGCATTACCGGCCCAAAGGAGGGCACGCCAGCCTAGGCACCTCCACCGGGTCATTTGCCTTTGTTGAAGTGGCGTATGAACCCAGTTACGAAGGCGATACCCGCACCATTAATCCAAGCCTCAAGACCGGAAAATTTTATCCGGTCGGACGCCCTAATTACCCTATCCTGAAAATCACCCATGCCGTCGGCGAGAACAACCGCATGGTGGCCGTGATGCAGGAGGTGGAAGGGCGCAGGGAGGTTCACGTCGCCGACCTTTCCCAACGTCGCAGCCTGATGGGCGGCGCGCAACTTCGCTACGGTAAAAACCGCAACCTGACCGGCCTGTTCGAAGGCGACCCCACCGACATCCTCGTCAACACACGTTGCGACAGCATTATGGTCATCACCGGCCAGCGCGAGGTGCATTATCTGTTTATTGAAGATGGCGATTTTAAGGCTCGCCAGTCCTGGATACCCTTCGAGAACGAACGCATCGTCAGCGCCGATTTTCTCTTCGGCGACGACTCGCTGGTGCTCACCTCGGAGTCAGGCCTGAACTACGTCTACAGCCTGTACATCGACGACGCCACGCAGAAGCGCCTCTTTGGCCGTATCAAGAACTTTCCCCTCCTGCCCGGACCGGCAACCTCCTTCGCCACCAGCCTCCGCAACAAGGCCTTTCTGGTCGCCGGGGATGAATACGCCTCGCTACGCTACAGCACCACCGAGTCAATTCGTTGGGAAGGCGCTATTCCGGTTGCCGCCAGACTCGGTGTGCTTAGCGGAAAATACGACCGCATGCTGCTGCTCGACGAAGAAAGCAACTTACATGTTTACGGTTTGTCCGACCCCCACCCCGAAGCCAGTTTCAAGGCCTTCTTCAGCAAGCTTTGGTACGAGGGCGCCAGCGAGCCGAAATACGAGTGGCAGTCCACCGGTGGCACCGACGATTTCGAACCCAAGCTATCCATGGTCCCCCTGCTAATCGGCACCATGAAAGGCACCATCTACGCCATGCTTTTTTCCGTGCCCATCGCCTTGATGGCCGCGCTCTACACCTCGCAATTTGCCTCGCCTAGCCTCAAGCGCTACATCAAGCCGCTCATGGAAATCATGGCCTCGCTGCCTTCCGTCATCCTTGGTTTCCTGGCCGCGCTCTGGCTCGCACCACTACTCGAAACGCGGGTACCTTCCATCCTGATGGTATTCACGCTCGTACCATTGACCGCCATTCTTTTTGGCAACTACTGGGGCAAATTGCCCTTCGAGATGCGACGTAAAATTCCCGATGGCGCCGAAATCATTGCCGTCATCCCCTTGATTATCATCAGCGGTTATGTCGGCTGGGTGCTGGGTCCCTGGCTCGAGAGCATCCTTTTCGTGGCCAAAGATCCGGCCAATGGCGCCCCCATCGCGGA
This sequence comes from Kiritimatiellia bacterium, assembly GCA_049451655.1. GTDB lineage: Bacteria > Verrucomicrobiota > Kiritimatiellia > CAIVKH01 > CAIVKH01 > CALMUP01. The sequence goes on along the minus strand of JBMTVS010000160.1, from coordinate 2,347 downwards.
CTTCCGCATGTGGTGGCCGCAAGTAATGGGCCTTCCCTTCGAACAACGCAACTCCCTGGTCGTCGGCTTCATCATGGGTTTTGCCGTCATCCCCATCATCTTCACCATCACCGAGGACGCCCTCTCCAACGTCCCTCCCAGTTTCCGCTCCTCCTCGCTCGCCCTCGGGGCCAGCCGCTGGCAAACCGCCATCCGCGTGGTGTTACCCACCGCCTCCGCCGGGATCTTCTCCGCCATCATGATCGGTTTCGGCCGGGCGGTCGGCGAAACCATGATTGTTTTGATGGCCACCGGCAACACGCCCGTGATGGACCTGAACATCTTCTCCGGCATGCGCACCCTCTCCGCGAACATCGCGGTCGAACTGCCCGAAGCACCCCACCACGGCACCCTCTACCGCACGCTCTTCCTGGGCTCCATGCTGCTCTTTCTCATGACCTTTACCATCAACACCTTCGCCGAGATGCTCCGGCATCACCTGCGCGAGAAATACAAGGCGATTTGATCATCATGTCCTCGAAAGGCATTAACGGAAACGGAAAGCCCATCGGCGAGCGGTGGGTGTGGTTGTCCTCCATGGGCCTCGCGGTCGGCGTGATGATGGTCGTCACCCTGCTCTATTTGATTTTGTACAATGGCCTCGGCGTCTTCTGGCCCAAGCCGGTTATTCAGCTGACCTTGGAACAGGATAGTCCATTTACCATGCGCGGCACCAACGTCCTCGGCGGAATGGTGGCCGGCGAACGCATTAAAACCGCCCAGCCCGGGGAAGCGGTCGACCAGGACGGCGGCAACAAGGAATGGCACCTGTTTCTCGGCAACAAGGATGTTTATGGTTTGAGCTTCCGTTATGTTGACCAGCGAGCTGCGGCCGAGGTCACGCGCCCCTCAAAAGCCATCATTATCGAGCGTATGGAATACGGCAATGCCGTTGGCATTCCACAGCAACTCGAATTGGCCGATGGCACGGTTCTGAAAACGGACCACGAAGACTTTGAGAAGGTCCTCGGGCAAAAAGTCGACGAAGTCAATCGTCGCCGCGATCGGATTCGCCATATCGAACGGATCGAAATCGGCAAAATCAATCATGAAATGGATCGTTTGCGGGTGCGCCAAAAGTCGCTGAACGGCAATCCGGACACCAACGATGGATCTGCCCGGATTGAGGACCGCCTCGACGAACTCCGCAAGGAATACGAGGTCTTAGCCGGACAAGCAGCCGAACTACGGGCCATGCAAGAGCGCGACTTTTTTGTCTACCGGCTCTTCACCGGTGAAATCAACCGGTTCCCCGTCGGTGACATGGTCTACTATCACTTCCCGAACCGGATGACCATCGGCGATAAAACAGCACATTTCTTCCATGGACTCTGGGGATTCCTCAGTCAGGAACCGCGCGAAGCCAATACCGAAGGCGGCATCTTCCCCGCCATCTTTGGCACTTTCGTAATGACCCTGCTCATGAGCGTTGCGGTGATGCCCTTCGGCGTACTAGCCGCCATTTACCTACGCGAATACGCCAAGCAAGGCCCCTTCGTACGCATGGTGCGGATTTCGGTCAATAACCTCGCCGGTGTGCCCTCCATCGTCTTCGGCGTATTCGGCCTCGGGTTCTTCGTCTATTTCGTCGGCGGTTCGCTCGACCAGCTTTTCTTCTCCGATCGCCTGCCCACCCCCACCTTCGGAACCGGCGGCATTTTATGGGCTTCACTCACCCTCGCACTGATGACGGTTCCGGTGGTCATTGTCGCCACCGAGGAAGCCCTCGCCGCCGTTCCACGCGGCGTTCGCGAAGGCTCACTCGCCCTTGGTGCCTCGAAATGGCAAACCATCGCCCGCTGCGTGCTGCCCGCTTCCGCCCCCGGTATCCTCACCGGCCTCGTGCTGGCCATGGCCCGCGGTGCCGGCGAAGTCGCGCCGCTGATGCTGGTCGGCGTGGTGAAGTTGGCTCCGAGCCTGCCGATCGATCATCTATCACCGTTTATCCATTTGGATCAAAAATTCATGCACCTCGGCTTTCACATCTACGACCTCGGCTTCCAGTCGCCTGACTCCGACGCAGCTCGCCCCATGGTCTTCGCCACCACCCTCTTTCTTATTTTGCTCGTGGTTATTCTAAATCTGGGCGCCATCATCATCCGCGAGCGGCTGCGCAAGAAATACGCCACCGGAGCTTTTTAAGGAATACGCATCATGACCAGCGACATAACCCTCATCGCGAAAAACTGGAACTTCTTCTACGGCTCGAACCAGGCGCTCTTCGATATCAGCATGGAGATTCCCCGCCGCAAGGTCACCGCCTTCATAGGTCCATCCGGTTGCGGCAAATCGACCTTCCTCCGCTGTA
>JBMTVS010000159.1:0-4881 GCA_049451655.1 Kiritimatiellia bacterium | reverse complement strand
CGCGAAATCACCCTGCCGCTGCTCCGGCCCGGATTGCTCACCGGATTCGCGCTGGTCTTCATGACCGTGATGAAGGAGCTCCCGTTGACCCTGCTGCTCAGCCCGACCGGGTTCGACACCCTGGCCACCCGCATCTGGAGCGCGACCGAGGAGGCGCTTTTTCCGCAAGCCGCCGCGCCCGCGCTGGTGCTGGTCGCGTTGTCGGGTATATTTGTTGGCGTGATGTTGAAACAGGAAGAAGAGGACGTATTCGAATGACCGCATTCGCGATTGAAGCAGAACGCATCTGCAAGCGCTTCGGCGAGGTGCGTGCCGTGTGCGGCGTAAACCTGAAGGTCGAAGCCGGAAAATTCGTCGCCCTGCTGGGCTCCAGCGGTTGCGGCAAGACCACCGCGCTGCGCATGCTCGCCGGCTTCATTCAGCCAGACGGCGGTTCCATCGCCATCGGCGGCCAACTGGTGTTCGGCGGCAGCATCAATCTTCCGCCAGAAAAGCGCCGCGTCGGCATGGTGTTTCAGGAATACGCGCTTTTCCCGCATCTCTCCGTGCGCGACAACATCGCCTACGGCGTCGACCGCCATCCCGACGCACGCCGCCGCGTCGACGAAATGCTCGAGCTGGTCGGTCTGCAGAGCGCGGCCGACCGCATGCCGCACGAACTTTCCGGTGGCCAGCAACAACGCGTCGCCCTCGCCCGCGCTCTCGCCCCCGCGCCGGCGGTCATTCTACTCGACGAGCCATTTTCGAACCTCGATGCCGCGCTGCGTCTACGCGTGCGTAGCGATGTGCGCGACATCCTGCGCCAGGCCGGCGTCACCGCCGTGTTCGTCACCCACGACCAGGAGGAAGCGCTCAGCCTCGCCGACCAAGTTGCAGTCATGATTAACGGACGCATTATACAAACCGGTTCGCCCGCCGATATCTATCGCTCGCCGGTGAATCGCGAAGTCGCCGCCTTCATCGGCGACGCGAACTTCCTGCCCGGCCGCGCCGAGGGCAATAAGGTCCATTGCGAAATTGGCGAGCTCATCACCGAGCAGGAGCAGAACGGCGACGTGCACGTGATGTTCCGCCCCGAGGACCTCGTCATCTCGACCTACGGCAACCATCAAGCGGAAGTCGAGGATCTGCAATTCTTCGGCCACGACCAGCTGGTCTGTCTGCGCCTGCCTTCCGGCGCCGCACTACAAAGCCGCGTGCTCGGCGCGCCCGGCGCTTATCGCCGCGGACAAAAAGTCAGCATCCGCGTCAACAGTCCGGCCATGGTTTATCCCGCCGCTTCCTAATCCCCGGCGAACCAGAGTAAATCATACGCTGCCAGCGTCACGTCCTCGCGCGAGGAGGTTAGCGGGGACACAGATGATACACGCCGGCGATTCCGGCAACGACCTCGATGCCTTGAGTTACGAACTCCGCGCCATCGTGGTGGAGGGGTTCCGGCACCGGGGGTTGTTCGACTAGCGTCTCCGCTTCGCTCGATATTTTTACCACGGATGTCATAGACGGCCCGCGGATGGGAGGATGTAGGGTAATAGACATCTGCTGGCTTGATAGCACTTTGGAGCTTCGCGTCTGTTCATTTTTCCGGTTCGTGCTCACGACGCCCTTACGGGCGCAATACTAGCATGGGTTTGTAAATTAGTCGTCAGGCGACCACTGTGCATGGTAAAAAAAATAAGCCGAAACGTTTCTAGCTCGCAGCTCGCTCGCCCTCCCGCTCCACCGTCGAGGCCCGGGGGACCAGTTCTGCTGAGAGGGTTGTCTGGAGCGCGCGTACCGGTTGCTTTTCCACCAGCGCGATGAGTTGGGCGACCGCGAGGCGGGCCATGCGCCTTACCGGCATGCGCACGGAGGTTAAGCCGGGTTCGACCAGGTTGGCGATATCGAGGTTGTCGTGGCCGGTGATGGAAAAATCGCGCGGCAAGTCAAACCCGCGCGCCCGCAACATGCGCATCATGCGCGCGGCCAGCGCGTCGCTGGTGCAGACCAGCGCGGTGGGACGTTCCGGCATCGCCAGCAAGTCATCCGCGGTCTTGTTCAGGGCGGCATCGCTGAGGCCGGACTCAAAAATCCATTCCCTGCGCACCGGCAGCCCGGCCCTGGTGAGGGCGACGAGGTAGCCGTTGATTTTTTCGCTGCGCGAGGCGCTGTTGATGTAGGCGATATTGCGATGGCCGAGCTGAATTACATGGCGGGTGGTGGCGGCTATGCCAGAGGCAATATCGATGTCGACAAACTGCGCGGGTGGCGACGCGTAACCGCCGCCACCGATGATGATGTGGGGTTGCGGGGCGGCAGCCCAGATGTCGGCCACTGCAGGTCCTTCGTCGCGGCTCAGCACCACGATGCTGCCGTCGGCCCGGTCGGCCGTGCGCGCGCTTTTTTCGTGTTCAGCATTATCATAAAAATGAATAAGCAAATCGTAGCCGCTTTCCGACGCGATGGCCGCGCAATGGTGGGTGAAGTCGAATACATCTTCATCGGTAAACGCGCTGGCCTGAGCGGGTAGGACGAGTCCGAGGGTTTCGGTTCGCCGGATGGCCAGACGTCGCGCCCCGATGTGCGGAACGTAGTTCATCGCGCGTGCGACCTCGATAATGCGCTTCCGCTTTTCGTCGCTGATCCGGATGGGCTCGTCATTAAGCACCAGCGAAACCGCGGTGCGCGAAACCCCCGCTGCCTCCGCCACATCGCGAATGCCGGTCTTGGATGGGTTTTTGTTCCGGTCTGCAGTCATGTCACGAGTCTAAATGCCGGGGGTGGATCATCAAATGCAAATTGTCCGCCACGAGCTTCGCGCGGTTCATCTTCCTCTTTTTGCTCACGGTTCGGATCCACGCTACAGGCGGACCAAGGGGGTCTCGTCCTCCAGGATGCGGACTATGTGGGGACATAGAAGTTATTTCTGGATATAACCCTATGATATGTAAAGGATTAGACAAAAGGCACCAGCTCGCGAAGCCCACACAACTTCTATGTCCCCACAAAAATCTAGAAAAATATGGGTGTATGGGTCATTCTATACATATGAAAACTACATTAGAGCTGTCTGACCATATTTTAAACCGGGCCAAGGAGGTTTCGCGCCAGCGCGGTGTCACCTTGCGTGGCTTGGTGGAGGAAGGATTGACCAGGGTGCTGGATGAGCAGGGTCAACATGGTGGACGCAAGGTCGTTCCCGTGACGATGAAGGGTAATGGCTTGTCTCCGGAATATGCCGGTGCATCCTGGGGACAGGTGAGGGATGCCATTTATGAGGAACGAGGCGCGTGATTGCGATCGATACCAATATTCTGGTGTACGCCCACCGGGAAGATACAGAATTTCATGACCGGGCCCTTCGTTTACTAATTGATCTGGCTGAGCATGATGTGCCCTGGGCCATTCCCTGGCCTTGCGTGCATGAATTTTTGGCGATCGTAACGCATCCCCGAATTTATCAACCACCTACGCCTTTGGATTTGGCCATAAAGGCGATGGAGGTGTGGATCGATGCGCCGTCATGTCGCCTGCTGGCGGAAGGACCCGGCTACTGGCAAAAGTTAAAAGCGGTTCTCCAAGCCGGTAAAACCCCGGGCCCCAAGGTGCATGATGCACGCATCTTCGCCTTGTGCCAGCATCATGGCGTACGCGAGTTATGGACGGCCGACCGCGACTTTTCACGCTTCAGCGGAATACGTACCCGCAATCCGCTGATAGAGTCCTCATCGCAAACCTAATTTATTGAGTCCGGCAAGCGCTGAAAGCCGTAGATATCCATTTCATTCTTCTCCGGCCCGGACCCACGCCACGGGCGGGCCATTGGAGCCTCGCTCTCCATGAGGCATGACACGTATCGTGGAGGGGCACACTCTGTCGTTACCGCGGAGTATGGGAGAGAAAATGAATCCGCCGGAACGTCTGCGCGCTTACGCATTGTGCCGGACTTCGCGGGGCGTTATCGTACCTAGCCATGTTAACCGTACCTATTGAAGCGGGGTCTTACACCGGCATGCTGGCCGGGAATGAACCGCTGCCGCCGGAAACCCTGAGCCAACTGGCGGAAATCAAGGCCTGGCCGGGGACGGGTTTTGCCTCTACTGGATCCGATCCGGTGATGCGGCACACGCTGATGCTGGACGGTAAGCCCCGTCACCTCGCGGTGAAATCCTTCGCACCCGCTGGCTGGCTGCGCGATGCCCACTTCAAACAGGCCGGTTCCCGGGCCCGGCGCTCGTTTCTCGCCGCGGTTCGTCTCCACGAGGCCGGCGTCGGCACCCCGCGTCCGTTCGTTTTTCTAGAGCGATGGGAGGGCTCTCGCCTGCACGAATCGTATTTCCTCTGCGATTACGCGGGCGAGGCCACCAGCTTCCGCGATGAATTAAACCGTCTCTACCTTGAGGATCCGCTCTGCCGTCGCATCATGCGCCTCATGGAAACCGTCGCCTTGGCCATCGCCGATATGCACGATGCCGGGGTCTGCCATCGCGACCTCGGCAACCAAAACATCCTGCTCCGACGCATCGACGATGACACTTGGGGCGAGGTCCAGTTTATCGACCTCAACCGCGCTCACCTGACCGACACACTCACCTTAAAGGAACGCGCCCGCGACATCTCCCGCATCGATTTGCCGTCCGACTTTCTGCGCGTGTTCAAGTGCATGTACTTCCGCCATCAACATCCGCCAGCGGAGTTTCACCGCTGGGAGCAACATTTTCGCGATCGCTTTGCCCGCCACACCGCGACCCGCAAGTACCGGCATCCGATTCGCCAGGCCCGGCAACGCAAAAAAGACGCGGCGCTTCCCTTCGTGCCGCGCGGCCGCGAACTGTGGGTGTGGGACGACCGGTCCATGCAAGCGGTGAGCACGCTCTTGAGCAAGGATCGCAAGAAGCTCCA
>JBMTVS010000158.1:0-4896 GCA_049451655.1 Kiritimatiellia bacterium | reverse complement strand
CAAGAAGGAACCCGTTCCGATTAAAAATCAATCCCCGCAGAACTGCCATGCGCCCGCTGAAGCCGCGTCAGCCTTTGAAGACAAAAAACTTGCGGCAGACAAAATTGATCAACAGCGAAGCGATCATCTTGCTGATATAAGAAGCGGTCGTGCTCATGTGAAACCACTTGATCATGACCCAACCAATCGCCGTACCGAGAAAAATACTGATGCCGGATACCGCGTAGAATAAAGCCAGCTCCACATACCATGCGTGGCGACCCGGCTCGAATACCCAGAAGATATTAATGAGATACGCGGTCAGATTGGAGAACATGAAGGCGATCAGGGTCACGTAGATAAAACGCCGGGAGCGCTGGGCCTCGGTCACCGGCTTGACGCTCAAACGCAACCGCTTGACGATGGGATCATCCTCCCGCAGCGCAGGGATCAACTTCCACGCTACCAGATAAAACACCAGCACATCCACGCCGGTGGCAATACCACCCGCGATGGCGTACTTGATGAATTGCACGACCGGGCCCGCATCGCGCTGCAGGAACTGCTGAAGGATGTCATCCATAAAGGCTTACTTGCGCTCAATCCACATCCGGATGTGCTCCGGCAGAGGCTTCACCGCGGCAATCGTGCAGGTCTCTTCGCCATCCTCGGTCGGCACCATCAACGAATCACCCGCCACATGGCCGCTCAATACTTGCGCCATGCGCGAATTGCTCGAAATGATGCGCAGGGTTGGATCGGTATCCCACTCGCCCAGCAGATGAAACTCCTCGGTGCGTCCATCGCCGTATCGAACTTCCACCGTGGTAGCCAACCCCGCCTTTTCGGCCGGCATATCCTTGAAATCGCTCGGCGTAACCTTCGCGAGCATGGCGCCGATCTCGTCGCGTCGACGGAACAGCAACGCCTGGGCATCCTTGGCCGCCTTGTATTCGAAGTTCTCACGCAAGTCGCCGTATTCACGGGCCACGGCGATTTCCTTCGCCACCTTGGGAATCTCGAAATTGATAATGCGCTGCAATTGCTCTTTGCGTTCCTCATAGCTGCGCACCGAGGTCAATGGACCCTTCGGCTTGTCTTCCTGCTCCTCGCGGGCCGCCGCCGCCATCAGCGCTTCGAGCTCGGGATGCAGCTTAACCATCACCGCGAGCTGCGACTGCTTGTCCAGCACCGCCCAGCCACTCGAGTTCTTGACCCGCATGACCAGTACCTCACGGTGAGCCGGCTCCAACTGCCCCATGGCGGACTTCATCCAGTCCGACTTGCTCCAACGCTCCTTCAATTGATTCTGAGCTTTCAGCTCATCACCGGAATAGGTGTTCTCGATTTCGTCCACCATGAAGTTCAAGATCAAGTTCATGGGGCCCAGATTCCACGCCGCCACCTTGTCCATGTTACGTGACAGCCACGAAAGCACCTCAACACCCGGAGCGCGGGTTTCCACCGCGGCCCGGAAGATATCCGCAACCGTGCGCTCCTTGCCGTTCTCCATCAAGTAGCTGATCACCTCGGACATGGATGAAATATCCATGCTGCGCATCTGGTCGATCATCAAGTGATCCACCTTCGCCTGATCACGTGCGGAGAGGTAGCGAATGAATTGCGCGCTCTGTTTAACCGGCAGAAGCTTCAGCGTGTCCATGAACACGCGCGGCGCGAAGAAGTTGTCGATCGCGGCCAAGGCCGGCTTGCTCTCGTCGTCTACGCCCAGCGAAACTGCAGCCATTTTCACGCGAGCCAGCACGGTGGGATGACGCGGCCACGCGCCCTTCACGACGAAGGCGAGACGCTCCTGTAAAATCTCCCGCTGTTTCGGCGTAAGCCCGCCGTCTCCAACTTCGCCGGCAATTTCCTCAAACCGTTGAGCCAGGGTATTCAGGTTCCGCTCTTCACCAATGCCACCAAGATTCTCTTTGGCCTGATCAAGTTCGTCCGAGTCGATCAAGCGGATGGCATCCTTGCGATTGCCCGGCACCTGCACATGCTTGTCCTTCTTGAGTTGCTTGCGGGCGCCATCCCAGAAGTTTTTCCAGTCCTTCAGCGGCACAATCTCCGGCGATAGCGTTTCCTGCAACTGAACGATGTTGAGGGGGCCGAACGATTTGATGGTCATCTTGACCACGTCGCCCGGCTCATTCGCCAGCTTGGCCTTCAATTCATCCGGTTTCTGATGCTGCCAGAAGAAGGGGTGGCTCTCATCGAGCAAAAGAAGCTTTTCCGCGGCATAAGAAAGCGCGAGCTGATGCCCGCGCTTTTTCCGGAAGTCGATATCGACCCGCTTGTAGAAATAGTCGATCTTGCCGACCACGCCGGTTCCCCAACTCTTGTCGTAACAAACCGCGCCCTCCTTGAGCTTGCGTAGATGTTGGAGACGGCGAAAACTCTCGTGAGGAGCGATGCCACTGTCAAAACCGGCCTGCTCGACCAGCGCCTTCTGCTCCCACTCGGCACCGATAATGTTCAGGGCAATTTGCCCCCAGCTCTGCCCGGCCTTTAAATCGCCACCGCGCAAGGCCCGCTCTTCATACATCATCAGCAACGGATCGATTAGCCCCTTCTCTTTGAGCTCGCCTTCCGCCAGATCAACCAGCGCATCCGCCTTACCCGCCTCGCCAGCCCGGTAAAGACTTTCCAGACCACTCCTTACGCGCTTCCAGTCAGCATCGCCGCTGCTGATGGCGGATTGAATTTCCTCTTCATTCATTGCGTTCGACATAATCAAGGCTCCCGGATCTGTGTATCTGATTTTTCGCTAAAATTAAGCCGTCCTTCCTACGTTAAATTTTGACCTGAAACAAGCTTTTGATAGAGGAAGCTTGTAAGCGCCCCGATTTGCGGGAATGATGCGCCGCGTGAAAAAAGGACGCATCATCAAGGTGGCCGGCGGCGAGAAGGGCGAGGAGCTCATCGGCTGGATGGCTCGCAAACTGGACATTTCGCGGAATGCCGCCAAACGCCTCATCGATACCCGCCAGGTTTTCGTCAACCGCCAACGGGTCTGGATGGCCCGGCACATCCTGCAAACCGGCGACCTGGTGGAAATTCTCGTGGCCGGGGAGTCCGCCGACGAGGCGCGGCCCCGCCTGCAGGTGCGCTGGCGCGACGAGCACTACCTGATCATTAACAAGCCCTCCGGCTGGCTGGCCAACGGCCCCGGCAGCGTGGAGGAGGCCCTGACCGAATCGCTCGGACGACCCGTCTTCGCCGTGCATCGCCTCGACCGTGACACCTCGGGCTGCATGTTACTGGCCTGGAACAAGACCGGTCGCGAGAAGATGATTCCGGTATTTCAGCAGCGTGAGGTCATCAAGGTCTACGAGGGACTGGTCATCGGGAAAATTCCGCCCGGGCTCGACGTCATCAACCGGAAGATCGAGGGAGAAGAGGCGATCACCCGCCTGAAGGTTTTGCGGCGGGTGGGCGACATCGCGCGCGTCGAATTCACCCTGGTCACCGGACGAACCCACCAGATCCGCCGTCACCTCACCATGCATCAGCTCCATTTGGCTGGCGACAAGAACTACGGTTCCACCCTGATAGAAAACCCGGCCCTGCGCGCCATCCCGCGGCACATGCTGCACGCCAAACTGCTGGGCTTCCCCCATCCCGTAACCGGGAAATTCATTGAAATGCGTTGTCCGCTTCCTGATGACTACCGGGCCGCGGCCAAAGTGTTGGGCGTTGGCTGAATCAGGTGCGGTGGCGATAAGTGATGCGGCCCTTGGTCAGGTCGTAGGGCGACAACTCCACCTTCACCTTGTCGCCGGTGGTGATTTTAATGAAATGCTTGCGCATTTTACCGGAAATATGGGCAAGGATCTCATGTCCGCTGTCCAGCTTGACGCGGTACATGGTTGCGGGCAACACCTTCACCACGGTGCCGTCCAGTTCAATAATGTCTTCCTTACCACCTGCCATATACAAATCTCCGTTGCTAATTGGCGCTAATACATAGCGATTTAGCGGCGTTGTGGCAAGCCTGCCCTGATAATCGCTTTAGAAGCGAAAATAGACGCTGCCGGTTACATCCGCTATAATGGCCCCATGTCGAGCAAGGACTTCAATTTAAACCGGCCGATTCACCTCGCCCGGCGCGATGCGTATTTCGAACGCGCGATCGAGCTACTTTATATGCCGATGCAGGAAATGGATACCGAACAGCGCATCGAACATGTGGAAAAAGTCATCTCCCTGCTCAAGACCGCGCAGTTCCACGCCTTCTTTACCACCAAATCGCCACGGGCCACCCAGCATGAGCATGACCTGTTGCATTTCATGCAGCTCATTTCCCACAACGTTCAATCCGCCCACTCCATGATGCAGCATCAATCGCATCTTGAAGGTGAAGAAGGATTCCTCTGCCAGTTTCTCGATGCGCGACCGGATGAATGTGTACTGCCCGCCATGCATTACCGGCGCCGGGCGGACGACATCTTTCATGGACTCTGGCACCTGCTCCGGCTCGGACACAAACCCTACCGGAGCTTGCAGCAGTCCAACATCCAAACCCTTGCCCCCGCCGAACAGGAACGATACCGCAAGGCCTACAAAAGTTTCCGCGACGAAATCGCCATAAAATTCCCCAACCCGCAAATCCCGACGAAATAATCGTATCCGGCGGGAAGGCCGACCAATGATTTTGGATTTTGGATTTGCGATTTTGGATTGATGCAATCGAATTTTAGGGCTGGAACGGTCGTAGACCTTCCAGCCGGGTTCCCATCCTCGAGTATCATCACTCGTCGATCGTGTCCGGCGGGAAGACATCAAAGACTCAGCCATTCCCGCCCCACAAAAAATCCTCCCCCTAACCTCTTCCCCCGAACCCCGAACTCCCCCCTCCCCCCGTCACGCCCTCCCAAACTTCTTCTTCATCTCCTGCAGGCTGGTAAAAAT
>JBMTVS010000157.1:0-4980 GCA_049451655.1 Kiritimatiellia bacterium | reverse complement strand
AGTGGATGAAGAAAGGCAAAAAGGCCAAAAACAAGAATGGATGAGACGTGACCTGGCTTCAAGCGCATGGTTTCAGAGGCTAGCATCTGATTCGGAAAATGCAACGCGGTGGATTAACCTGAAAGTTTTGTCCTGGTTCGCGCTTCAAGCCGGGCCTAGCGTTTTGATCGTCAATCATGTATGGTTTTTCCAGTTGTCTAAATCGATTAGGAGTCTTTTATGTCCACATTGATCAGGGCTTATGCGGCGGAGCAGGCGGGGGGCGAGCTAAAGCCTTTTTCCTACGACCCGGGTCCTCTTCGCCCGGACGATGTTGAGATCGTGGTGGAGTCGTGCGGGATTTGTCATTCCGATTTATCCATGCTGGATAACGAATGGGGCATGTCTGCCTATCCTTTGGTGGCGGGGCACGAAGTGGTGGGGCGCATCGAGGCGGCAGGTGATCACGTAACGCACCTCAAGGTCGGGCAGCGCGTTGGTCTGGGCTGGTTTGCCGGAAGTTGCATGCATTGTCCGCAGTGTATGTCCGGTCATCACAATTTGTGCGGGGGGAGCGAACAGACCATCGTGGGGCGGCACGGCGGATTCGCCGACCGGGTGCGTTGCAAAAGCGAATGGGCGATTCCCGTTCCCGACGGGGTGGAGGCGCTTTCCGCAGGGCCGCTTTTTTGTGGTGGCATCACCGTTTTTGGACCCATCGTCGAATGCGGCGTGAAGCCAACCGATCGTGTCGGTGTGGTCGGCATCGGCGGACTGGGACATCTTGCGGTTCAGTTTTTGAGCAAGTGGGGATGCGAAGTCACCGCCTTCACCTCGTCGGAAAGCAAGGAGGCGGCGGCTCGTGAGATGGGTGCCCACCATGCCGTGAACAGCAAGGACGCGGATGCCTTGGCAAAACTAGCCGGAACCCTGGATTTTCTGCTGGTAACGGTAAACGTTGCCATGAATTGGGATGCGTATATCGGCGCCCTCGCGCCGAATGGACGACTTAATTTTGTGGGTACCGTAATGGAGCCGGTGCCGGTCGGTGTATTATCGCTGTTGACCGGAGCACGTTCGATTTCAGGTTCTTTGTTGGGGAGACCGGCGTTTGCCGCGACCATGCTGGATTTCTGTGCCCGCCATCAGATTCGTCCGCAGGTGGAGTATTTTCCCATGGCGAGTGTCAATGACGCGCTTGAGCATCTTCGCGCCGGCAAGGCGCGCTACCGGATTGTGTTGCAAGCTTGATCTCGCGCTTCGGCATAATCCTTCTGGTATTGGCGCTGCTCGTTCCAGTCGCGAGAGGCGGGGTCTCTCCGTTCGAGCACGAGGGTCAGCGTTTTGTACGTCTGGATGAGTTGGCGTCATTCTACCGCGCGCCATTGATTCCCGGTGCCGATGGGATGCAGGCTTCAATTCGCTCCAGTCTCGCGGGGATTGGATTTACCTATGGCCGACGCGAGGCACGCATCGGCGATACCGTGGTTTGGATGCATGAGCCGATGGATCAGGCACGAGGCAGCTGGGTCATCCGCGAGGTGGATGCGTTGACCGTGATTGATCCGATCATGCGCCCGGCGGAATATTTGCGAGGGGTGGGGCATCGCGTTGTCCTGCTGGATCCTGGTCATGGCGCCCTGGATTCAGGCGCGAAAGGGCGGCGCGGCATGGAGGAGAAAACGGCGGCGCTGGATATTGCCCAGCGAACGCGCCGCTATCTGGTCGGCGCTGGCATGGATGTCCGCATGACCCGCGAAAGTGACGAATTCATCAAGCTCGAGGATCGGGCGGCGCTGGCGTCCTGGGTGAAGGCGGATATGATGGTTAGCATTCACTTGAATTCCGCCGAAAATCGTACGGCGAGAGGCATTGAAACCTTTGTATTGGCTGCGGAGGGGCAGGCCTCCACGTATGGCGGCAGTCGCCGGACTCATGCAACGGGTAACCATCACAACGCAGGCAATGCCGCGCTGGGATTTCAATTGCAGCGGGCGCTGGTGGAGAAGACCGGGGCTTATGACCGTGGATTGCGCCGGGCGCGCTTTATCGTGTTGCGCAATGCACCTTGTCCGGCGGCGCTGGTGGAGTGTGGATTTCTTTCCAATCCGGACGATGAGGCGCTGATCATGCAAGGCGAGTATCGCGACCGGATCGCCCGCGGTATTGCCAACGGCATCCTGCGCTATGTAACGTTGGCGAAGAAAGCGAAAGAGCTGGAAAAACCATGACCACACCGCGCGACATGTCCAAACGCCCACCCCGGGATCCCGGCGACTTATCGGTCGACCTCAAATACTACATGTTCGACTGGGACGACAATATCCTGCACATGCCGACGCGCATTCATCTCGAGCGGCGGACGGAGAACGGCTGGGAGCCCTATGAAGTCTCGACCGCGGAGTTTGCCCGCATCCGGCGCGACACGGAAAATTATCGTCCCCGCGAGGGCGACTGGGACAAGGCTTTTGTCGATTTTTATGATGTCGGGGAGCGGGGCGAGGACGCATTTCTTGAGGATACCAAAGCGGCTCTGGCGCCGGTCATCGCGGGTGAGCGTGGTGGCGCGCCCAGCTACGATGCTTTCCGGCAGGCGCTGGTGGAAGGCCGCCTTTTCGCCATCATCACTGCGCGTTCACACAGCTCGCGGGCGATTCGCAAGGGCGTGGAATATTTCGTGCGTGATGTATTGAGTCCGGATGAGCGCCGCGAGATGATCGCCAATCTGCGTTTTTATGCGGCGCGTTTCGATGGCAATGAGGCTTCGTTGAGCGACGATCAGATCCTTGAGAACTACCTTGCGTTAAACAAGTATCATGGTGTTACCTCGCCCGAGTTCGAGGAGCGTATGGGCCGGAAAACCAAAGGGTCGGAAAGTCCGGAGGAGGCCAAACAAATCGCAATCAAGGATTTTGTCCGGCATGTGATTGCGATGATGCGCGGCGGGGTTGCCAGGGGTGATAGCGTTAGCATCGGCTTTTCCGATGACGACCAGAAGAACGTGGAGGCGGTGCGGGCTTTCATCAACGCCGAGCTAAAGAAGGAATTTCCCCACATAAAATTTGTGGTCTATGACACGTCGGACCCGACCAGGCATAATGGACACAAGATGGTGATCTCCGGGGATACGACTGCTAGGGATGACACACAGCATGGATGAATCCACCTTCGCGAATTTTACGCCGGACTGGGCCCGTGATGCCATCTGGTATCAGATTTTTCCCGAGCGGTTTCGTAACGGATGTCCGGCCAGCAATCCGCGGGTCGAGGATTTTTCCACGCGACCGATTCCCGGCTGGAAAGTCATGCCCTGGGGTTCGGAATGGTACCGCCAGCAGCCGTGGGAGCGGAAACTCGGCGACTTTTTTCATGCGGTCTACCACCGGCGCTATGGCGGTGATTTGGTGGGTATATACGAGAAGCTTGATTACCTGCAGGATCTCGGAATAAACGCCCTTTATTTGAATCCGGTATTTCATGCCGCCTCCCTGCATAAATATGACGGCTCCTCCTTTCATCACGTTGATCCGGCGTTTGGTCCGGACCGCGAGGGAGATTTAAAACGACTGGCCAAGGCGAAGGAGACCGAGGATCCGGCCACCTGGATCTGGACCGAGGCGGACAAGTTTCTGCTGAAGCTTATCAAGGAAGTGCACCGGCGCGGGATGCGGATTATTCTGGACGGGGTTTTTAACCACACCGGCCGTGACTTCTTCGCGTTTCGCGACCTGCTCGCCAATGGCAAGCGTTCCCGCTACCGGAACTGGTACAAGATCAAGCAGTGGAACAAGGATGGCAGTTTCGACTACGACGGCTGGTTCGGCCACAAAGCGTTACCGGAGTTTGCGCAAACAAAAGACGGGCTGGTGGCTCCGGTGAAAAACTATGTCCACGACATCACCCGCCGCTGGATGGATCCGGATGGTGATGGCGATCCTTCCGATGGCATTGATGGCTGGCGTTTGGACGTCGCGTTTTGCGTGCCACATGGTTTCTGGCGGGGCTGGCGCAAGCACGTAAAGCAAATCAATCCGCAGGCCTATCTGACCGCGGAAATTGTCACCATGGCCACGGATTACCTGAAGGGTGATCAGTTCGACGCGGTGATGAACTACATGTGGTTGTTTCCCACGGTGAGTTTTTTCAGTTATTCGAAAAAGCCCATGCCGGCGATGGATTTTCAACGCGCCTTGAACAAGGTGCGCAAGGCCTATCCGCCTGAAGTGAGCTATGTGCAACAGAATCTCTTCGACTCGCACGACGTGGGGCGGGTTCTTTCCATGCTCAATAATCCGGAAGTGTTGCCGATCGAGAATTTCGACCGTCATTTCAACGTGTCGCGGGTCAAGCACGGCGGCGATTTTCGCACCACGCGACCGGGCGCGCAGGCGATCACCGCGCTAAAACAGGCGGTGATTTTTCAAATGACCTATCCTGGTGCGCCAATGATTTACTATGGCACGGAGATCGGCATGTGGGGGGCTAACGATCCCTGCGACCGGCAGCCAATGTTGTGGGACGACATTCGCCACGAGCCGGAGTCGCTTTCGCATCAGGGCGGGGTGAGGAAGCGCGTGCGCCAGCCGGACATGAAACTGCATGCCTTCTATCGCAAGGCCATCGCCCTGCGGAATGAGCATGCCGTATTGCGACGCGGCGCGCACAACTGGATCAAGCATGCGCATCCCCGGGTGGTGATTTATGAGCGTAAACTGGATGGCGACCGGGTGAGGATTTATCTCAATGCCTGCTGTAAACCGGTCGAGGTGGCGCTGCCATTTGAGGGTGATGATTTATGGAACGGCAAATTGAGAAAGAAGGGGCGTGTGCAGTTGCCAGCACGCGGTTGGTTGGTGGTGCGGAAGACAAGCTGATCCAATCCATGGCTGAAAGATTCATGCGGGCAGCTTGATCTCTGCATGAATCAATTTTCTTGAGGATAAAGCCGGCTGACCGCGAGGGCGTCTTCGCGGAGGAGGGAGGCGGCGGCGGCGCGGATGT
>JBMTVS010000156.1:0-5016 GCA_049451655.1 Kiritimatiellia bacterium | reverse complement strand
GATACGGGTCTTAAGGGCGGCTTTGCTCAGCGCGCCGACGCTCTGATCAACCACGGCACCACCCTTGAAGATCAACAGGGTGGGAATAGATCGGATGCCAAATTGCTGGGCCAAATCAGGCGCCTGATCCACGTCAACTTTGACGATCTTCAGTTTCCCTTCGTACTCCTTGGCGAGCTCCTCCAATACGGGGGCAATGGCCCGGCAAGGGCCGCACCATTCGGCCCAGAAATCAACCAGCACGGGTACGGATGAGCCACTCACGTTGCTCCAGGAATTCATATTGATGTGTTCGATCAGGTCTGACATGAGAAATCTCCTGTTTTGGGGTTATACGCTGGTGATTTAAATTTTTCCGGGGAAAGGAAGTCCAGGGGCGATGCTTTGGGCTAGCAGCATGTAGAAGAGGAAGCCGGCGACCAGCAAGGCAGCGATGGCCGTAATTCCAGCGACGAGACTTGGTGCGTTCTCTTCCTCTTCATCAATGATCTCGGGCTCGGCAAGGGTTGCCGCTGTAGCTTTTTTACCCTGTTGCGGACGTGCGATTGAAAGCGGCTTTTTGCCCGTGGCGGGCTCGGGACGTTTAATTCGAATTGTTTTGGGTTTTTCGTCGGTAGCTTCCGGTTGATCCAGAGACAAATCGATGCGCGCGGTTTCGCTGTTTCGAGCCTGCCGGGTGATCGTGGCAGTTTCACCCGGCTGTTCATCAATCGACTCGGTGGCCCCGGCTGTTGTTCCCGGTCGCTTCATGATCAACGCACCCGGACGTTTGGGTTTTGCCGGGCCCGTTGATGTGGCAGCGGGTATCCCTAGCGCAATGGTGGTTGATTTTTGATCAGTTGCAGCTGAGGGCAATTCAATCCTGGTCGTCTCCTTTTTTGCCGCGGGCGGCAATTCGATCCGGGTTGTCTCCCGCTTCTTGTCCGCCTCCGGTGGCAATTCAATCCGTATGGTGCTTCGGCCAAACATCTCATCAGCGTATGATGGCAAATTATCTTTATTGAATATGGAGGGGGGCGGACGAATGCCTTCGGGCTCGGAAGAAGGAGGGGAAGCAGCAGGCGGATTGGAGGATTCAGTCGGCGCCGGAGCGGACGGGGTATCTTTAGGTGTCAGCGAAGCGGCAGGCGGACGAATGGCTATACGATTTGGCCTGATGGGTAATTTAGGTTTTGATGGATTGTTTTCTGCTTCGTCCATGATGATGATCCTTTACGAAATCGATGCGTGAAAATATAAGCCCATTGCTGGAAACGGTCAAAGATAAAGCTGGAGGAGATGCTCGCGAACAAAACATTCAAAATGCTGCTGATGTTCTTGCCTGTAATGGGCACCATCACCGGCTGTGACCCGATGACTTCCCAGGACCGTGCTTATTTCAACCGTCGCGAGGAGATCCGCGCGGATCGGGAGCGCATGATGAGGCAGGCAAGCGATGAAGTCCGTCCTGAGGATCTCTTTGAATTGGTCAGGTCGAGCGCTGGACCGCAAGGAGAAGCAACGGTTGCCGAATGGCTCGAGCAACACACGCAGGCAATGGGCGGTCAAGTCATGTTCCCGCGCTGGTCGACTACCCGGCCCGGCTCCAATAAACAGGATGTTCGTTTTGGTTTCGTGCATATCGATGAAGCTAACAATACCAGAAATGTTGCCTATGTCTGGCCGGTTGACGTCCTGACCATGACCGTGGGGGAAATGCGTATGGACGCGGTCGAGCAATCGAACGCACCCGGGCAATCAATAATCGAGCAAGAACAACGCCGGATTCGTGAACATGAGCAAGCGCTCCGGTAATCAATCGCCGGTTGCGTGGCCCGCAGAATCCCCGGCTCACAGAAAAGCCTTTCAGCGGGATTTGCTCGTCTGGTTTTTAGCGAACCGGAGGGTGCTGCCATGGCGGGAACGCCGCACGCCCTACCGGGTATGGATTTCCGAGTTGATGCTGCAGCAAACTCGGGTCGATCAAGCCGAGCCATATTTTCGTCGATTTATGCGTCGATTCCCATCGCTCGGATCGTTGGCCAAAGCTCCCTTGGGTGATGTTTTGAAGGCGTGGGAGGGGCTCGGCTATTATGCCCGTGCCAGGCGGGCCCGAGAGACCGCCATGTTTTTGGTAGAGCAGCGGGGCGGAAAATTTCCCCGCGATTATGACGGACTTCTCGCCTTGCCGGGTATTGGTCCATACACCGCCGCTGCCGTGGCTAGCCTGGCTTTTGGTCTCGATCATGCCGTGCTCGATGGCAACGTCATGCGTGTGTTGGCCAGGGTCATGGCCGTGGAGGCATCAACGGATCAGCCTGCTACCCGTAAGGCCATGCAAAATCATCTTCAGCAAATTTTGCCGTCGGGTCGTTCGTCCGATTTCAACGAAGCGATGATGGAGTTGGGCGCGTTGGTGTGTCTGCCCCGTCAGCCGCGTTGTGAGATATGCCCGCTGCGCAGCGTATGTGCCGCCCGGCGAATGGACGCGGTGGAAAAGTTTCCTGTGCGAGCGACCAAAAAGAAAATTCCGCACCGGCACGTGGGCGCGGGCATCATCATTGATCGTCGTGGCCGTATACTCCTCGCGCGCCGGAAGGAGGAAGCGATGCTGGGCGGATTGTGGGAGTTTCCCGGCGGCGGAGTGGAGCAGGGGGAGTCCATAACCGCTTGCATTCAACGCGAACTAAAGGAGGAACTCGACATTGAGACACGGGTTGGTCCTCATCTTGTTACCGTTCGTCATGTGTTCAGCCATTTCTCGATGGACTTGCATGCGCATTGGGTGCGGGTGGAGCGGGGGAGGCCCAAGGCGCTTGGATGCGACGACTGGAAGTGGGTGACCCTGGAGGAAGTTGATCAGCATGCCTTGCCCCGGGCGGACCAGAAAATTTATGCGGCACTAAAAAAAGTTAACGAATGGCCAGCGTTTTGAGGTGTTGGATGTTTTGACAATCCGATAACCAAGCACCAAGCACCTCTTCTCAATCCAAAATCCGAAATCAAAAATCCAAAATCGGTACCTTCAACCCGCAACCAAACCTCCACGAAACACTTGCTCAATCTTGATCGAATATTTATAGTTTCCGTAGGAAGCGAGGTTACTATGAGCGCGCCAAGAATTGTTCGTGATTTCATGACCACTCATCTGGTCACCCTCAAGCCCGGGATGCCTATTTTCGAGGCCATCTCGCTACTACTAAAGCACAAGATATCCGGGGCGCCGGTTGTTGATGATGACAACCGCTTGCTGGGCGTCCTGTCGGAGAAGGATTGCCTCGCGGTATTCGCCAACGAGGCGTTTTATTCAGAAACAGCAGGTGGGGAAGTCGAGGATTACATGAGCCTGGAAACCAAGGTCATCGACCCTGACGACGAAATCTTCAAGGCCGCCGACATTTTTCTCAAAAACAGCTTTCGCCGACTGCCGGTGGTCGAGGACGGCAAACTCGTCGGCCAAATCAGCCGCCGCGATGTCCTGCTGGCCAGTCTTCACCTGGTCGAGGAGTCGCCCAAGAAAAAAGCGTGGTCAGATTCCCGCTACATACCCGAGGAAATCCAAACGCTCCTTGCCAGTCCGGCGCGAGAGTAGTTTGCGGTGTGCCGTTTAGCCCGAGTTCAGGAAATCATTTCATTTGCGCGGCATTCCGCTCCCGGCAATTTCTTCCTCTGCCACACCTTCGCGCAATAGAGCCGTCCATCCTTATCATCGATCCAGGCCGCGGCTTGGAAGGTTCCGTTGCGGAGGTGAATGGTTTGGGGTTTGTAGCGTCCTTCGGCGGTGATCAGTTCATGGTTGCCGCGGGTGCGGTGGGTGAAGCGGGGTTCGATGATGTTGCGGCCGAGTGATTTTTTGAGCCAGTGTTCGAGATTGCCGTCGAACCAGGAGTTGACCATGCCGAGGCGCATGAATTGCCACTGATTGCCGGTCTTGGGGTCGCTGAAGGCGAATTCCGCCCGGGCGGGTTGAGCCGTGCAGCCTTCGAATACCGCTGTGGGCGGAACCTTGACGTCGAGGCCGAAGGCACGCCAACGTCGGAATCCATATTCATCGGGCGGGCTGTGCTCGATCGAGGATAAAATCTCTGTCTCCAATTCCGCATCACGCTGTTGGTCCGGCCAGAGGAGCACCAACTCGATCAAGCAGCCAACCTCTTCCAGGTATCGCCCGAAGCGCGAGGTGTAGTCCTTCTGCATCATGCCAACGAAACCGTGCCAGCCCGCCTTACGCAGGGGCTTGGCATCACCGAGTTTATTCTCCTGTTCAAGCTTTAGCATGTAGTCGGACACCATGCGCTCGTAATCCGGTTCGCCCTTGACCGCACGCCAGCTTAACTCGGCGCGAAATTGATAGCGGTCGGCGAAGGCGATGCGTCCCCGCTCGTATTCGGAGGAGAACTGGAGCATCTCCCAGTCGGCGGGCAGGCAGACGGCAATGTGACGCCAGATGTGCAGCTCGAGCGGGCGGGCGGAATGCGTGGGGTCCGGCATCGCGCCTACAGGCTCTGGTAATGGAAGCCGAGATTCAAGGCATCCTGGCGATTGAAGAAGTTCTTCAGGTCGATCAGGATCGGCGTGCGCATCTTCGCTTTCAGCTCGGCGAGCTTGATATCGCGGAAAACATCATGGCCATTGATCAGCACCACGGCGTCGAGCTCACTGGCGTGCGCGTAATCCATGGTGGCAACGCCGAACTTTTTCTCCAATTGCTCCGCGCTGACCATCGGTTCCCAGACCGCCACGTCAGTGCCGTAGTTTTGCAGATAGCGCACGACGTCGATGGCCTTGGTATTGCGAAAGTCGGGAACGTTCTCTTTGAAGGTGAGTCCCATGACCAGGATACGGGCATGGCGGGGCAGGCGGTCAGCCTGGTTGAGGGCGCGAATGACCTGCTCGCCGACGTGCTGGCCCATGCTGTCGTTGATGCGGCGTCCGGCGAGAATGACTTCCGGGTGATAACCGAGCGCGATGGCACGGTGGGTCAGGTAGTAGGGGTCGACCCCGATGCAATGTCCGCCGACCAGGCCGGGATGATAC
>JBMTVS010000155.1:0-5197 GCA_049451655.1 Kiritimatiellia bacterium | reverse complement strand
CACAAGGGCTTCATCGGCTGCAATGCCCTCCTCTACCAATTCCAGCGCACCGATGTTGCCTGTTTCCTCGCCAATCGCCGCCACAAAGAGAATCTGCACGCCCGCGCCAGCCAGCTTGTTCAAGCGATCCGGCGTGAGGTTCACCAGCGCGGCCGCCATGGGCCCTTTCATATCGCAGGCTCCGCGACCATAAAGGCGGTTCTCGCGAATCTCAGCCGCGAAGGGTGACACAGTCATGCCGTGAATGCCCTGAGTATCCAAATGAGCCTCAATCATAATACGTCGAGCGGGGACATCCGGTCCGAACGTCGCGACAAGATTCGGTCGCCCTGCGGTCTTCTCCACGCGACGACAGGCGAAGCCCCGGGTACCCAGAAATGATTCCAGATAATCAACCAATCGATGCTCACCGCTGATTTCCCGGTCTCCGTCAGCCAGCAACGGATTAACGCTCGGAATACCCACCAATATACGGGTCAGCTCTACCACCTCGTTCACGGAAGGATCCGGCATAGTCATGGGCGGAGGGTAAACGCTGCAGACGGGTTTCATCAACCGGAAAGCATGTCTTGCTCGCCCTTTTCTTTCATGGCGAAACCCGCTAATTTAATGTCACCGCAAAGATGAAACGTTTCGTGCAACTTTATCGAGTGCTGGGCTGGATTCCTGTCCTCGGCTGGGCGTCCTTAATTTACTGGCTGAGCAGTCAATCCGAACCGGTTGATCCCGGCATCTGGCTACCGCCTTTTGCAGACAAGATTATTCACATGATTCTGTTCGGCGTACTCGCTTGGCTCATCTATCCGTTTATCCGGATTGTTGGATACAGCACCTTTTTCGCCGCCTGTGCGGCTCTCACCTTGTCTTCAATGTATGGGATCATCGATGAGTTGCATCAATCCAGTATTCCGAACCGGTATATGGATGTTTACGATTGGGTTGCCGACACCGCCGGAGCTGCCACGGTCTTCTGGCTAAAGGCGCGAGAGAGCCAACTAAACACGCTTATCTGCCGCCTGCTGAGTAAATCATGAGCAGGATTATCTTCATCACGGGGACAGACACTGGCGTGGGTAAAACCGTGGTCACCGCCGCACTTTTGCGTTCCCTGCTCGATCGTGGTATCGACGCGGCGGCGTTCAAGCCGGTGCAGACCGGGTGCGGGCAAGGTGATGATGACGTTCAATGGATTAGAACCATGGCGGGTGTCGATGAAAACCGGGCCATCCGTCAGCTCTACCGCCTCACCCTACCCGCTTCGCCCCATCTTGCCGCGCGCGAGGAAGGCGTGGTCATCGACGCAAAGCGAATTATCGCGACAATTCACGATCTCTCAAAAAAGCATGAAACGCTGCTCGTCGAAGGCGCAGGTGGATTGCTGGTCCCGCTCGATGAACGGCATACCATCCTTGATCTCATCACCGCCAGCGGCGCTGAAGTCGTCCTCGTGTCGCGCAACGCGCTCGGCACGATTAATCACACGGGACTGACTTTGCGCGAGCTGCGACGGCATGACCTGCGATTATCATGCGTAGCCATGAATGAAACAAGCGCCGCCGAAAGCGAGGAAGATCAAATCATTCGCGCGGATAATCTCGCCTTTATCGGCGCTTTGGCTCAACCGGCCAACGTCATCCCCCTGCCCTATGAACACGACTTGACGCCACAATCAATTCAAAAGCTCGCCGCATTGTTTGCAGATACATAAGTCCGTCCTGACGCACCGGCTCATGCAAACCCTTACGACACTTTAACGGTAATGTTATCGTGCCGAAACATGCGCGAAAGAATGTATTCTTATGCGCATTCTTCTTTTTATTGGCCTGATTATGCCCGGAGTCTCGATTCATGCGGAAGCGAGCGCCAAGCCTTACGCTGACTCGCCGCATTATCAGTCTGTCCTCAACGCCCATCACATCCTGATTACTGGCGAAGGGGACATAGATGTTTCCTACGCCGAAGCCCGCCATCTTTTCTTGCAGGAGAATATCCTCGACGCGGTGCAACAGGCTTATGCGCGACTACTGGACAACGGCGAAAAATCGGAATTCGTGATTGAGCAGCATGGCGACCGGCGCTGGAGCTATGTGAATAAAGCAGATCAATATTCGGAGATCATCGAGTTGCACCGGCATATCGAGGAAGGCGAGCCTGCTGAACTGATCTTGTATGCAGCGGGCGAGCGATTTTTCGGCAATTTCCGCGCCGTGATCAAAATTCACGTTCAAGAGATCGATGCGACCTCCTGCCGTTATGGCGTAACCGTGTATGCCTATCCGGAGAATTCATTTAGTCGATTCTTTGCCCGGCATCTCGGTATTGCGGAGAGATTCTTCCGTCACAAAACGAAAGAAATTACCGATCTCACCGTGCGCATCTGCAAGGCGCTGGTGGCAGCCTGATGCGGGGCTAAACCGATTGCATCGCAGCCAGCGTGCTGCGTCCCTCATACAATGATTTGCCCACGATGGCGCCAATCATATTCGCGTTTCCCAACGCCTTGAGGGCTTGAACATCTTCCGGGGTGGTGACCCCACCGGAGGCGATCACATCCGCCGAAACCGCCCGGCAAACTTCATCGAGCGCCGCCACGTTTGGACCCTGAAGCATGCCATCGGTCGCCGTATCGGTAATGATTAGCGTTTTCACACCGAGCGTATCCGCTTTTCGTGCGAGCTCAACCGTGGTGAGCGTGGTGGTCTCGGTCCAACCTTTGATCTGCACCTTGCCATCGCGGCTATCAATTCCCACGGCCAACTTTTCGCCAAATCGAGTCGCCAGCGCTCCAAGGCCATCCGGATCGGCCCAGGCCCGCGTGCCGAGAATCGCCCGCGAGGCACCGAGATCAACCAGACGTTGAATATCCTCGTCGGTACGAATGCCACCACCGACCTGCACCGGAATATCCAGCGCGGCGATGATACGCCCGACGATGTCATACTGCACCGATCGCCCTTCGAACGCTCCATCCAAGTCTACGACATGCAACCAGCGTGCCCCCTGCTCCACCCAGCGAAGGGCCATGGCCACCGGGTCATCGCCGTATACCGTCTCGGCATCGGCACGCCCCTGCAGGAGTCGCACGCAACGCCCGCCCTTTAAATCAACCGCCGGAAAAATCGTAAAATCACTCATGCTGCCATTGCTCCAAAATTCTTCAATAAGGCCAAACCCGCCTGCTGACTTTTTTCGGGATGAAATTGCACCGCCACCAGATTGCCCCGGGCCACCGCCGAAGTGTAGTCCAACCCGTAACCGGTCACGCCGGCGACCAGTTCTTCATCGCGAGCATCCACATAATAGGAATGCACAAAATAGAAATGGGTACCACTGCTCACCCCCTTGAAAAAGGGATGTTCCGGCTGGCGAAAGGCCACGCGGTTCCAACCGATCTGGGGAACCTTCAGGCTTGGGTCGATACGAAACTTTTTCACCGAACCAGCCAGCACGCCCAGACCGGCAATTCCCGGTGACTCCTCGCTGCTCTCAAACAATGCTTGCAAGCCAAGACAAATACCAAGGAAAGGGTGATCCGCCGCGATCCACGTCTTGATGGGTTCGACGAATCCATGATCCTCCAGATGCGCCATGCAATCGCCGAACGCACCCACCCCGGGAAGGATGATGGCCTGGCATTGCGCCATCGCCTCCGGAGCCGTGATGATGCGGGCAGGTAATTCCAGAAACGAGCAGGCGTTGCTCACACTCCCCAGATTGCCCATGCCGTAGTCGATTATACCAAGGGTCATACCAGACCCTTGCTCGAAGGCACACCGCTAACCCGCGGATCGCGCCCGCAAGCCATGTACAAGGCCCGTGCAACCGACTTGAACATGGCCTCATAGCAGTGGTGAACGTCCTCGCCATATTGCTGATCGATGTGCAGGTTCATGCGTCCCTTGGCGGCCAGCGACTCGAAGAAGTGCTTGAGCAAATAGACATCGAAGTCGCGAATTTTCTTCTTTTTGTTCGCGACGCGGTACACGAAGTAAGGCCGTCCGCCAAGATCGATCGCCGTCTGACACATAGCCTCGTCCATCGGCAACAAGCTAAAGCCGTAGCGGGCAATACCCTTTCGATCGCCCAGCGCCTCGTCCAGCACCTCGCCCAACACCAAGCCAACGTCCTCGACCGTATGATGATAATCGACGGCGAGATCACCGGTAGCTTTAATGGTCAGATCAAAAAGGCCGTGCTTGGACAAGAGCTCCAGCATGTGATCAAAGAATGGAATCCCGGTGTCGATGGACGACTTACCAGACCCGTCGACATTCAGGGACAGGGTGATTTGGGTTTCACGCGTGTTGCGGACTCGTTTGGCCGTTCGTTTTTTCATGCCAGAAATCTAGCCCCCGGATGCCAAGCGTCAATGCCAATTCATGAATATCCAACTTGCTGCAAAGATATTTTACATCATCCCCTGATTGAGTACGGTTCAGTCTATGACCATCGCCACCATGAATCTGTCATGCCGCATCATCGAGCAATAAAGCCATGAATCGTTTATCGCAATCCACCAGCCCTTACCTCAAGCAACACGCAGCAAACCCGGTTGACTGGCATCCGTGGGGCGAGGAAGCGCTGACGCGGGCCAAACAGGAAGACAAGCCCATCTTTCTTTCGGTTGGTTATTCGGCTTGTCACTGGTGTCACGTGATGGCGCACGAGTCTTTCGAAAAACAAGACGTCGCAGACATCCTGAACGAACACTTCATCAGCATTAAAATTGATCGCGAGGAATTCCCTGATCTGGATGCTTTATATATGACCGCCACCACCATCATCACCGGGCGCGGTGGCTGGCCAAATTCGGTCTGGCTCACCCCGGACGGGCGTCCGTGGTATGCCGGCACCTACTTTCCGCGCGAGGATCAACCCGGCCGTATCGGCTTCAAATCATTGCTACTGAAGCTGACTGAACTCTGGAAGAGCGAGCGTGACAATGTTGAGGAGCAGGCGAATAAACTTACGGACGCTATCGGTGAGAACAACAAGGCGATGCATGACCCTGCTCTTGATGACATGGCCTTAGAGGATTGGCTAAAGCATGCAAGGCAGGTCCTCACGCAATCGTTCGACTCCCGTTTCGCCGGTTTTGGCGAGGCACCTAAATTTCCACCCCATAATGTCCTGTTATTTCTAATCGAATCCCTTGAGTTCGATCCTTCTCCCGAAGCGACGATCATGATCCAGACCA
>JBMTVS010000154.1:0-5215 GCA_049451655.1 Kiritimatiellia bacterium | reverse complement strand
AAAGAGGCTCGGTAAAAAATCGGAAGACCCAAGAAGGAACCCGTTCCGATTAAAATTCAATCCCCGCAGTACTGCCATGCGCCCACAAAGTCCTATAACCAAGTTCTTGCATTGCCGGAATATGTTATGGCTGCTAATGTTTAGTCATGAACGACAGCACGAGCTTCAATAACGGGAAAATATACCTTCCTGTATTTTCGTTCACCGAAGATTACGGGGAGAAGTTTTTCGACACGCTCGGTCTAAAGACCGGGGGCTCAGGCGAAATATTTGTAGGTGCGCACACCGTACAAATGGAGTTGTTTCGCCTGTACGACAAACCGGGCAATGAGTTGACGGAGGTGATCAGCCGGGCGGATGCATGCTTGATGCTGACCCGCTACTTCGATCAGACGACCATACATGTGATCAAGGAGGCGTATCACGTGCTGGGATCGGAAACCCTGCTTCCGAAGAGCATAGTCATTCTGCGTGAACACAAAGAAGCGGAATTCAAAATTGGTTGTACTTATTGCGGACAGAAGTTGTGGGTCCGGGACCGGGATGCCGGCCGGCGTGGTAACTGCCCGAAGTGCCGGAAGACCTTTTTCATTCCTACCCAGAAGGCCTACCTCACTTCCTATTTAATGCTCACCGAAAACGTGCCGGTGGAAACCGCGATCGTGGGCGAACATACCTGCCGTGAAGCCGTGGAGCATCTGGTCGCTCGCCTGGCTGGCATCAAGGAAGGCGCCAAGTCATCGACCATGCGGCTGGAATTGCCGACGGATGATTTTCACATTTAACGCAGGGTGGAAATTTGCCCCTGGATGGAAATCAGGCGGGCAGGTCTACGACCGTTCCCGCCCGACAAAAACACGTTGAATTATAGGGCTGTAACGGCTGCGTCCTCGATGCCTTCCAGCCGGGATCCGCGATGTTGAGCAACAGACCCACTTACCGGTAAATGACCTCCGTCATCGGCAACTCCGCGACTGCGAACCAGGGATTGGACTGGTCACGGAACGCTTTCCAATGCTCGTAGACCTTGCGGTAGGAGGCGTCGGCGGCGGATTTTTGCTCGAGTAATTCGTTGGTGATGCGGCGGGCTTCCTGCATGACGTCGTCCGGAAACTTGTGCAGGCGGGTACCCGAGGCGAGCAGGCGTTGGAGCGCTTGCGGATTTTTCACGTCGTACTCGTTGGTCATCCACATACTGACCTCCGCGCTGGCGACGGCGACGGCGGCCTGGTATTCGGCCGGCAATTTTTCCCACGCTTGACGATTCACGTAATGCGAAACCGTGGCGCCGGGTTCCCACCAGCCGGGGTAGTAGTAGTTTTTACAAATCTTGTGGAAGCCGAGTTTCTCGTCGTCGTGCGGCCCCACCCACTCCACGGCGTCGATGACCCCACGCTCGAGCGCCATGTAGACTTCAGCGCCGGAGAGCAATTGCACCGTAACGTTCATCCGGCTCATCACCTCGCCGCCGAGTCCGGGGATGCGCATCTTGAGTCCGCTGAGGTCGTTGATGCTGTTGATTTCGCGGCGGAACCATCCACCCATCTGTGCCCCGGTACTTCCCGCAGAGAAAGCCAGGATATTAAAGTCAGCGTATATTTCGTTGAGCAGTTCAAGTCCCCCGGCGCGATTTAGCCATGCGAACTGCTGACGTGTACTAAGTCCAAAAGGAACACCGGTATCGAAGGCGAAAGCCTCGTGCTTACCTGTGTAGTAGTAGCTCGCGGTTTGGCCACACTGCACGGTGCCTTGCTGCACGGCATCGAAGACCTGGTTGCCGGGAACGATTTCGCCAGCAGGGTAGAGGCGGATGCGGAAGTTGCCATCGGTTAGCTCGCTCACCCGGTTCACAAACCATTCGGCGGCACCGAACAGTACGTCGAGTCCACGTGTGTAGCTCGAGGTCATACGCCAATTGACTTTCGGCCGGGTCACCACAGCGGGGGCAGAATCGCCGCCACTGCATCCGGCCAACAACGCTCCCCCGGCTGCCACCGGCAGGCCGCGGGCAATAAACTCCCTACGTTTCATGCTATGTCCCTTCATGCTCACGCTGTTGTTGATTATCGTGCTTGATTGTCGTGGTGCGCTGGTCCTGTGTAACCAAGATCACCCGGAAACCGTAAATCGCGATGCGGGATTGTGCCCCGCAACTCCCACGGGCATGCGTCCCGACAAATCGCTGGTGCCAGTTCTGCCAGCTTCCACCGCGAATGACCACATAATTCACTTCATCCTTTACGCGGTCGATGCAAAATTCCCAGACGTTGCCGGTGAGGTCGTGGAATCCATGCGCGTTGGGAGGGAAACTTCCCACCGGGGCTGTGTGGTAGAAGGAATCGACTTTCAATTGTGGCGAGTAATTGGCGCTGTTAGTTGGAATGGGCCAGACGGAGCCGGGCATAGAGGCCAGATTCCATTCCCGGTTGGACGGTAGCCGGTAGGTCTGATCGCGATCAATGATGCCCAGCGCACGTTCATGCTCGGTCAGCCAATGACAGAAGGCCATGGCATCGCCCCAGCTTACGCCTACCACCGGGTGTTCCGGCGTCTGTTCAAATCCGGGATAGCGCCAGTAGTTCGTGTCGCAGTTCCAGCGATAGTTCCGGTGGTAGTAAAAATTCCCGGTGGCGTCGTGGTTGCTATCATCAACGAATGCCGCAAAATCTCGCACCCGGGTTTCCCATACCGAAAGCAAGCTGCCATGACTGGCCGGCAGCGGAAGAAATTTCATGCCAAGGCTGTTGGTGAACACAGCCGTTGGCGGATGGCTCATGATACCGGAACGAAAGCCCTCGTTGCCACAACCGGATGAAATTAACAGCACCGGAGATCCCATGAGCACAACCATGATCAGGAAGCGCCACCGTTTCAGGTTGGCATAGAAGCCTGCGCCGCCACGCTTCGTAAATGTTCCGGTCGCATAGACCGGGTCGCTAGATGTATGTACGACCCGGGGCATCATGGAAGGCTAAATGGCTTTAAGATATTCCCGGCGCATGCGGGCAATGTTCTCAATGCTGATGCCTTTCGGGCAGGCCGCCTCGCACTCTGCGTGGTTCGAACAGTTTCCAAAAGACTCGTTGTCCATCTGGGTCACCATCCTGCTGGCGCGTTCCTTGCGTTCTGCATTACCTTGCGGAAGCAAGGCGTATTGCGAAATCTTGGCGCTCACAAACAACGCCGCCGAGGCGTTCGGGCAGGCGGCCACGCAGGCGCCGCAGCCGATGCAGGCGGCGGAATCCATGGCAGCCTCGGCGATGTCCTTCGCCACCGGGATCGCGTTGCCATCCGGTGCCGACCCGGTGTTCTCGGAAACATAGCCGCCCTTGGCGATGATGCGATCGAACGCGCTGCGATCGACCACGAGGTCCTTGATGACGGGAAAGGCTCTCGCGCGGAACGGCTCCACGGTAATGGTGCAGCCGTCCTCAAACATGCGCATGCGCACCTCGCAGGTGGTGCATTCGAGTTTCGGACCGTGGGCCATGCCGTCGATGACCAGCCCGCAGGTGCCGCAGATACCTTCGCGGCAATCGCTGTCAAAGGCCACCGGCTCCTCGCCTTTTTTGATGAGGTCCTCGTTGAGGTAATCCAGCATTTCCAGAAACGACATTTCCGGAATGATATTGTCCACGGTGTAATCGGCGAAGGCCCCGGGCAGGTCCGGTCCTTCCTGACGCCAAACTCGCAAGTTGAATTTCATGGTAGTGCTTCCTGTCTTGAATGAACCGTGCTTACTTGTAACTGCGTTGGGTTAAGTGAACATTTTCAAACTCGAGCGCTTCCTTGTGCAGCTCGGGCGTTTCGCCTTCGCCTTTGAATTCCCAGGCCGAAACGTGGCAATACTCGTCGTCGTTGCGGAGCGCCTCGCCTTCAGGAGTCTGGTATTCCTCGCGGAAGTGACCGCCGCAGGACTCGTTGCGTTCAAGCGCGTCGCGCGCCATGAGCTCGCCCAACTCGAAGAAGTCAGCCACGCGGCCGGCGAACTCGAGGCTCTTGTTGAAGTCCTCTCCGCTGCCACCGACCCTGACGTTCTTCCAGAAATCCTCGCGCAGGGCCTGAATGTCGCTGATGGTGCGTTTCAATCCCTCCGCATTGCGGGCCATGCCGACGTTGTCCCACATCAATCGGCCGAGCTCCCAGTGGTAGTCGCGCACCGTCTTGTTGCCCTTGATGGCGAGCAACTTTTCGGTCTGGTCCTTGATGGCGGCTTCGCTCTGCTTGAAGGCCTCATGATGCGTGTCGACCCCGCCCGGCTTGCGGGTGGCGAGGTAGTCGCCGATGGTGGCAGGCAGAACGAAGTAGCCGTCGGACAGGCCTTGCATCAGCGCGCTGGCCCCGAGGCGATTGGCGCCGTGATCGGAGAAGTTCGCCTCGCCGCCCGCGTAAAGACCCGGGATGGTGGTCATCAGGTTGTAGTCCACCCAAAGGCCGCCCATGGTGTAGTGCGGTGCAGGGTAAATACGCATCGGCGTTTCGTAGGGATCGTCAGCGGTGATTTCATCGTACATGGCGAAGAGGTTACCGTAGCGCTCCTTGATGGTGTTCTTGCCGAGTCGCTTGATGGCGTCGCCGAAGTCGAGGTAAACCGAGTATCCGGTGGGACCAACGCCGCCGCCATCATCGCAGATTCCTTTCGCGGCGCGCGAGGCAATGTCGCGCGGGACGAGGTTGCCGAAGGCGGGATAGCGGCGCTCGAGGAAGTAATCGCGCTCGGCCTCCGGAATCTGGCTGGGTGGCCGCTTGTCGCCCTTGGTCTTGGGCACCCAAACGCGGCCGTCGTTGCGCAAGCTTTCGCTCATCAGGGTCAGCTTCGATTGCGACTCGCCCATCTGCGGCAGGCAGGTCGGGTGAATCTGCGTAAAGCAAGGATTCGCGAAGTAGGCGCCTTTCTTGTAGCAGCGCCAGGCCGCGGTGGCGTTGCAGTTCACTGCACACGTTGAAAGGAAGAACACCGTGGAGTAACCGCCGGTGGCGAGAATCACCGCGTCGGCGGCGTAGGACTCGATGGCGCCGGTGACCAGGTTGCGGCAGACGATGCCGCGGGCCACGCCGTCGATGAGCACCACGTCGAGCATTTCGCGGCGAGGGAATTGCTTCACTTTGCCGGCTTCGACTTGACGCATGAGTTGTCCGTAGGCGACGATGAGGAGTTGCTGACCAGTCTGGCCGCGCGCGTAGAATGTGCGGGACACCTGAGCGCCGCCGAAGG
>JBMTVS010000153.1:0-5285 GCA_049451655.1 Kiritimatiellia bacterium | reverse complement strand
TCGGTTCCGGGCTTGCCTCCGCGGTTAATCGCCTGCGCGATAGCGATGCAAAATCGAAGGTGGTCATCCTGCTGACTGACGGTGTCAACAACCGCGGCGAAATCACACCGCTAAACGCCGCCAAGGCCGCAGAGGCCCTCGATATTCGTGTTTACACCATCGGCGCTGGAACTGACGGGATTGTGAACATGAAGGTTCCGGACATGTTCGGCGGTACCCGCACCGTGCGCATGCGCTCGGAAATCGATGAAGGCACCCTGCAGCAAATGGCCGACATCACCGGCGGAAAATACTTCCGCGCCCGGGATTTCGATGGTCTCCGTGCCATCTACGATGAAATCGACCGCCTCGAAAAGACGGAAATCAACATCGATCAATACCGCTATTTCGAGGAACGTTTCATGCCGTTCCTGCTTGCCGCGATTATTTCATTCAGTCTCGAGAAACTTTTCGCGCTCACCCGCCTTGGGAGATTGCCATGAACTGGGGCGCGCCGGAGACCTTCCCCTGGCTGTTGCTGCTCATTCCGCTTGCGGCACTTTGCTTCTGGCTGCAGCGGAATCGTCTTCGCCGTGTGGCCCGCCTCATTGAGGCCGGACTCTGGAACGAACTCGCACCTGGATGGCGACCCCGCCGCATCTATGGTCGCCTCGGCCTGTGGGTAGCGGCGCTGGCCTTGATGGCCATCGGCCTCGCCCGCCCCCAATGGGGATTCACCTGGCGCGAAATTCAGCGTACCGGGCTCGACATCATCGTCGCCGTTGACACCTCCCGCTCCATGCTCGCCACCGATTTGAAACCCAACCGCCTGCAGCAGGCCAAGTGGGGGTTGCGTGACTTGCTCGGACAATTACGCGGGGACCGTGCCGGATTGGTGGTGTTCTCAGGAGTCAGTTATCTGCAGTGTCCCCTCACCTCCGACTACGCGGCGATGATGATGTACATCAACGACCTCAATACCGGCCTTGTCCCGCGCGGAGGAACCGCCATCGCTTCCGCCTTGCGCACCGCAATGGATGCTTTTGACGACGAGTCGGCCGCCGACCGCATCATCGTATTAATCACGGATGGCGAGGATACGCTTGAAGATCCGCTAGAGCTGGCCGACCAATTGAAGCAGAAAAACATCAGGGTCTACGCCATCGGCGTGGGCAGTCCGGAAGGCGAGCTGATTCCGGTTACGGATGATGCCGGGCGCGAAAACTTCCTGCGCGACCGCAGTGGCAACATCGTGAAGACCAGCCTCAACGAAGGGATGCTCCAGCGCCTAGCCCTCGCCACCGGCGGTGCCTACCTGCGGGCCGCGCCGGGCCAGTTCGGTTTTGAACGCCTCGTGCAGGAGGAATGGTCGAAACTTCGTCCGGCCGCCGGCGAAACCCAGCGCATGAAGATGTGGGAAGACCGCGCGGGCTGGTTCATCGGCGCGGGCTTATTGTTGCTGGCGGTGGAAGCAGCGCGCCGGGAGAAGACGGCATCATGAAACTATTCGCGTCATTCATCTGTATTTTGTCTCTCGTGCTGAGCGGCACGAACAGCCACGCGCAAGCGCCGGTTGATCCCTCCTCACTGTTCCGCGAGGGTTATAAAAAATACGCCGACGGAAGTTTCCAGGAAGGTCTCGATGATTTCACCCGCGCGCTCGCGGCTCTACCCAAGGAAAACGTACCCTTTGATCCTGCCATGCTTCATTACAACATCGGCATCGGCCATTTTCGCTTGAGCCAACTTGACGAAGCCGAAGCAGCCTTCACTGAATCGCTTCGCACGCCCGACCTCGACTTGCAGGCCCGCGCTTATTTCAACCTCGGCAATGTCCATTACACCACCGCGCGCCAATCCCTCGACAACGCCGAGGTCGCCAAAGGCTTCCAACTTTTCCAATCCGCCGCCACTAACTTCATCCAAACCATGCGGCTCAAGCCGGATGATATCGACGCCAAAACCAACTTCGAACTTTGCCGCCTCGCTCAGCAGCGCATCCTCGCCATGGTCACCATGGCCATGCAGCACGTCCGTCAGGGCGAGCAGCTAGTCGGCGAATACAAGTTCGTCGAAGCCGCGCAATGGTTTCAGCAGAACTTCGAAGCCATGGAACAGGCGCTTTCGCTCGAACCCGAGGTGAAAAAGCAGTTTGAGCAAATGACCCAGCGTAGTTCCTCGGTCGCAGACATTCTCGCGCCTTCTGCACCACCGCCGATGCCTCCGGGAGGATCGCCATGAAGCGATTCGAACTCGCTGTTATCGCGTTATGCATCCTGGCTCTGCCCATCCGCGCCGAGGTGGAATCCGCCGCCGATTATTTCAATCTCGGCGCCGCTACCTTCATCCGCGAAAACCCGGAACCCGCGCTCGCCATCGTGAATGAGGGCCTTGTTTTTTATCCGGAGGACGAGTCCTTGATTCGTCTGAAGGCCCTCATCGAACAACAGCAGGAACAACAAAACCAGAACAATTCATCCGACGATAGCGACCAACAGGACCAGGATTCACAGGCTGATCAAAACGAATCCGGCGAAAATCAAAACGAGCAGTCGCCGGATGAAGAAGAGGAGTCAGAGCAAGAACCTCCAGAGGAAAATGAGGGCGAGCAAAACGAGGGCAACGAGGAAGAGCAGGAGCAAGATCAGCCTCAACCCTCCGACCTGAATGAAGACGAGGCGGAAATGGTGCTGGACAGCCTTCGCCAGCTTGAAGAGGCTCAACGCGAGCGTATCATGCAGGACATGATCAAGCGGCAGATGCAGAACATGCCGCCCGTGGAAAAAGACTGGTGATGAAGCAAAGAGTTACATGGTGGTTCTTGTTGCTGGCCGGAATTGTTGTTCCGGTTATGCCACTATTCGCCCGGCAAATCACCATGGAGGTGCAACCGGGCGCTATTCGTCTCAACGAGACCGCCACGCTCAAGCTCAACTTCATCAACTTGAACCCGCCGCAAGCGCCAGCGCTACCCGCCATGCCGGGTTTCCGCGTGCAGTATGTTGGTCAGGAACAGCATTTCCAGTTCGCCAATGGCCAGCAGGAACGTCGCCTCACCTACAACTACCAGCTTCAACCGGATTCCACCGGCACCTTTCAAATCGGACCATTCACCCTCGACATGAACGGGCAGAAAATCGAAATACCCGCCGCCGGCCTCGAGGTCTTACCGCCCTCCGGCCGTCCCGACGGACAGCAGCAAACCCTCGATGATATGCTTTTTGCACGATTCAGCTTGCCGCGCAAAGAGTTCTACCTGCACGAGCGATTCAACATCGAGGTAGCCTTATACTACCGGGGTCTTCAATTGCATCGCGAGGTACAGTTCCAAAACCTTCCCGCCACCGGTTTGAACCTCGAGAATTTTGCTGAGCTCAACAGCAACCGCGAAGTGGTGAATAATGAAATCTTCGAGGTGCGCCGTTTCCGCATGCAGGGCGTGGCCATCGCCTCCGGCGAAGTCACGCTGGATCCATTACTGCGTGTGCATGTGCTGGTGGAACGCGAACGTCAGCGTGATCCCTTCTTCGGCGGTTTCGATGACTTCTTCTTCGGACGCCACTCGACCCAGCCGGTATCCGTGGCCATCGAACCCGTTGACCTCACGATTCGCCCCCTGCCCGCCGAGGGTCGCCCCGCAAATTTCAGTGGCGCGGTCGGTCGCTTCAATGTGGACATGAGCGTGCAGCCCTCCGAAGTCACTGCCGGCGAGCCGGTTACGCTGACCTTGCGCATCACCGGCATGGGTAACTTTGAAAACATATCCATGCCAGCCTTCGATTTCGGCCCCGAATTTCGCGCCTACGACCCTAAACTCACCTCCACCGGACGCGACCACCGCGCCTTCGAGCAGGTATTTATTCCGCGCAGCGACCGCGTCACCGAAATTCCCGCGGCGGATTTCACTTACTTCAATCCGGAGCAAGGCGCTTACCAAACCATTACCCGCGGACCTTTTCCCTTGTTAGTGAAAGCGGGTGAAGACACCGACTTGCAACTCGTGCAGGCACCCTCCGCTGCGGCAGCGCCAGATCGCGCACCACTGGGGATTGATATTCTGGATGTGAAGCGAAGCATTGTGCCGTCGAGCGCTCGGCCAGGCGAAAGTCACTCCATTCAGCCATGGCTCCATCTCACGCCCCTCCTTGCACTCGCAGGTTTGATGGTCTTTCAGCGACGTCGACAATCATTTCAGGGCGATGTCTCCCGCCAGCGTCGCGCCCAAGCGCCACGCTCGGCCCGGAACGCCATTAAAAAAGCCGAGACGGCTCTAGCCGACAAAAACAGCGCCGCGCTCCATGAGGCCATTTGGCAGGCGCTTGCCGATTACATGGGCCATCGTTGCAATGTGCAGGCCGGCGAAGTGACGCCTGAATGGATCACCGCCAAATGCCGTGTTGCCGGCTTGCGTGAAATCGATCGGGAGAAACTGGATGAACTCCTTCGCTGTTGCGATGAGGCGCGTTTTGCCCGGATGAGCGACGCCGAAAGTCCGGAGAAATTGAAAGATCGACTAGAGCAGGCCCGTGAACTCTTGCGTGCAATGGAAAAGGTGAGGCTATGATGAGTCGCACGATTTCTTTCATGCTGGCACTTTGCGCGTTTGCTTTACCGGTCAGTGCTTCGGTAGACAACGAAATCGCCGCGCTGTTTGTCAGCGCAAATCAGGCATACGATCGCGGAGAATTCGAGGATGCCCGGAAGCTTTACCTTGAGATCTGCGGAAAAAGCCCGTCCTCCATCGAGGCCTGGTATAATGCCGCCAACGCCGCCTTTCGTAACGGATCGACCGGCGAAGCCATCTTGTATTACCGGCGAGCCTGGTTCCTGAATCCTCGCGATGCCGATGTACTTGCGAACCTGCAACTCGCCATTCAACGCACTGGCGCTCGCATACCGGTTGATTCCATTCTCGACAACGCCGCTACGGAATTAAGCCAAGCCGGCTGGAAGAGGCTTTTTCAGGCTGGATACTGGTTATCATTCGTTCTGGCCATCCCGTTGATTTTGGTTCCGGCCGCGCGCCGCTTTATTCAGCCGTGGCTGATCTTGACCTTGCTGATGGCCTGCGCCGGGTTGGCCGGTTGGCTTTACTGGCAACAATGGAGCAAACTGGAAGAATCCGTAGTAGTGAGCGGACGACAGGTTGCCCGCTATGAACCGCGCGAACAGGCTACCGAGTATTTTGCCCTACCGGAGGGGTCTATTATATATGGCGAAGAGGTATTTGACCAGTGGGTCAAGGTGCGCGCCGGTGACCAATCCGGCTGGGTGCTGGCCAGCGCCATCCGGCAAGTAAACACTTG
>JBMTVS010000152.1:0-5362 GCA_049451655.1 Kiritimatiellia bacterium | reverse complement strand
CGGAACGCTACCCCGGCCAATTCCCGATTTTTTCGAGCTCGGGGAGGAAGGCCTCGAAGGCGTCTACCACTTCCGGGTCGAACTGGGTGCCGGCCTTGCCGCGGATTTCCGCGAGGGCTTTTTCCTTGCTGAAGGATTCCTTGTAAACGCGCGGCGAGCGCATGGCGTCGTAACTGTCGATGACGGAAAAGATTCGCGCTCCGATGTCAATTTGCTCGCCCTTGAGGTGATGCGGATAACCGGTGCCGTCGAAACTTTCGTGGTGCGACAAGACGATACCCGCCGCGGTTTTCAGGAAATCGCTATTTTTCAGAAACCGGTAGCCGATTTCCGGGTGCTTGCGCATGACTTGCCACTCCTGCGTGGTGAGTTTGCCGGGCTTGAGCAGGACATCATCGGGGATGCCGATCTTGCCGATATCGTGCAGCAGGGCGCCACGTCCGATTTCCTCGAGCTGACGTCCCTCGTAACCCATATGGCGGGCAAGGGCGAGGGTGAGGTCGCGCACGCGCAGGCTGTGCTGGCCGGTCTCGTACTCGCGCGAGTCAAGCATGGCCACCATGGTTTCGAGCGAGAACTGATAGGACTTGGTGATGTTCTCCAGGGCGAGCGAAAGTTCCGCGCTTTTCACCCGCACCATTTCCTCCAGATGCTCGCGATACCGCGTGTTCTCCACCAGCAAGGCGCGGTAGGCCAGGGCGCGTTCGAGGGCGGCATTCATGGTCGTGCCATTAATCGGTTTGGTAATAAAATCGTAAGCGCCCTGGCGAAGCGCATTAACTGCGTTTTCGGTGGTGGCGTTGCCGGTGATCACCATGCAAATGAGTTCGTGATCATGTTCACGGGCGCGACGAATCACTTCGAGGCCATTTCCATCCGGCAATGAAAGATCGCAGAGCAGGGCATCGAATCGCTCGCCGGGTTTCAGCAGAATCGCGTGCGCCTCTTGCACGGTGGAGGCGGTTTCGGTGGCGAAACGCGCCTTGTTTAAAATGCGCTGGATGATGTCGCGAATAAAAGGTTCGTCATCGACGATCAGAATGCGGCCGCGGACTTCCCCGTCCCTGCCGGCCTTTTCCTCCGCCCCCGCCGCGGGTTCGGGTGGCGCATGATGCCAGCAGATCATGGTGTCGCGACCGGCGCGCTTGGCACGGTACATGGCCTGATCCGCTTGCCGGATTAGATCGGGGGTTTCACCTTGATGCCGATCCGGCCGGTAAATGGCAACGCCGATCGAGGTGGTCACGCGCAAGGATTGCGAGCCGGATAG
This sequence comes from Kiritimatiellia bacterium, assembly GCA_049451655.1. Classification (GTDB taxonomy): domain Bacteria; phylum Verrucomicrobiota; class Kiritimatiellia; order CAIVKH01; family CAIVKH01; genus CALMUP01. The sequence goes on along the minus strand of JBMTVS010000152.1, from coordinate 4,092 downwards.
AAAAGCCTGGTTGCGCACGGTTTCCAGAATGCGCTGAGCCAACCCGGTCGCCTCATGTTCATGCGCCTGCGGCAGGATGATCACGAACTCATCGCCCCCGTAGCGGGCAAATACATCGGAGGCGCGAACGTGGGTTTTCAGGGCGGCGGTAAATTCCTGCAACAAGGTGTCACCAGCGTGATGACCCAACTGGTCGTTCACCTCCTTGAACTGGTCGATATCCAGCATCATGACCGCCACCGGATGATTGTAGCGGTCGGCAAGTTGAAGGCTGCGGATGATTTCCTCGTCGAGGTAGCGACGGTTGTACAGCCCGGTCAGTTCGTCACGAATAGCCAGACTACGCATCTCGGCAAGGGCATTGATCGCGTCGCGGGTGACGTGGCGCATCATGTTCAGGCGATGAATGCCGATTTCGGTCAAGGAGGCGGGTGCTTCGCTGGCGGCAAAACGGGCCTCTTCGCGCGTGGCTTCGGTGGCCACGGCTGCGGCAACCTGCCTGATCCCGCCGGGTTTCTCGAGGATCTCCGTGATGCCTTCGTCCTTTGCGGCGGCGATGATGTCATCTTCGAGGTGGCCGGATAACAAAACAAAGCCCTGCCAGGGCCAAATTTTCTTCGCCTCGCGCACGAAATCCAGTCCATCCATGCCCGGCATGCGGACATCGACCACCACGACATCGAACATGTCGATGAGTAGCCTTTGCAATGCCTCTTCGGCGGTGGCGGCGCATTGCGTCATCCAACCCCTTTGGATGAAGTCCCGATCGATCAAGGCCCGCGTCGCCGGATCGTCATCGACGACCAGCACCCGCAGGGAGAGGGATGGTTCGCGGTTCTGGTTCACGCAGGAATCATATGATCTTCCGATGCTGCCGCCGATAGCAAAGTTGGAGGGAGCTTCGCGCGTTATTCATTTTCTTTTTCATGCTCACGGCTCCGACGGAGCCTCGCCCTCCAGTCAGTGGAGGGGCATGGCTGCAAAATGTAGCGGCGCGTAGCTCCGCCTCAGTTGAGCGTTGAAATGGGGTGGTTGATTCCGCTATAAGATGCAGCTCAAAATGACCAAGCATCAGCAATATCGAAATCCATTTTGCCGGTCCGGAGTGTCCGCGTGACCTCCGGCGGAACCCTCACCAGCCAGCCGGTTAAGCGGAATGATCCTTGCCCTTGTGGTAGCGGCTTGAAGTACAAGAAATGTTGCATGTTCAAGGATGTCGCGGAAGCGATCATGCCGAACAAGAATTACTACCGCCGCCACGGCATCCGCCTGAAGACCCCGGATCAAGTGGCGGGCATCAAGCGATCAGGTCGGCTCGTATTGGACTTGCTGGAAATGGCAGGCAAGCTGGTCTGCCCGGGCGCGGTGACCGGCGAGATCGACCGCATTCTCCACGACTACACGCTAAGCGCCGGAGCTACCAGCGCGCCGCTGAATTATCGCGGATTTCCAAAGGCGACCTGTATTTCCATCAACGAGGTGATCTGTCACGGCATTCCCGGCGAGCGGGCCTTGCAAGAGGGGGACATCGTGAATGTCGATGTGACCACGATTCTTGATGGCTTTTACGCTGACGCGAGCAAGACGTTCCGGGTGGGCCAGGTGACGCCCGAGGCCGATCACCTGGTGGAGGTCACCCGCGAGTGCTTGCGACGCGGCATGCATGCGGTGCGACCGGGAAATACGTTGGGCGATCTGGGCTGGGCGATCCAGTCCCATGCGGAATCGCAGGGATGTTCGGTGGTGCGTGATTTCGTCGGCCACGGCATCGGACTGGAGTTTCACGAGGCGCCGCAAGTGATGCATACCGGACGCCGCGGCAATGGCATCAAGCTGGTGCCGGGGATGGTGTTTACCATCGAGCCCATGATTAACCTGGGCCGGGCGGAGTCGAAAATATTGCGCGATGGTTGGACCGCGGTGACCGTGGATGGCTCGCTGTCCGCCCAGTTCGAACAAACCATTCTGGTCACCGGGGATGGTTTCGAGAGCTTGACCCCCTACGAACCCGAGTATTACCTAAAACCTGTTTGAGCATCGTGCTCGAATGCACTACCATGGCCCCATGAGCGGACGCCGTGAATCGATGTTGTTTGTGCGCTGGGTTTTTATCGCCCTGCTGTTCGGCACCACCCTGACCGTCTCCCGCCTCTACTCCAAGGAAGTCGATACTTCGGAGGAGCGTGAGGAGGCCTACCGCAATATCGGGCTATTCACCCGTGCCCTCGAACAGATTCGCGGCAGCTATGTAGACGCGGACAAGGTTTCCTACGACGACCTCATCGAAGGCGCGATCCGGGGCATGATGGCCACACTCGATGAACACAGCCATTACCTGGATGTGGATGCCTACCAGGACATGCAGGATGACACCCGTGGGCAGTTCGGTGGACTGGGCATCGTGATTACCATGAAGGACGATGCCTTGACGATTGTCTCGCCCATGGAGGATACGCCGGGATTCCGCGCCGGGTTGCAGTCCGACGACCGCATTCTTGAAATCGACGGCGAAACGACCGAGGGCATCACGCTCGCAGAATCGGTTAAGAAGCTGCGTGGCGAGCCGGGCACCGAGGTGCGGTTGAAGTATCTGCGTCCGCGCACCCAGGATGTGCAGGAAGTCACCATTGAGCGGGCCGATATTTCCGTGGCCAGCGTGAAGGATGCGCGCATGCTGGAGGATGGCATCGGTTACCTGCGGGTCACCCAGTTCAACGAGCCAACCGCGGATGCCTTGCAGGAAAAATTGGACGAGTTGAGCGGGCAGGGTATGCGCGCGCTGGTGCTGGACTTGCGCAACAATCCGGGTGGCCTGCTGCGCTCGGCCATCGAAGTGAGCCAGAAGTTTTTGCCCAGCCGCAAGGTCATCGTCACCACCCGCGGACGCACCTTCGGCGATGACCAGGTCTATCGCGCGGGCGGGCGTGACCGGTTGGTCGACCTGCCGATGGTAGTCTTGGTAAATGGCGGCAGCGCCAGCGCCTCGGAGATTGTCGCGGGGGCCTTGCAGGATCACCGGCGCGCGGTGCTGGTGGGCGAAAAGACCTTCGGCAAGGGCTCCGTGCAGAGCGTGATGCAACTGGAGGACGATTCCGCGCTGCGATTGACCACCGCGCGCTACTTCACGCCCGCCGACCGCATGATTCACGAACAGGGCATCGAACCGGATATTTTGGCGCCCATGTCGCCCGAGGATTGGCGCGCGTTGATGATCCTGCGGGCGCGGGAGGAAAATCCTCTCGACGAGACGGAGTTGTCGGAGGAAGACAAGGCGGTGGAGGATGTGCAGCTTAACCGCGCGGTGTCGGTGCTGAAGGGCGTGTTGATTTTCAGCGCGAAAAACGGCCACTAAGCGACAAGCGAGCCACGCCATGCTGCTCGGTATCGAAACCTCCTGCGATGAAACCGCCGCCGCGGTAGTGGATGCAGGCGGTCGCGTCCTTTCCAACATCATCTACAGTCAAATCGCCGAGCATCAGCGCTATGGTGGCGTGGTGCCCGAACTAGCCTCGCGCTGCCATGTGCAGGCCTTGCCCGGGGTGGTGGACACGGCGATGCATCAAGCCGGGGTCGACTGGCGGGAGATCAAGGGCATCGCGGTCACGCGCGGACCGGGGCTCGCCACCTCATTGCTCACCGGCGTGGTATACGCACGTGGTCTGGCCTGCCGGTTGGAGGTGCCGTTGTATGGGGTGAACCATCTGGTTGGTCACCTGCATTCCATCTGGCTGCGGGAGGACCGGATGGCGGATGAGCCGGTATTTCCGCATCTCGTGCTCTTGGTTTCAGGGGGACATACCTGTTTGTTGCGCCGGGACAGCTTGCTCTCGTGGACGATTTTGGGCCAGACCCTCGACGACGCGGCTGGCGAGGCGCTGGATAAAGGAGCACGGCTGCTGGGGTTGGGTTATCCGGGCGGACCGGAAATTCAGCGGCTCGGCGCGAAAGGGGACATAGCTGCTATCGACTTCCCGCGCGGCAATCCGCCCTCGGGCAGCGGGGGGTGGACCTATCCCTTCTCCTTCAGCGGCTTGAAGACCGCGCTGCTATATCACCTGAAGAAAAATCCCGGAGACAAAGAGCCGGGCCGCA
>JBMTVS010000151.1:0-5408 GCA_049451655.1 Kiritimatiellia bacterium | reverse complement strand
CCTGACCCCCGATGGCTGCGGCCCGGAGATGGTGAACGCGGGCTCACCGCTGGTGATGGAAATCTGGAACCTGGTCTTCATCCAGTATAACCGCAAGGCCGACGGCTCGCTGGAGGAACTGCCGTCGAAACACGTCGATACCGGCATGGGCCTCGAGCGAGTGGTGAATGTGCTGCAGGGCAAGACCTCGAATTATGACACCGACCTTTTCCGGCCCATCATCGAAAAGGTGATGGAACTTTCCGGTTGCGCCTACGAAGGCGATGCGGCCATCGCGATGCGGGTGATCGCCGACCACATCCGCACCCTTTCGCTGGCCATCGGCGACGGCGTGCTGCCTTCGAATGAGGGTCGCGGTTACGTGCTGCGCCGCCTGCTCCGCCGCGCCGTCCGTTACGGGCGCAAGATCGGATTCCAGGAGCCGTTCATGGGCAAACTTCTGCCCGTGGTGCAGCAGATTCTCGGCGGCATCTTCCCCGAGCTGAACACCAACGCGGAACAAATCACCCGCGTACTGCAGTCCGAGGAGGAAAGTTTTGCGCAGACCCTCGATCGCGGCATCGCGCTGTTCGAGGAGGTGGTGGCGACCCTGAAGAAGAGCGGCGATACGCTGTTTCCGGGCGACGCGGCTTTCAAGCTTTATGACACCTACGGCTTCCCCGTCGACCTCACCAACCTCATGGCGGCGGAGCAGGGCTTGTCGGTCGACGAACACAAGTTCGCCGAGCTGATGGACGAGCAACGCGATCGCGCCCGCGCCGCGCAGAAGAAGAAGTTGATGGGTGAGAACGCGGATTTGATTTCCGCGCTGATCGCGAAGGGGTTGAAGAGCACATTCACCGGCTACACCGAAGCGACGGGTGAGACGAAGGTCATCGAGTTGATGTCCGGCGGCCAACTGGTCGATCGCATCGGCGAGGGCGAGAATGGTGAGATCATGCTGGAGGCGACACCGTTCTACTCCGAGTCGGGCGGGCAGGTCGGCGATCGCGGCATCCTGCGCGGTGCGGCGGGCGAGTTCGAGGTGTGGGACACGCAACGTCCGGCGGAAGGGCTGGTGCTGCACATCGGCAAGGTCATTCGCGGGGCGTTTGGCAAGGGCGACGCGGTGGCGGCGGAGATCGATCACGAGCGTCGCGACCGCTTGACGCGTCATCACACCGCGACGCATTTGCTCCAGTGCGCGCTCAAGCAATTTGTCGGCGCCACGGTCAAGCAGGCCGGGTCACTGGTTGCGCCGGACCGGCTGCGCTTTGACTTCAATCACTTCGAGGCGGTTAGCCCGGATAAGCTCGAGCAGATCGAGCGGCAGGTGAACGCGTGGATTCTCGCGAACACGGAAGTGCGCACCTACACCATGCCATTAAAAGATGTGGCCAACTCGGGGATCACCGCGCTCTTCGACGAGAAATATGGCGAGATCGTGCGGGTGGTCGACATCGGCGGCTACAGCCGCGAGTTGTGCGGCGGCACGCATGCGAAATCGACCGGCGAGCTGGGTGCGTTCCGCATCGTCGCCGAGAGTTCGGTGGCTTCGGGAGTGCGCCGCATCGAGGCCTTCACCGGGTGGCCGGCGTTGGACTGGACGCGCCGCGAACACGAGACCCTCAAGCACCTGGGCCATGTGCTTAGCGCGGCGCCGGAGGAAGTGCCGTCGCGCGTGGAAGCGCTGATGGAGCAAGTCAAGAAGCTCGAGCGCGAATGTCGCGAACTGAAGCAGGCCAAGGCGGCAGGGCAGACGGATGAATTGTTGAGCAAGGTCGAGACGGTGAACGGAACGGCGGTACTGGTGTCGAACGTAGGCGAGGTGGACGCGGAAGGCTTGCGTGCGATGCAGGATCGATTGCGGGCGAAGCTGCCGGAGGCGTTGCTGTTACTTGCGGGTGTTCACGAAGACAAGGTTGCATTTATTTGCTCCGCGCCGGAAGCGCTGGTGAAGCGCGGCGTGCACTGCGGCAAACTCATCGGTCCGGTGGCGAAAGCCGCGGGCGGGGGAGGCGGCGGCAAGCCGAACAAGGCGGAAGCCGGCGGACGCCAGCCGGGGATGGTGGATGAGGCGTTGGCGCTGGGGAGGAAGTTGATTGGGGAAGCGGTGGGGAATTTTTGATTTTTGATTTTAGATTTGCGATTGGATGAGATTGTAAGGCTGGAATGGTTGAAAACCTTCCAGTCGGTTTCCCATTGAGGGAATAGATTCGTGGGTCGAGTCCGGCGGGAAGGCTTTCAGCGTTCCCGCCCTACAAAGGCCCGTGTGAAATGTTGGGGGAGGCGGATTGGAGATGATGCTCGTGAAATATTTCTTGATGATGTTCTTGCTGCTGCCGGGTTTGCTGAACGCGGCGCCGGTGCGGGATGAGCATGTTGAGGCGGAGCTGGTGGCGGAGATTTCCGCGGTGGTGCCCGGCCAGTCTTTTCAAGTCGCGCTAAAGCTGGTGCACGACGAGCACTGGCACACTTACTGGACCAACGACGGCGATTCCGGTTTACCAACCACAATCAAATGGGAACTTCCCGATGGCTTCACCGCCGGGCCGATCATCTGGCCTTACCCGCAACGCATTCCCATGGAGCCGCTGGTCAGCTTCGGTTACGAAGGCGAGGCCTGGCTGCTGGTGGACATCACGCCGCCGTCCAGCATCGAAAGCGAACAGGTCACGCTCAAGGCTTCCGTGTCCTGGCTCATGTGCAAGGAGATTTGCCTTCCCGGCAAGGTGGCGCTTGAGTTGACTCTGCCGGTGGCGGCAAGCGCGGAGATTGCACACGACTTTAGCGATGCGCGCGAGCGCATTCCGGCCGCGGAGAGTGATTGGGAATTCGCGGCATCCGCCGATGCGGACACCATTACGTTGCTTGCCACCCCGCCTTCGCCGTCCGCGAGCTGGCAAAGCTTTGATCTCTTTGCGGTCGACAAGGGCGTGGTGATGAGCAGTGGCGAAGTCGCTTGGGAGAAGACCGCTGATGGCTATCGCGTTACCATGCCGCGCGAACCGACGGGCGGTGATTTGCCCGAGCGCTTCAAGGCGGTGCTGGTGGCGGAACCGACGCTGGCCGCCGATGCCTCGCGGGCGGCGCTGGAGATTGATGTGGCATTTGGGGAGCGTGGACAAGCGCTCTCTTCCGCCTCCCCTGGCGCCACGCCGGTCGAGCGCAGCCTCGCGCTGGTGAGCTTGTTCGCGTTTCTGGGCGGGATGATTCTCAACCTGATGCCCTGCGTGTTCCCGGTGATCTCGCTCAAGATTCTCGGTTTCGTGAAACAGGCGGGCGAGGATCCCAAGGCGGTGTGGCATCACGGGCTGGTATTCGCGGCGGGGGTGGTGGTTTCATTCTGGCTGCTGGCCGGGGCGCTGATGGCGTTGCGCGCGGGAGGAGCGAGCATTGGCTGGGGCTTTCAGTTGCAATCGCCAGAAGTGCTGGTGGTGTTGAGTCTGTTATTCTTCACCCTCGCGCTCAATCTGTTCGGCGTGTTCGAATTCGGGTTGGCGCTTACCGCTGCGGGTGGCGAAATGACCCGTAAGCAGGGATGGGCGGGTTCGTTCTTTAGCGGATTTCTCGCCACGGTGATTGCCACGCCCTGCACGGCGCCGTTCATGGGGGTGGCATTGGGTTATGCGCTGACCCAGCCGCCGTATGTGGCGATGGTGGTGTTCACGGCGCTGGCGCTGGGCATGGCGTTTCCCTACCTGTTGCTGTCGCGCTATCCGGCGCTGCTGAAGAAGCTGCCGAAGCCCGGGGCGTGGATGGAAACCATGAAGCAGATTATGGGCTTTCTCTTGCTGGCCACGGTAGTGTGGTTGTTCTGGGTGCTGTCGGCGCTGGTGCTGCCCGTGACGTTGACCTTTGTCTTGGCGGCGTTTTTGTGCGCAGGCATCGGGTCGTGGGTGCTGGGCAAGTGGGACACGCTGGCCCGTGAGAACAGCGTGCGGTGGCGCGGACGTTTTGTTGGCCTGACCTTTTTCGCGCTGGCGGTGAAGGCGGGGCTGAACAACATCTATGCGTCCACGAGCGGGGGTGATGCCGCCAGCGAAGAGTGGTTGGCTTTCTCGCCGGAGGTGGTGGAGCGCGCGCTGGCGGAGGAGCGTCCGGTCTTCATCGACTTCACCGCGAAGTGGTGCCTGACCTGCCAGGTCAACAAGCTCACGGTGCTGCGCACGGAAGAAATTATGAACGCATTCCGCGAGCGGGATGTCCTTTTATTGTCCGCGGACTGGACGGATGAAAACGAAATGATTGCCGCCGAGCTGGCGCGCCACGGGCGGCAGTCGGTGCCGCTCTACCTGATGTATAGCGGCAAGACGGGCAACGAGCCGGTCATCTTGCCGGAGCTGCTCACGAAGAAAATCGTCCAGGATGCATTGCGGATGTTGGATTGAGCATTAGACTTGGTAAACAGAACCCAAAAAGGAGTAATAAAATGAGCAAGCATGTATTCAGTTTGATGGTGTTGACCATGGCCCTCAGCGTTGCCTGCGCACGCGCCCAGGTCACCACGGGCGAACCCGCCCCCGAATTCACCTTGACCGACACCAAGGGCACCGCCCACAACCTCAGCGACTTTCGCGGCAAGTACGTGGTGCTGGAGTGGGTGAATCACGGTTGTCCGTTCGTGGTGAAGTTCTACAAGCCCGGCGAAATGCAGAAGCTGCAGGCGGAGATGACCGGGCAGGATGTGGTTTGGTTGTCCATCTGCTCCTCGGCGAAAGGCAGGCAGGGTCACATGAGCAATGATGCTTGGAACGCGAAGATCGAGGAAACCGGCACGGCCGCGACGGCGGTGTTGATCGACGAGGATGGAACGGTCGGAAAACTCTACGGCGCCAGGACCACGCCGCATATGTACGTGATCGATCCCGCCGGCAATCTCATCTATCAGGGCGCAATCGACAGCATCCGCTCTACTAATTCGGACGATATAGCCGATGCGGAAAATTATATCCGCTCCGCGGTTGCCCAACACATGGCCGGCGAACAAGTCGTGGTAGCAGAGACCCAGGCGTATGGTTGCGGAGTGAAATACTAGATCGGGCTTCGGAGTTCGGGGTTCAGTTTCAGGAAGCGGATGCTTCCTGGCTCAGGGCGCAATTTAAATATTGCGCCCTGACTTTTTTCCCCAACAAGCACATGTCAATGTTGCTGCTGCGTTCATGAAAATCTTCAGGATCCGGTTGAGTGAGGACCTGAATGAAGCCAACCCAAAGGTAGGCGTATCAAAACCGGAAGCTGGATCATTGGATCAGCGCGTCGAGCATTCTGGGTGCGTCGGTTCATTTGACTTTGATGGGCAGGTAGGTGCCTTCGACATCCAGCACCGAGTCCATTTCCGGTCCGTCCGGGTCCCGCCAGAAGCGTTGCTGCTATGTCCCCGTCGCGCCCACACTCTTCGCGCCGTTTATTTTCCTTTTCATGCGCCG
>JBMTVS010000150.1:0-5470 GCA_049451655.1 Kiritimatiellia bacterium | reverse complement strand
ACCCCGAACCCCGAACCCCCGAACACGTTAGACCCACCATCAACCATTTCCGCCTACCCTTCGGTTCCATCTAGCGCGGATAAAAAAAGCCCCGACCGGGGGGAGGGGGCTTTCAAGGGTGCTGCGCCTGATTGGGCGCGTTTGACGGATAAGGTTACTCGCCGGATTCGGCTTTCATTTTCTTTTCCGCGTAATGATCAGCTGAACAGCAGGAGCCTTTGGTGTACTCCTTCTTGTAGGCCTCTTTAGCGGCGGCATCCGCTTTCTTGCTGGCGTAATGTTCCGCCGAGCAGCAACTTCCTTCCTTGAATTCGGCTTTAGCCTCGTCGGCGATGGCCTCCTTCTGCAGCTTCATGAAGTGCTCTTTCGAGCAGCAGCTGCCTTCGGTGTATTCCTTGATACCTTCACTGGTTTTGTGGTCGTGATGATGTTCCTCTTCGCTCCCGCAAGTGCCGCAATGGGCAAACACGTTAGCGGTGAAGAGCATTGTGATGGCTGCTGTGAGTAATATGGTCATGAATTTCATGCTGTGTCTCCTTTTCGTTGGCAAACCCTACACGCGCTCGAGGGAAAATCAACCTGTCGTCGGGGACATAGATGAAACTCCGGGCTGTTCCATTGATTGGAAAAACTGGTTTCCAAAACTTCCAAGCGTTGGAAATCAACGGTTTAGGACGGAATCTGCTTCTATGTCCCCAGGGGCTCCCCGCTTCTATGTCCCCGGGGACTCAATCGCCTTGGGCTGTGGCTCGCCTTCCGGATTTCCGGTCGATGGCGCTGATGTTCTCGTGTTGCAAAGCGAGCAATCGTTTCGGCGTATCATGCCGGGTAAAGGCATGGAGTAATCGGTAGAATAATGATTTGACTAGTCTGGTCAAGTAGAGGAATTTCTACCTTAAGCATTCAGGGTGAAACGATGACAAACACGGTGTCTACGTATGAGGCCAAAGCGCACTTATCGCGGATTTTGGCGGAGGTGGAGAAGACGGGGCAGACGATTACCATCTGCCGGAACAAGAAGCCGGTAGTGGATCTTGTGCCGCATCGTCAACTCACCGATCCACTGCGTCAGGATCCGGCCTTGCGGGGGGCGCGCTTCCGCGGGGATCCTTGCCGATTGGTCGATGAGGAGGATTGGCCGGCGGAGTTGCGCTGATGCTGCTGCTCGATACCCATGCCATGGTCTGGTTGGCCTCCGATTTAACGAAATTACCCCGGACTGCCCGGGATACCATTCGAGCCCATGCAGGTGAGTTGTTGATATCCGGCATCTCCGGGCTGGAAATCGCGCTTGCGGTCAAACGCAGACGACTGAAATTGCCCGTCAGTCCCGATGAATTTATGGTCGTTTCGCTGAAACAGCATGGCATACGCGAAATTCCTGTATCCGCCACTCTTGGCTGTTTGGCCGCGCGACTTCCGGATATACACAACGATCCCTTCGACCGCATCATCATCGCGACCGCGCAACAGCACCGCGCAAAAATTCTTTCCAAGGATACCCTCATGGCCCGTTATCCCGACCTGGAAGTGGTCTGGTGATAACACAAGCAGGGCACGCAATATTTGCCGGTAAAAAAACAAGGACCGCAAAGGGACATAGAAGCTGTGGTTGTCGTAACCCGTTGATTTCCAATGATCGGAAAGGGTGACGGCTTACATTTCCAGTGATTGGAACTTACGCCGTAATGTCTGTGTCCCCGCCTGGGCGCGGGGCGGGTGGCGCGAAGCCGGGATTCGAATTCGTGGAGGCGCCCACCGGGGGTAATTACGCCCTTTTTGAGCGTATAGGGGAAACGCCTATCCCTCGATCGTGTGACCAAAAATCACAAATAGCTTTACTTGTTGTGGTTATTCGGGTGATCTCCAGTTGCGGATAGAAGTCTCAAACACCGGCTTCCGGGCGGGGTAATTTATGTATTTTAAACTATTGATCTGTCTCCTCGTTGCCGTTCATGCGTATGCGGGGACCGATCGAACGCAGTCCCTTGAGCTGGAGCCCGGCTGGAACGCCATCTTCTTGGAGGTTGATCCGGATGCCAGCGCCCCGGCGGATTTGTTTGAAAATACCCCGGTCGATGTCGTCGCCTCCTTCACCGCCGCGGGCAAAATGGCTCAATTCACCGATGAACCGACCGCGGATATGCTACGCGCCTACGGCTGGCATGTCTGGTATGCGCCATCCCGCGCGGACCATTTCCTGACCACCCTCTACGCCATCAAGGGGGGAAGTCCCTACCTGGTGCATGCCACCACGAATGCCACGCTGGAAGTCAGCGGCTCGGCGGCGCCGGTCAGGCCCAACTGGGTGCCAAACGCCTTTAATTTTACCGGCTTCACCGTACAAACGCCCGGCGGACCGACCTTTTCCGAGTTTTTCGCCGCTTCCGCGGCACATCAGTCCTTGAATGTTTACCGGATGACGGGTGGCACCTGGCGCAAGCTTCAGGATCCGGGCGCCGCGGCGATGCGGTCCGGCGAGGCTTTCTGGATTTTTTGCGAAGGAAAATCCGCCTACGCCGGTCCGGTGCAGGTCACCACACCCTCCAGTTTCGGCCTGCAATTCAGCCCGGCGAAAGGTGACGCCTTTAGTTTTCGCAACTTGGCCCAACACCCGGTCACGGTCACACTGGAACACATCGTGGATGCGGACGCCCCGGTGCCCTTGTTGGCGACCATGCTGGTGCATGATCAGGAAAGCGGCACAATCTCGGACGCCGCGGTTGAGTTGGATGGCGATGCCTGGCAATTCGTCATGCCCGCGCTGGATGCAGGGGAGGCGGTCAAATTTCCCCTGATCCTCGATAGCACCCGCATCGATTTCAGTGAACGACAGTCTTTTATCAAGGTAACGACGGATATGGGGCAGCTTCAGTACATTCCCGTCATCGCCTTCGGCAGCGACAATTAAACGAATAGATTCGAGGAAAGCATCATCATGCGACTATCACTTGCGGCGCGAAGCGTCATTGTTGCGCTCTTGGCCCTGACTACGGTTTCCGCCTGGCGGGATGCTCACGGTCAAGCCAGTCCTTACCGGGGATTGTGGGTCGGTTCAGCCGCCCTCCGTTTTGTGAATGAAGTGCCTGTTTCATTGGATGAAAACAATGTCCCCATCGCCCCGGTGCCCGCCGTGCCCACCCCGACCGAGGACCAGGCCGACATCCGTTTGATCATTCACGTCAACGGCGCCGGACAAGCCTACCTGCTCAAGGATGTGGCGATTCTCAACCGCGAGGAAGTCTCGACGAATACCACCCTGGCCACCGGCCAGGCGGTCGAGTCCGATCTGGCGCTGGTAACCGATCCCCGCCTTTACAGCTCCTTTCCGCCCCAGCCGGCGGTGAGGATTGCCAGCGCCGTATTCGATTTCGGCGACAGCTATGCGACGTTCGCGCTCGATGACCTGGTCAACACCGCCGCGGTCATGGCAGCAAAATTCGCGACCAACAGCAGCTTGCAAGTCGGCACCAATGGCGAGCGCGTTCAGGCCATCAACGCCTCGAGCGATCTCATCGAGCCGGTGATTGGCAACCAGGCCGGTAACGCGGATGTCGCGACCTCTTTCAATGACTTTCTGCAGCTCTTCAACTCCTCCGCCGTGAATACGATCGCGGCTGATCCGGCGGATCCGATTGTCAACACATTGTATACCAATGCCACCGCCATCCGCGACCAGTCATTTTACCGCGATACACGCCCGGTTGATATGGTCACCGGGGTTGTAGCGGCCGTGCAGGCTGCGACGACCAATAACCGGCAAGCGGTCGCCCACAACACCGCCTCGGCCTACGCCGATACCGCTAACCTTTACCAGCGCTTCATTGCCGGCCAGGTCTTCGGCGAGATGATCACCGCGGCCACCGCCGAAGCCATCGTGCTTTCCCTGCAGACCAATGCCACCAGCGACTCGATTCTTGCGGCCATTCGCACCTTGCCCGAATCGGTGGCGGCTCTGACCGGAGCGCTCTCCGCCAAGGTCAACCAGTACACGGATACCCGTTCCACCGATGCGGTGAACGCGGTGCTGGCGTCCATTGCCACGGCGGCCATGGGCGCGGGCATCGATTTTTCGGTGGTGGATGCCGCCGCCCGCCAGACCCTGGCCACCATGGTGCAGCGTTATCCGCTCCCGGCGAATGCGCCGACCCTCGATTACACGGAATTTGTGCAATCCCCGGAATACGCGGCTGCCGTCGCCTTGATTGCCGATGCCGCCGCCCGCGGCGCTATCGAGGAGCGGGCGGTCAACCCGCTGTACACCTACCAATCACTGGAGGATGCCGCCCGCCTCGCCGCCTTGAACGCCGCGCAAGCCGCATACGCCCTCGCGGCCCGGGCCATGCGCACGGAATTGCCCATGACCGGATCATTTGCGCCCGGCGCCGGGGATCCACGCTTCATCGTCGAGTTGACCCAGCCCACCGATCTCGGCGCTCCCGGCTTGGAGGCCACCGTGGTGCTGCCGGCCAATCATCCGACCAATCCCTTCCGCCACCGGCGCCACCCGGACCATACCACCGGTTACGACATCACCCGCCACATCCGCATGGATTTTGACGACATCGGCACCAACAGCCTGGTCATGACCTACGGCGTGAACAAAATTCAGGGCGTTTATCGCGAGGAGGTGCTGGGCCTCCATAAACCGCTTGGCCCGGATCCAGTCAATCAACCGATTGGCCTGAAGACCGAGGGCCGTTTCACCTTAAACCGGATCAGCATGATCGACACATTAAACAATTTCTGAGGCGTATCATGAGGCAATCCCCTTCCATGTTTCATCCCGTAAGCAAGTGGCTCGGTCTATGTGGCCTGGTGTTCGCAGGGTTTCTCCCCGCGGAAACCGCGCAAGCCGGCGAAATGGCCTTCGAAGTTAAAATCAAGCCCACCTTTCCGGCTGGTTTTGAAATTGCCATTAAAAACGAGACCCGGGAGCCGATTTCCGGCATCACCCTGGCCATTGGCTCCTCGACCAGCCGCTTTTTGAAGCTGGAATCAGTCGCCCCGGGCGGGCGCATCCTGGAGCCTGTGACGGATCCGGGTGACACCGGTGTGGTACGCGAGGAATGGCACAACCTAAATGGTGAATACACGATTGCCTCTTTAAGCAATCAAACCGCGAACTACACCACATCGCCCAATGTACGCACCCTGTCGACCGGACTATTTGAAGCGCCGACCAATGTCAGAGACCGTTACGGCATACGCATGCAGGGTTATTTCATCCCTTCGGTCAGCGGAAATTACCGGTTTTGGATCTCCAGCGATGATCATGGAGAGCTTCGTCTCAACGGTAACGTCATCGCATCGGTACCTTCATATTCCACATCGCGCCAGTGGGACAAGTTCCCATCCCAGCAGTCTGGACCTCAGGCGCTCACCGCCGGGCAGCGGTATCTGGTTTCGGCCTACATGAAGGAGGTCGGTGGTGGGGACAACCTGGCCGTGGGCATTACCCTGCCCAACG
>JBMTVS010000149.1:0-5481 GCA_049451655.1 Kiritimatiellia bacterium | reverse complement strand
GTCCTCATGGCGTTGCTCACGCTTGCCTTGCCGCGTCGCCACGCGCTGTTTCCCTTGCTCATCACGGGGTGCTTGATGACGGCCGGACAACGGTTGTTTGTGTATGGCCTGGATTTTCCGGTGTTCCGCATCGTGATGTTGTGCGGATGGGCCCGTGTAATCATGCGCGGCGATATGACGGGATTCCGATTGCAGACGTTGGATCGCATGGTGTTGGCCTGGGCGATGGTTACCGTGACTACCGGGGCGTTACTCGAAGGCTCCGCCGGTTTCATCCACCGACTTGGAGTTATCTACAACGCGATCGGGCTATATTTTCTCGCCAGGGTTTTGATCCGTGATGAGCCGGATCTCAAGCAAGCCGTGACGTGGCTCGCCTTGGGCGGACTTATGCTGGTGCCGTTCATGACATACGAGAAAATAACCGGCAATAATATGTTCGCTTATTTCGGCGGAGTTCCATTTTCGTCCATGATTCGTGACGGTATCCTGCGCTGCCAGGGACCATTCGGACACCCCATTCTGGCCGGTAGTTTCGGCGCTATCATCTTTCCGCTCATGCTCGGCTCTATCGCTCGCTATCCGGAACGACGACGCATTTTTATTGCCGCGGCCGTTGCCGCTGCTTACGTCACTTTTCTTTCCGCATCCAGCGGTCCTTTCATGACCATGCTCGTAGCCTGCCTCGCGATCGCTCTCTGGATGCTGCGTGACTTCATGCGTCCCATTTTATGGCTGCTGGCCGGCACCGTCATCGTCCTCGAAATCATGATGAGCGCGCACATTTGGTTTCTGGTCGGCCGTATCAGCAACGTCATTGGGGGCACCGGTTGGCATCGCGCCGCACTGATCGACACCGCCTTTCGTTACCTTCCGGAATGGTGGATCATGGGGACCACGCAAACATCCTGGTGGGAGGATTACGGCGTCTTCAATCTTGGTGACTCGGCCGATCTGACCAACCAGTTCATCTTTGAAGGCGTGTCGGGTGGAATATTGCGCATGCTTCTTTTTGCCGGGTTATTCGTATTCGCCTTTCGCGGCATTGCATGTGCACGTCGTCGCGCCCTGGCTGCGCAAGACACCGGACACGAGTTCTTTATTTGGTGCGCGGGATGCGCGTTGCTTGCTCAAGGCGTGACCTACCTCTCCGTGATGTATTTCGATCAAATGGTGATTTACTGGAATCTCATATTGGCGCTTCCCGCTTGTCTGGCCATGGGCGTCGGTGTGCGCACTGTTCAGCATACCGGGGAGGAAATCAGCCAGTGTGACAACCAGCTCTACCTCCCCGGAATTGAATCTTCCGAGGCCTATGCAAGCTGAACTCTCCAGCGACACGAATCGTTACGCGCGCGGCAGTATGGTCCTGACCCTTGCCACCGCCTGGGAGTATCTTCTTCGTTTTGGCCAAAAGATCGTGCTCGCTCGTTTGCTGATGCCGGAGCACTTCGGCTTGCTCGGTGCGATTCTCGCTTCGGTGCTTGCGGTTGAGGCCCTGGCTGATGTTGGCCTGCGCCAATCGGTGATTCAAAACCATCACGGCGCCCGGCGGGATTATTTGAATGCCGTGTGGTGGGTTTCGCTGACGCGCGGATTGTTTCTGTTCGTTGTGTCGTTTCTACTGGCTCCGCTGGTAGCCGCTTATTTTCGCCAACCGGAAGCAACCCAACTTTTTCGTCTTGGCTTTGCCGGAATATTGATAAGCAGCGTGATCAGTCCCCGTGTCTATGTGCTCGAGAAGAGTTTCAAGTTCGGCGCGTGGGCAATGGTCATGCAGGGTGGGGTACTGGCCAGCACGGTGACCTCGCTTGTTCTAGCCTGGATCATGCGCGACGCCTCGGCGCTGGTTATCGCTCATGTGATTGAAATCGCGACCCGGGTGGCGCTGTCCTACGTGGTTGCCCCGTTTCGCCCCGCCTATCCCCGTATCGACGGTTCACTTTCTGAAGTTCTTCGCTTTGCCCGGGGCATGTTCGGCGTACCGGTCCTGACCGTGCTGTTCATGCAGTTGGACTTGTTGTTCCTGGGGCGCATGGTTCCACTTTCGCTGCTTGGCTGTTACGTGCTGGCACGAAGCTTGTCTGACATGCTGCTCTTTACCACGCGCAAAGTGGTCATACCGGTTTTTCTTCCGGGCCTATCCGCAATCAAGGATGATCCGGAAAGGCTGGCCCGCCATTTCCGGCAGGGTCTTCAAGCAATGGCGATGATTGTGCTACCCCTCATGGTTTTCATGGCCATCGAGGCGGAGGTGTTGCTCGGCATGGTATATGGCCCCAGCTATCAAGTTGCGGCGACTGCTTTTGTCATGCTTTGCTTCCACGCCTTCAGTCAGAGCTGCGCCGGTATGTTTCGTACACTCTTTCTGGCCCTGGGTAGACCGGATGTTTTTCGCCGCGCCATGCTGGTGGAAGCGGCGGCCGGTGCGCTTATGATTTATCCGGGCATCAAATGGTTTGGACTGGCTGGAGCAAGTATGGCGTTGCTGGGAGCCGGGCTTGTTTTTCTGATGTATCAATTCAACCTCGCCGCGCCTCTGGTGGCGCTGACGAAACGCGATTTTATCCTGAGCATGCAACCCGGCGCCATGCTCGCATTGGTTTATGTTGTTGCTCCGTGGATGCTGATCCGGTTCATGGATCCGAATGACATCGTGATGCTCACCATGCTCGCAATATCCACGGCCGCAGCGCTGGTTCACGCGGTCAATAAATTATGCCGCCAGCACGAAGTAAACCTGCTGGCGGCTGTCCGCTCCCTGCATCTTTCGGTGGAGCGGGTTTCTACATGAAAAAATCAACACGAGGTGCGTTATGCAACCGGTATTACTTGTGGTCGAGCACGACGAGGACACCCGCAATCATATGCGATGGACCCTGGGTGAGCATTATGGTCTTGCCCTTGCCAGTCAACGGGAGGAGGCGCTTCAATTAGCGCGCGAACACCGCCCATCGGTAATGCTCCTGAACCTCGCGTTGCCGCCGCCCTCGGACGACCTAAGCGAGGGGTTTGTCACACTGGCGGAATGCCTTCGGCTGCTTCCGCGCTTGAAAGTCATCGTGATGGTTAACGAGCACGAGAAAGAATCGGCCTTGCGGGCGATTCAGGCCGGCGCCACCGACTTTATTAACAAGCCGGTGGATGTCGATGCGCTGAGGATATTGCTGAAGCGAGATTTCTACCTCGCTCATCTGGAGGAAGAGGTCGAGGAACTGCAGGCTCAAGCCGGCGGGCGTGGATTCGAGGGTATGTTGGGTGACAGCGCGCGCATGCAGGATATTTATGCGGAAATACGCCGGGTAGCTACGGTATCCACCCCGGTAATGTTGCTGGGAGAAAGTGGCACGGGAAAAAAACTGGCGGC
This sequence comes from Kiritimatiellia bacterium, assembly GCA_049451655.1. Taxonomy (GTDB): domain Bacteria; phylum Verrucomicrobiota; class Kiritimatiellia; order CAIVKH01; family CAIVKH01; genus CALMUP01. Next base: position 2,114 of record JBMTVS010000149.1, on the reverse strand, counting down.
GCGGGCAATCCATCAATTGAGCGAGCGTCGGCATGGGCCTTTTGCGGTGGTTAGTTGCAGGGTGGGTGCGGACATACAGCTGGAGGACGAGTTGTTCGGTCACGAGCGCGGCGCTTTTAACGGGGCAGGCACGTACAAGGCCGGACGCATTGAACTGACTACGGGCGGCACGTTACTGCTCGATGAAGTTGAAGCCCTGCCGGATGTGTTGCAATTGAAGTTGCTCACCTATCTCCGCGACGGCCGGATGGAGCGGATGGGTGGACTGATACCGGTAGTGGCCGACACCCGCATCATCGGCGCCAGTCACGTAGACCTGCCCGCGTTAGTGCATGAGGGACTATTCCGCGAGGATCTGTTTTACCGGCTGGCCACGGTGACGATTCACATGCCTCCACTACACGAGCGGGGGAGCGATGCGGTGTTATTGGCCAGAGCGTTTCTGCATCAATACGCAACCGAGGCGGGGCGGCCCACGCTTCATTTCTCCAGCAAATCCATTCAAGCCATTGCTTGCCATGACTGGCCGGGCAATGTTCCCGAGCTTCAAAACCGGGTTCGTCGCGCGGTTATCATGGCGGCTACGAACTTAATCAAGCCCTCGGACTTGCAGCTTGCCTCCGGCGCAGATGTCTACGCTGGAGCTACTCTCAAGGAAGCCCGTGAACAGCTTGAGCGCGATTATGTGCGTCGAGCCCTCGCCCGCGCCAACGGCAACATGACCCGAGCGGCCAGTTTTCTCGAAGTAAGCCGTCCGACACTGTACGAGATGATGAACAAGTTGGGGATTACGCGGCGTAGAAGAGTGGAGCGGCCGTAGGGCGGGAGGGGCGGGATTCGGGGTTCGGAGTTCGGGGAACGGTGTGCGGCGGACAACATTCAACACGCAACATCCAACGTATAAGTTTTCCTCGTGGATGGTAACCCGGCTGGAAGCTCTTAAGACCTTTCCAGCCCTAAAATGCTATGCGCTTACCCCGCAACATCCTCGCCGTCCTCGTCGCGGTTTTCGCGTTCATCGTCTTTCAACATGATCTGCTGCTCTGGTTCCGCTTTGCCGCCGGCTCTTCGCTCTATTCCTATACGCTCGTCGTCCCTCCGCTTTGCATGATGCTGATGGCACGCGGCGAAAGGATGTCCGTCTGGCTTGTGGTGATTGTGTCGATCTCAATGATCGCATTCTTCGTTCCTGAAACCAATGATCCTTCGCCTCCCGGTTATCTACGCCTGGCCATATTTATCCTGCTTGGCCAGATCGCTGCGCTGATCCACACCGGGTGGTTCCGTTCACGGCAACAAGTCCTTCCGCGCCTCCTGTTTTTCGCTGCCATACCGCTTCCACCCGTGCTCGAATCGGCTTTCAACGGACTTCTTCAATCCGGCTCTGCTGCGTTGGCGTTTGTGATGTTCCGCATGCTGGGTGTGCCCGTATTCCGGGACGAACTCAATATCGCGTTGCCTGGTTTGACCATGGAAGTGGCAGCCTCCTGCAGCGGTATTCGCTCCACGCTGGTCTTGATGTTGGTGGCGATCGTGGCCGGCTATCTCTTTCTGAAGAATCCATGGCATCGTGCTTTGTTGTTAGCTGCCATCATCCCCTTGGGCATGCTCCGTAATGCCCTGCGCATCACAACCATTGGTTGGCTGACCATTCATGTCGATCCCGGTGTAATTAGCGGACCGCTCCACAAGCATGGCGGCCCGCTATTTTTCGCGATCACGCTATTTCCGCTATTGGCATGGATTTTGGTCATGCGCCAACCGAAAGGAATTTCCAGATGAAATCGCTTTTCTCTTTGCTAATCGCCTCGCACCTCGCATTCATGACCGGCTGTTCGACGTCGTCCTCGCTGGAGGAACATCGAAAAAGGGCCGACGAGTATTTTCAGCGAGGTCTTTATGAGGAAAGCATCGTGGAGTATCTCAACGTGCTTCATGCCCAGCCGACCAATCGCCCCGCGCAACGTAACCTCGGTATCGCCTACTACCAGACCCGGGACCTCGATCGAGCTTATCCGCTTCTCGTGCGCGCGGCGCGTTGGGACGGCCAAGATATTGAAGTCCTGCTCAAGCTTGCCTCGCTTCTATCGGCCGCCGGATCTCCCCAAGAAGCC
>JBMTVS010000148.1:0-5525 GCA_049451655.1 Kiritimatiellia bacterium | reverse complement strand
GGATGCCGGAGATTGGGAGATTGGGAGATTGGATGATTAGGTGATTTGTTGATTGGGTATTTGGGTGATTGTGGGCGAATGTGTTAATTTTTGGGACGAGCCCGTTCTCTGTCCCGCCCCCCGAACTCCGAACACCGAACACTTTGAATGAGTAACGATGAAGCGAGGATAATGCGATGACACTAAAACCAAGGACCACCCCGGAAGCCGCCGCGAAGACGATGGCGGATATCGAGCCGAAGTATTCACCGCAGGAGGCGTTGGTGGAGGCCAACCGTTGTCTGTACTGCTTTGATGCACCCTGCATCATGGCTTGTCCGACCGGCATCGACATTCCCGGCTTCATCAAGAAGATCGCCACGAACAATCTCACCGGTTCGGCGCGGACGATTCTGGAGTCGAACATTCTCGGCGCGAGTTGCGCCCGGGTGTGTCCGACCTCGGTGTTATGCGAAGGCGCTTGCGTGATGTTGGATCGCGACGAGCAACCCATCAAGATCGGGCGGCTCCAGCGCTACGCCACCGATCATGTGCTGGATAACGACATCAACGTATTCAAAAACAAACCGCGCCCGAATGGACGCAAGGTCGCGCTGATCGGCGGCGGTCCGGCCAGCATGGGTTGCGCGGCGGAGTTGGCGCAGCTCGGTTATCAAGCCGTGATCTTTGAAAAGAAACCGGAGGCGGGCGGGCTGAACACCTACGGCATTGCCTATTATAAGCTTACGCCAGAGGTGAGCTTGCGTGAGGTGGATCTGGTGAAGAGCCTCGGCGTCGAGTTTCGTACGGGCGTCGAAGTCGGCAAGGACATCACGATGGAGAAGCTGCTCGCGGATTTCGACGCGGTATTTGTAGGTGTCGGGTTGGGGCACACCTACAAACTCGGCGTGCCCGGCGAGGACAAGGAAGGCGTGGTGGAAGCGCTGGAGTTCATCGAGTGGATTCACACCCAGCCGCTGCATCATGTGCCGGTCGGCGCTCGGGTGGCGGTGATCGGTTGCGGCAACACCGCCATCGACGCGGTGACCCAGGCCAAGCGGCTCGGCGCGAAGGAGGCGGTGATTGTTTATCGTCGTGGCGAGAACGACATGCCGGCGTACTCCTACGAATACGAAATCGCCAAGAAGGATGGCTGCGCCTTCATGTTCAACACCGCCCCGGTGGAAGTGCTGGGCAACGGCAGCGTGACTGGCCTGAAGCTGGTGAAGACCAAGTTGAACGAGCAGGGCAAGGCGGAGGTGGTGCCGGGAACGGAATTTGAGGAGCCATTCGACATGGTCATCAAGGCGCTTGGTCAGGAGAAGCAGGTGGAGATGCTGAAGGCGTTAGCGCCCGGGCTGGAACTCGACAAGGCGGGTCGCATTGCCTGCGACCCGGCGACCGGGCAGACCAACATGGAGAAGATTTTTGCCGGCGGCGATGCGAAGAACGGCGGTCGCGAAGTGGTGAATGCGGTGGCCGAGGGCAAGAAGGCGGCGCGCGGAATTCATGCCTGGCTGGATGGCAAGGCGGTGGACGGTCCGGTGCAAGCGAGCCGTCTGGGTTGCAAGGATGGCGTGACGGGTTCGGGCTTTCTGAACCCGAAGCGCGTGCCGGAACTGGAAGCTGAATATTACGCAAAACTGAGTGAGGTGTCTCATGGCTGATCTATCCATCAATCTCGCGGGCATTAAATCGCCCAATCCTTTCTGGGTGGCCTCGGCGCCGCCGTCGAACACGGCCTACCAGTGCCATCGTGCCTTTGAGGCGGGTTGGGGCGGGGTGGTGTGGAAGACCATCGGCGACCCCATCGTGAACGTGAGTTCGCGCTACTCGTCGCACGACATGGGCGGCATGCGCATGGTCGGCTTCAACAACATCGAGCTGATCAGCGACCGCTCGCCGGAGACGAACTTTCGCGAGATCGCCGAGTGTAAGAAACGCTGGCCCAACCATGCGATTATTGCCTCGCTGATGACTGACACCCGGGAAAACTGGCATGACTACATGAAACGTTCGCTGGATTGCGGGGCGGATGGCGTGGAGTTGAACTTCGGTTGCCCGCACGGTATGTGCGAGCGGGGGATGGGCTCGGCGGTGGGGCAGAACCCCGATGTCATCGAGACGATCGTGGGTTGGGTGATGGAGGCGGCGGAAATTCCGGTGATTGTGAAGCTCACGCCGAACATCACCGACATCACGCGTCCGGCCCAGGCGGCCAAGCGGGCGGGCGCGGATGCGATTTCGATGATCAACACCATCAACAGCGTCACCCAGGTCAACCTCGACCGCATGGTGCCCGAGCCCTACGTCGCGGGCAAGAGCACGCACGGCGGTTATTGCGGACCGGCGGTGAAACCGATTGCAATGAACATGCTTCACGCGTGCGCGGCGGATCCGGACGTGAACCTGCCAATTTCCGGCATCGGCGGCATCAGCAACTGGAAGGATGCAGCGGAATTCATCGCGCTTGGCGCCACCAGCGTGCAGGTGTGTACGGCGATCATGCATTACGGGTTCCGCATCGTGGAGGACATGATCGACGGCTTGAGTGATTTTCTCGACAGCAAGGGCTACGCCTCGGTCAACGAAATGCGCGGAAAGGCGGTCAAGTCGGTCGACAAGTGGGAGACGCTGGACCTGAACTACAAGCGGGTCGCGGATATCAATTATGACAAGTGCATCGGCTGCAACCTGTGTTACATCGCCTGCGAAGATGGCGCGCATCAGGCCATCGATTTAATCTCGCCGGAAGGCAAGGGGCTCGGCCCGGGGCGTCTGCCCGGCAAGGCGATTCCGCAAATCAACGTCGACCATTGCGTCGGCTGTAATTTGTGCTCGATCGTCTGTCCGGTCGACAATTGCATCACCATGGTCGATGTCGACAGCGGCAAGCCGCCGATGTCATGGAAGGACTACCAGGACAAACTCGCCAAGGGCGAGATGGAGCGGATTCCGGCGCATCCGTGAGGGGGTGGGTGACTTGGTTAACGCGAAACCTTTTGGTAACGTTATCGCATGAGAATGAATCAGAAAGAGAGGCAAGTGGTCGATGCGATCGTTGACCGGTTAAAGCATGATTACCATGCTGAGCGGGTTTATTTGTATGGCTCGGCTGTGCGCGGGCAACTGGAACCCGATTCCGACATCGATTTACTGGCGGTGCTGCCCGAAGCAAATTGGGAAATCAGGAAAAAGATTTGCGACCTCTGCTTCGATTACGAGTTACATTTGGGTCGCATTATTTCGGTGGTATGTATCGAGTCTGGTGATTTTCATTCATCTACCCGGCAATGTTCTCCATTTCTTTTGAATGTTCGGAAAGAGGGAGTTGCCCAATAAATAGTAACGTCAAATCACTGGTAGAGCATCGGTTGGCGCAGATAGGCGAGGTTATATCGAATGCTAATGAGTTTGTCGCCGAAACAGGACGCGTTTGGGAACAAATGCTGGCAACATCTTCAGATCAAGCTGAAGGCGAGACTCCTGCATGATCGTTCCCGAGCGCATTGAATCGAAGATCCTCCTTCTGCGCGGGCAGAAGGTGATGCTGGATCGTGATCTGGCGGAGCTTTATGGCGTGCCGACTAAAAACTTGAAGCGAGCGGTGCAAAGAAACAAGAGCCGGTTCCCGGATGACTTTGCGTTTGTGCTTGATAATGAAGAGGTTGCAATCTTGAGGTGCCAATTTGGCACCTCCAATTCGGTGAAAATGGGGATGCGTCGCGCCCCCATGGCTTTCACAGAGCAAGGCGTGGCGATGCTGTCCAGTGTGCTGAATAGCGAGCGGGCGGTGCAGGTGAATATCGCCATCATCCGGGCGTTCGTACGATTGCGTCAGTTGCTGGCTTCGCATGAGGATCTGGCGCGGAAGCTGGCGGAACTTGAGAAGAAATACGACGAAAAATTCAGGGTGGTTTTTGATGCGCTTCGAGAATTGATGACGCCGCCGGCGCCGGCGAAGAAGGAAATCGGATTTCATGTGAAAGAAAAACGGGCGAACTACAAAACAAAGTCGCCGCCGAGAAAAAGAACGGGAGCCATATCATGACCACAACCAGCCTGTATCCATGTCCTGTTTTTGTTGGCGGCGAATGGCATGTGCCGTCAACCAAGGTGACTAGCCCGGTTTACAATCCATCGAGCGGTGAAGTGATTTCGCATGTGCCGATGTGCGGCAGCGATATCGTCGACCAGGCGGTACAGGCGGCACAGCAGGCCTTTCCTGCGTGGTCCGAAACCCCACCGATCGAGCGGGCGCGGGTATTGTTTCGCTACAAGATGCTGCTCGAAGATCATTTCGAGGAGTTGGCCCGGAGCGTGTCGCGCGAACATGGCAAGAACATCATCGAGGCGCGTGGCGACGTGCGGCGCGGGGTGGAGGTGGTGGAGTACGCCTGCGGCATTCCCGAACTGCTCAAGGGCGAGGTGCTGCCGAACATTGCCCGTGGCATTGATTGCGAAGTCGTGCGGCAACCGCACGGCGTGGTCGCGGGGATTTGCCCCTACAACTTTCCCGCACTGGTGCCGATGTGGATGTACCCGCTGGCCATTGCTTGCGGAAACACATTCATTCTGAAGCCGAGCGAGAAGGTGCCGCTGACCGGCATACGGTTGATTGAGCTGTTACAACAGGCGGGATTGCCGGCGGGAGTGTTGAATGTCGTACACGGCGGCAAGGAATGCGTGGATGCGCTACTTAAGCATCCGATGATCCGCGCCATTTCGTTTGTCGGATCCTCCCCGGTGGCGAAATACATCTACGAGACGGGCACGCAGCACGGCAAGAAGGTGCAAGCGGCGGGCGGAGCGAAAAACTATGTGTTCGTGCTGCCGGATGCCGATTTTAGTAATTCGGTGGAAGGGCTGGTCGATTCCGCGTTTGGTTGCGCGGGCCAGCGTTGTATGGCGGGTTCGACCGCGGTGACCATCGGTAAGGCGCATGACGCGCTGGTGAAGCCGCTGGTCGAGGCGGTGCGCAACATCAAGGTCGGGCCGACCGATCGCGATGTGCCGAACACCCTCGGCGCGGTCATCACGCCGCAGCATCTGGAGAAAGTGACCGGCCTCATCGACAGCGGCGAGAAGGACGGGGCGAAGATCGTGGTCGACGGTCGCGGCGTGAAAGTGCCCGAGGCGCCGAAGGGTTTCTATCTCGGGCCAACCATTGTCGACGGTGTCACGCAAGGGATGCACATCGCGAAGGAGGAGGTGTTCGGTCCGGTGTTGAACGTCATGAGCTTCGATGACCTCGACGCCGCTATCGAGGTCGCCAATCAGACCTCGTTCGGCAACGGCGCCTGCATCTACACCCAGAGCGGCAAGGCTGCGCGAGAGTTCAAGCACCGCATCAAGGCGGGCATGGTCGGCATCAACGTCGGCGTGCCGGCCCCGATGGCATATTTCCCGTTCGCCGGATGGGATTACTCTTTCTTCGGCGAGCTTCACATGCAAGGACGAGAAGGCGTGATGTTTTACACCCGCGCCAAAGTCACCACCTCCCGCTGGTTCCGGCCGGGCGAGGGGGATGTGTGGCATAAGGAGAA
>JBMTVS010000147.1:0-5527 GCA_049451655.1 Kiritimatiellia bacterium | reverse complement strand
ACATCCGCGCCGCCGCCGCCTCCCTCCTCCGCGAAGACGCCCTCGCGGTCAGCCGACTTTATCCGGAATAAACAAACGCATCACTCAATGGGTAGTCAACATTCCCGGCAGGCTTCATGGCGTTTAATCCGGCGTTAACCGAAAGAACGCAGGACCTTGATTCAGTTCCGTATCTGCCTCAAGCAGATTACCGGTGCTGATTCCTTGCCAATGAATATGATTGGAACTGTATTGGAGCACGTAAGGTTGAGGAAAGGTGCCAACGGTCCATGCCAAATGCACATTTGATCCAGATCGCGAAACGGTCGTGAAAGCAGGGTTACCCGTTGATATGTGGATAGTTTGCGCAGCGGATGTCATCGAAAAATCCTCAACAAAGTACTGCAGGGTGACGACTGATCTTTCATCCGTGCCGGACGGCAACAGAAAGCCGAGACTAGTCGCGTCGGCGTTTGTGACCGTTATGGCGGGTCCAGCTACTTGTACCCACCGGTAAAGCAGACGATCGCCATCCGGGTCGCTGGATGGCCCGTAATTCAGGCTGAAATACCCATTGGATATACCCCCAAATGCCCCCAATGCGGCTACCGGAGGCTGATTGACACCAACTTCCAGGTTGATATTGCTCACATTCCGGCCCTGCTCCACCATCAAAGCCTCGGCAGAAATGATATTGCCCGCATTCGGGTAATAGCGTGTCTGGTAACCTTGAGCCGCCGTAGGATGAACCCTAACTACCCATGCTCCTTCCGGCACCGGACCGAGCTGGTATGTGCCGTCAGCACCGGTGAGCGCGGTTTGCTCCAGAGCCAATCCACCGCCTGCCGCGTAAACATCCATATCTAATCCCGCCAGAGGCTGCTGGTTGGTGAAGACAACGCGTCCGGAAATCATGGCGCCGGAAATCAACTCAAAGTTAATGTTCGAGGTAACCCGGCCAGGCTCGATGACCACGGATGTCGCCGCGGACTGGTAAGACGCGTGGTCATAATATTGACGTACATAGGGATCCTGCGATCCCGGATCAGCCCTTATCACCACGCTGGCTTCAGCGAAAGGGCCCATCATGTATGAGCCGTCTGCGGACGATTCCGCATTTTCCTCGAGGCGTGTTCCGTCCGGGCTAAAAGCATCCAGGTCGATATGTGCCAGCGCTTGCCCGTTCGTCGATCGGATAACCCCGGCAATCATACCACCGGGTTGCGTCACAACAGGCGCGAGAAGGTTAGTAACTCCACTGTCGACACGAACAGCGACTGCCTGCTCCGACAAGAATCCGGCGGGGTAATACGTGGTGACGAGAAAGCTGCCCGGAATGGGCTCAAAGCGAATCGTGTAAAACCCGGGCGGCAAGGGTCCGGCCGAATAAAAACCCTCCGCATCACTGGCACCGCCCATCTCCATACGGCGCCCGAGGTCATCAAAAAGATCCAAATCCGCCTGTGCAACAGCAGATCCATTCGTATCCTCAACTCGACCACTCAGGTATCCTCCGCTTGATAGCCTGATATTGACATTGGTAAGCACTTGATTTGCCTCAACAGCAAAGCGATTCGCATCTTCCACAAAATAACCACCTCCTGCATATTGCTGAACGTAGAGCGAGCCCTCAGGTCCATCAGCGCGAACAGCATAAGCGCCCTCCGGCAGAGCGCCGACCATATAGTTTCCAGAGGCATCCGTGGCGGCATCGACCGGGACAAATTTTCCTGCCGCGTCAAAAACATCGATGTCATAACCGGCCAGGGGCTGGTTATTGGTTGTCATGACAGAGCCGGAAATATAGCCACCGCTGGCCAGCGCGAAATCAATATTTGTGTAAAGGGCATCAGCCATAACAGTGATCGCCAGGTCATCAGCGCTGGAGAAGGTGTTGCTGTAGTACTGGCGAACCCAGGGCAATCCGTTTTCAGGGTCGGCCCTGACCTGATAATCACCAGGAGGCAGCGCGTCCAACGCGTACGTGCCATTGGTGTCACTCGTCGCATTGGCTTCCATGCCGCGACCGCTTGCCGCTTCGTAAACGTCAAGATCGATACCACCAAGTGGATTACCCTGTTGATCAGTGATCTTGCCTCCAATCACCCCGCCTAGCGGTAAACGTAAGGTTAAACCCGTGAACGACTGACCGGCCACGAGGGCCAGGCTCATGGCATCCTCGAAATGGGTCGCATCATTGGTGCTCGCGTAATTACGCACAAATTTTGTGCCGGGCGGCGGGTCGGCACGAATAATGTAATCGCCGGGCAACAAATTGTCGGTGGAGAAAAAACCGTTCACACCGGTTTTGGCATCCGCTTCGGTCCGCACACCATCAATCGTGTAAACATCGATGTCGGCGTTGACCAGCGCACTTCCATCATGCCCGGAAAATACAAATCCCTGAAACTTTCCACCCGTAAAAAGATCGATATCGAGGCCGTTACGCGATCCCGCGGTCAATTCAACGGGCGTCGCCATTTCAAACAGCGTCGCGGGTGCTTGATTGGTGGTGTAGTAGCTGATGGGTTGAAATCCTGACTGCTGCAGCGGGTCTGCCCGTATGACATAGACGGCGGCAGGAAGCAGCGAGGAGGTGTAAACACCTGCTACCGGGTCCGTCACGGCCGGGTCGGGGATAAACACAACGCGGTTCGAACGCACCTGATAAAGATCCATATCCACATTAAGTTGAGGCGAACCGTTCGCCCTCACCGTGCCGGAAAGCGTGAATCCAGGCGAAAGCGAAAAGTCGACGACTTGGTCGCTTCCATTAACCAGGAGCGGTTGGGCATCCACATCCATGAATTCATTTCCCTGAAATACAGGGTACAAGCCCGACACAGGTTCTGGATCACACTTCAGGTGATAGACACCGGATGCGAATCCATAAAGCACATAGTCACCGTTGGCATCGGCCTTGGTATTCAGCAGGGGAAGAAAAAGACCGGATGTTGCGTCGTAGACATCAAAGTCCACCGTGGCCAGATCCGTTCCCGCCGGCGCCGTCACCCGGCCGGATACGCGATAGGCCGGACGCAGCGAGAAATCAAAGCCGCTGATTTCACCTGTGCCCGCCCCCACGATAACCGGACGGGTCGAATCTCGATCTGGCTGATTCCCGTCCGGGTAATAATATAAACCTTCGTAACCCGTGGGAAACTCAACCCCCAGGCTATCGTTCGTGGTATTGTTCGCGCGCAGCCAGTATTCGCCCGGCGCGAGATCAGCAGTAGTAAACCCACCGTCTGTTCCGCTGACCCCGCCTGCGGTACTCAGGCGCACCAGATTGCCGCTGGTCGGGGAGATGCGCAATACATCCACGGGAATGCCGGCTAATGGTGCCCCTGTGTCGCTGGTGATGAAACCCGAAAGCGTAAAAGCATCGCTGCGCTGCGCCATGAAGATCAAGAAACTCAACAAAACATGGGCAAGCCGCAACATAGCTCAATCCCCCTGCACGGCTTGTTTAAAATAACCGGCCGTTGCATGATCAAGATAGTCCATCAGTATATCACGCTCCATTTGCAAATTGATGCGATCAATCTCGGTTGACATCAATTCCCGCTCAAGCAAGGCGCAGGTATACTTCAGCTTGTGGTACGAGGTGATAATATCGCGACTAAACCGGGCACGAAACTCGGCCAGCTCCCGCTCTACACTGGCTGCCTCCATCTCATCCTGATGAAATATCAAGTCAGACAGATCCCACTGCAGCCAGATACTGGCGTAATCATACTCGCGAATTCCGTCGTCCAGGGAAAAATCATCCAACCGGTTGCGATCATTGGGATCTCGCTCAAGTAGGTAGCGGTCATAATTGCCTTCTCGAACCGACTCCCCAACCCGTACGACCGGCAACAAAGAGGCCAGACCTCGCCGAAGTCCCCACGCGTGGGGTTCACGAAGTGTGCGCGACAGGTTGTTCATAGCCACATCCAGAACATTCGACATGGAGGGCCAGGCCTCGAACATAGCTTCATACGATTCCCCGGTAAGCAGATCATTCAAAACGGGTAGCTGCCACGCATCCTTCGCGACCGGATCCGGTACGGAATCCTGTCCGTATAGAGGCGCAACTCCCCAAGCCAATAAACTCATCATGATGCTCGCGAAAAAAGCCGACTTCATCGCTGTTTCCTTTCTGCTGCCTCCAGATCGCTAGCCGTGGAAGCCAGGTTATGATATCCGGGATTTAGTTTGCGTAGTTGATCAAGGCATGCTCTTGCTTCACGCAGACGTCCGGCCCGGATATGGACATAGATCAAATTGTTCCACGCCTTGCTGTAGGCAGGGTCATCGCTCACCAACTGCTCATAAATGCCTCGCGCGCCCTCCTCATCGCCAACCCTGGCTTTGTGCACGGCATAGTTGAACCGGTAGGACGAATTATCCGGATAAGCAGCGATTAATGCCCGGTAGGCTTCCTCGGCCTCTTCCGTACGCCCGGCTTTACCGAGACAATACACTCTCCGCGACAATAGCTTTTCATCCGGCTCCGGCATGAGTTTCATCGCCTGTGTGAAGGCGTCGGCGGCCTCATCATACCGCTTTAGCCTCTGCAAACTCCGCCCGGCCGATGCATGATAATCGGCTTTGCCCGGGGTCAATGCCACCGCCCGTGCAAAAGCATCGATCATGGCGGGATCACCCGACCGGCTTAACACAACCCCGATGTTATACCAGGCCTCGGCATAATCATTCCGTTGATCCGCGGCAGCGCGAAAGGCCTTCAAGGCCGAGGCATCGTCCTCGAGGCCCAAATGCGCCATGCCAAGATTATACAGGGCTTCAGGATAAACCGGCTCGTGCGCAAGGGCTTCATTGAAGGAGCTCCGCGCCTGGAGGTAGTTATTTAGGCGCAGGAAGGCCAATCCCAAATTATAATGCGCGGCGGCGTAGTCAGGCTTGATTTCCAAGACGGCTTGAAGGGTTTCAACCGCATCCCCGACATCGCCGTCGCGGAGCTGGGCAAGAGCAAGGTTGTAAAGGGTCTCCGGCGCCGCCTGCTCGTCCTCCACGGTGGGAGCAAGCGTTTCGCGGGCACGCGCCATATCACCTTGCCGCAGATAGATCAGCCCTAGATTGTGACGGGCCTCCAGATAATCCGGATCACGGACGAGCGCATCACTGAATCGCCGGATCGCCCCGGGGTCATCGCCCATCCTCATCCTCGCCATGCCCGCATTGTAATAGATTGCGGGCGACGCCGCGCCGGAGAGAATCAGAGGCTCTAACAGGGCACTGGCTTCACGGGCCCGTTCGTCACGACTGAGCAGGGCGGCCAGATTAAGCAAGGCGGTTTCGTATGCGGGGTCAAGCTCGAGCGCATTACGATACAAACGTTCGGCATTTGCCATCATACCCGCGTCGGCCTCCATGCGACCAAGATTGTTCAATAGGGCCGGCGAGGCAGCGCCGGAAGCCAGCGCCTCCCGGTAAATCTCACCGGATGCGGAAGCATCGCCCTGCTTGCGATAGAGCAAGGCAAGATTGAAATAAGGTGCAGCCTCCGCGGGTCGAATAGCCATGGCCTTGCGGTAGGCTT
>JBMTVS010000146.1:0-5668 GCA_049451655.1 Kiritimatiellia bacterium | reverse complement strand
CGCGCCCGCAATAAACGGTGAGCGTTTCGGCGTGGACGGGCGTGGAAAGCAGCAGGATTGATAGGGTAATGAGGGATGGTTTGATGATGTTTTTCATAGACTGGCCAGGGCTTTACGGGTTTTGCGGGGTACGACGGGTTGTTCAAAAAAACAGGTCTCACTGCAGGCGGGACATTCCTCCACCGTGTTGTGACAGGACTGGGTGTGCTTGCGGAGTTTCTTGCTGAACGCGTTAACGGAAGGGTCATTACTCCGCATCAGCTCGATAAACGAGCAGAGCTTGATGCTGGTTTCGATGCTGAGCAGGTGCTCGATTTTGCAGGCGTCGACCTCCGCCTGGTCGTCGTTCACGCCCAGCACGTCGCGGAAAAAAGCCTCTAGCAGCTCGTCGTTTTTCTCGACGATGAGGGCTAGCCGCTTGCCTTCATCGGAGAGGAGCAGAAACTTATTGTGGTCCTCTATGATCAGCCCACGTTTCTTAAGTGGTTTCAGGCTAATTGAGCAGCTTCCGCGGGTGATGTTGAGCTGCTTCGCAACATCGGTCACGCGCGCATAACCCTGGGATTCCAGTAACTCATGAATGGTCATTAGGTAATGCGCCGCGCTGTGGGTCAGCGCGTTTTCATCAAATGATTTCCAGACCTCTTTGGACATGTACCATCTCCATTCTTTTGATTTACATATAAATCATACGTAAAGTAGACAAATCATTTTGAATGTCAAGTCAGGCCATCAAAAAAATCATGGAATAGCTTGAAATACATCACTCTGCCGCTATAAATGCATGCAATCACCAAAGCAGGAGTTCGGTTTATATGGCTACAACAACGCTTCGCCCCCCATCCGCGCCCAAGCGCGTCAAGTCCTCTAGTGGAAGTCCCGTGGTTATCATTCTTGCCGTGGTTTGCGTGATACTCGCCGCGGGTGCCGGCTTCTTCCTGGTGCAAAACAACGATTTGAATGCCCAGTTAACCGAATCACGCGAAGGACTCGTGAATATTGCCAATGCCGCTGGTTCCGGCGCGCTCTCTGCGGAAGATTCAATAAATCCTGCAGTAATCGGCGAGGCCATCGACAACTTGACCGGTGAGATTGAAACCATGGCTTCCGATTTGGTCAATGCCCGGTCGGAAATCACCCGTCAACGGGGCGAATTGAATGAAGCGAATACAGCGCTTGAAGCGGCATCCGTGCAAACCACCTCGTTGCGCGGACAACTTGAAAATGCGCGCCGGGACCTTCAAGAGAGCCGCAGTGAAGCGGAGGCTGCAGCACAGCAACACAGCGAGGAGTCAGCGCGACTCAATGAACAAATCAACAGTTTGAACGCTCAAGTAGCCACATTAGAGGCATCAGTTGGCGAGCTAAACGGGCAAGTCGCTGGACTCGAGAAGGCAAACACGGAAGCCAACCAGGAAATAGAGCGTCTGCGCAAGCAACTGGTGAGTCGTCCTGCGGCGCCCGCGACGCCTGAGGCCGCCAGTGCTGCCAGCCCAGACAGCGAAGCGGTGCAAAGCGAAGCCACGGAAGAAGATTTTGGCACCGAAACGCAAGAGAATGCAGAAGCTGCTATTCCCAATCCCGACGAATTGAGCATGACGGTCCCAGATGGAGCGTCTCGTTATTTTAACAAACTATATTACAACAAGGCGAACAGCACCTTGTCCTTGACTTCGCTTAACGGGCGCACACTGACCTACTTTGATGTTCCAGTCGCTCTCTACGACGGACTCGCAGCTGCGCCGGTGATGGATGTATATTTCCGGTTCCGTCTGATGGATCAATACGCATCTGACCCGGTGGATATCGACTTCATGCGCTCGCTCGACTAAGACGCGCTGGCGAAGTCCGTCTAGAGCACCATCTTAACACCTTCGACCTCGCGCAAGCGTTGGTCGATTGATGTCATCTGTTCGCGGCTATGAACCATCATGGACAGATTGTACGTGATATATTTACCGGCGGCGGAAGAACGGCCGGGTTCTAAGTCATCATAAATGCGCAGGTCGCATAGCGCGATTTCCAGGTGGGCGCGTAAATTCGGCGACTCCACAGCAATGACCTTGAAATGAACCTTGAGAGGAAACTTGATTTCCTCAACCGCATGGTCAGAAAAGCTCATCGCTGCGCCACCAGATAGATAGCGAGGGCGGCCAATACGCCTGCGAAAATACGGCGAAACCATTCGGTTGGAATTTGGCTCACTATGTGGGCGCCAAACTGGGCGCCGATGATGCCGCCGAGCCCGAGAAGGAGTCCGGTGCGGTAGTCGATGTTACCGAGCCGGTGATGTGCGACCACCGCCGAGGCGATGACCACCAGAATGGCCGCGGCAGATGTCCCCACCGCTTGCGAGCCAGCGAAACCGGCCCACAACAGTAGCGGAACGATGAGAAAGCCGCCGCCCAGACCGGTAAATGAGGCGGCGGTACCAATGCCGAGACCGCACAAGATTAGCACCCACCAGGAAAGTTGCATGAGGTTAAGCTTGGTGCGGTCGGGCGGTCATGTCAACCATGCGGCCAGCGCCTGTTGCATCATCGCGGGAATATCCTGCCGCTCGTAGCGAAGCAGACGCTCATTTTGTCCCTGCACGATAGCGGAACGAAGGGGTGCATCGTTGGCAACGCGGTGAATGGTCTCGGCCAACAGGTCGAAATGCTTTTGCTTCACCAGTACACCCGCCCCGCCGAGGGTTTCCGCGACCGCCCCGGCATCGTAGGCGATCACCGGCACCTCATGTCCCATCGCCTCAAGCAACGGGATGCAAAATCCCTCGTGTTCGCTCAGACAGAGAAACACATCCGCGGCCTGGTAGAATGCGCGCAATTCATCGCCACGCACCGCACCCGGCATCACCAAATGCTCAACGCCGAGCTCGCGAGCTTTCGTCTTAAGCAAGGCCTGATAGCGCTCGATGCCGGCGGCGGAGCCGACGTGAATGAGCCGAGTCGATCGGTGAACATACTTCTGCATGAAGTATAGGGTGAATATTAAATCCTCGATGCGCTTGTTAGGCACGCAGCGGCCGACAAAAAGGATGTTGATAAAGCCGTCGTCGAATTCGCGCAACACGCGGCGGTCGACCGGTCCTTTCCAGTTGGTGCGGTCGAGCAGGAGCGGCAGGACCTTCGGATCGTGGTAGCCGGCAGCGGCGAGTTCATCGGCGTTGAACTGGCTGTCAGCTAGGTTGACCGGCGCCACCCCGGCGAGGGCGGCCATTTCCTCGCGACCCTTGCGCAAAAGGTGAGCGGTCTGTTCCTGATATCCGCGGAAAAAGTCCGGCGGAGTGATGTTGTGGTAGATGATGGCCTTGCGACAGGTGAGTTGCTTGAAGCTATGATTAACCACCGAGCCGATAGAAAGGTGCAGAATGACGATATCTTCGACGCCGATGGTGGATGCCGCTTCGGTTATGTCGCGGGTATCCTTGCGCAGCTCGGGCAGGATGCGCTTGCGCTCGCAGTAGATTTCCGAGCTGTGTCCCCAACCGCGAAACACCGTGCGCCAGACCCGGGCTTCGTTGCTGATGGCGTCGCCATTCGAGTAGCCGGCGACGAATTGATGAATGGCTGGCTTCATGATGCGACAATGCCGTCGAGGGCGGCGAAGAGACGTTGCTCCACGGCGGGCCAACTGTAAACCTCGCGGACGAAGGAGCGGCCGGATGCGCCGAGGCGTTGACGCAGGTCGACATCGTCGAGCAGGCGGAGCAGGCACTCCTCGAACTCGGGATAGACCTTGAACCACAATCCGCCGCCGGAGCGAAGGCACTGGTCGCGGAGCACCTCGCCCTTGGCATGCACGATGGCGGGCACGCCGGCCAGCCATGACTCAAGTAGCACGATGCCGAGGCTTTCATTCACCGACGGATGAATAAAGCAGACCGCGCCGGCCATCGCTTCATGTTTTTCCTGTTCGCTGACAAAGCCAACATCAAGGATGGCCTCATTCATCTCCGCGGGAGCCTCGATGGGGCCGCTGCCGGTGAAGACGAGGCGGATGTCGCGACCGGTTCGCTGACGAAAGACATGCAGGTATTCTGTGAGGAGGGGCGTTCCCTTCAGCGGCTCGCGGCGTCCGGAATAAAGAACGTAGGGTTGCGTGATATTATGGCGGCGGGCAAATGCTTGCGGGTCGACGGTGAAATCATCGAGGCCGAGACCGACCACCGCACCTTGTTCTCCGGTATCGTAGAGCCGCTCCGCGAGGGCGCGTTCTGGCGCGGTATTAAAGATGAAACCGCCAACGTGGTGAAACATGTCGCGCATGATGGACAGGTAGGCGAACGATTCGTCGTGCAGGCAGGGCACGAGGAGTGTTTTTTTTGGTGCGACCTGGCTGGCGAACCAAGTGATGCCGAACAGGTATGGCCCGGTCACGATACAATCATAGTCGGCGCGATGACGCTCAAGATGTTCGATGAGGTGGCGACTATTGACGCTGTGATTGATCCAGGTCTCCTCGTCGGCGCGCGTGACGGGTTGGTGGTGGGAAATCCGCTGTTGAATCTCCAGAAACTTTCCGGCATCGCGGTCTTCGTTCACGGGGAAGAAGGTGACACGGAGTTTGCCGAACGTGTGTGTGCCGGGCGGTATGGTATTGGTCCAGGTGAAATGATCAGTCGCGCAGGTGGTCAGAAAGTCGACTTCGCGTCCGTCGGCAGCGGCTCGTTCAGCAAGCGCTTTGAGGAGGGTTTCCGCGCCACCAATGGTTCCCTGCTCGGAAAAGCGCGGGCAAACAAAAGCGATACGTTGCGCGCGGGACATAGATGCTCAGCGCTCTTCCAGCTTCTTTTCGAGAGATGCGATGCGCGCTTCCAGTTCCGCGATTTTTTTCTGCTGTTGTTCGTGAAGGCTTTCCAGTCCGGTCACCAGCAAGCCATTCACCGAGTTCTGCTGCGACCAGAGGCGGAAGGTGTAGAACTTGAGCAGACTCCAGATTGTTTTCTTGAGGCGAATCAACAGCCCTGAAAAACGGGCCCGCCGCTCACGGATATCAAAATCATTGATATCGACCACCGCCCCCTCGCGCAAGGCGGCCAGATAAAACGACAGGAAATTCGCGTCATCGCGCAGATTAATCAGGTTGGTCCGCTCCGCTTTGGCGATGCGAGTATCATCGTAAACCCCATCCTCCGCCTTGCGGGCTACGGCGGCACGGATGTCCTCCATGATAGCCGCGGTATCCACCCCCGGCGCGCGAATTTCAATAACGGTATCACTTGTCATTCATCGCGATTATTCCCATCACTCCCCCCCTGTCAATCCTCGCGGGGACATAGAACTAATGCCCACACGCCCACAACCTCTATGTCCCTGCTCGGAACGCAGTGCGGGGACATACAAACTCTGCCGCCAAAGAATATTCTCTATGTCTCCCCGCGCGCGCCCGGAGCGGGGACATAGAATTAGCGTCCGAGACGGTTCGGCAAAGCGGATTTTTGGAGACGAGAAAAGTGTCTGGCCGGAATTTCATGCGAGCCGGGGGTTACCGACGGGAATTTTACTTATGCCAACCCGCCCGGGAGTGCATAATTTCCTTACAGTGGGCAGATCCCGGCGGGCTCTGCCGACGGAAGAGTGATTCAGGGGGTGATTTTGGAGCAGATTAGCCGGCTAAGGCACCGGCTCGACCCGTCGCCAAGCGAAGAGGTCTGGCAAGCTCT
>JBMTVS010000145.1:0-6018 GCA_049451655.1 Kiritimatiellia bacterium | reverse complement strand
ATCGAAGACTCAGCCATTCACGCACCACAACGCATCAAAAATTCAAAATCGTCAGGGCCGTTCCCGCCCTACGACAATCACGATGCGATCTTCAACGCTTCCGGTTCGACACCCATGATGATGCGTTGACCAGCCACCATGTCCGAGGTGATTTCAATCTTCTGATGGGCTGGATGAAGCGGAACCTCATACATGATATCAAGCATGATGTGCTCGAGTATCGCGCGTAGACCGCGTGCTCCTGTTCCCTTCAACTTGGCGATGCGTGCCATCTCGCGGAGCGCCTCTTCCTCGAAGGTCAGCTCGACGCCTTCCATCTCAAGCAAGCGCTGATATTGCTTGGTCATCGCATTCTTCGGCTCGGTCAGGATGTGGACCAGGTCATCCTCACTCAATGGTTCCAGCATGGCCGCCACCGGTAACCGCCCGATAAACTCCGGGATCAATCCGAAATGCACCAGATCCTCCGGTTCGACCCGGAAGCGAACCCCTTGGCCTTCGCTTAAATCGGCCTTCTGCATGCCCTTGGTTCGGAATCCGATCGCGCCTGCGCCTAGACGTCGCTGAATAATCTGATCGAGCCCGATAAAGGCGCCGCCACAAATAAAGAGAATGTTGTCGGTGTTGAGCTTGATGTATTCCTGCTGCGGGTGCTTACGTCCACCCTGCGGCGGCACGCTGGCCTGTGTGCCCTCGAGGATTTTAAGTAATGCCTGCTGCACGCCCTCGCCCGACACGTCGCGGGTGATGGAGGCGCTGTCGCTCTTGCGGGTGATCTTGTCGATCTCGTCGATGTAAATAATACCCATCTCGGCGCGCTCGACATTATATTCCGCCGCCTGCACTAACCGGAGCAGAATATTTTCCACGTCCTCACCGACGTATCCCGCCTCGGTCAAGGTGGTAGCGTCCGACATGCTGAAGGGCACATCGAGAATTTGCGCGAGCGTTTTAGCCAACAAGGTTTTCCCGCAACCCGTCGGGCCGATGAGCATCACATTGCTTTTCTCGATCTTGAGTTCGTTCGGGAACTGCTGACGATGCTGGATGCGCTTGTAGTGATTGTAGACACCAACCGACAGCACCTTCTTGCTGTATTCCTGACCAATGACGTACTCGTCCAGCGCCTCCTTGATTTCGTGCGGCTTGGGAATCTTGAATCCGCGAGGCGATGCGCCTTTTTTGCCGCCCTTGGCCTTTTTGATGCCCTGATCGACCAACAAGGTATCGCACAAGCCCACGCATTCATCGCAAATGTGAACGCCCGGACCAGCTATTAGCCGTGCGACCTCGTGTTGTTTCTTGCCGCAAAAAGAGCAAACGGGCGGCTGCTTATCGCCTTTGGCCATGTCGGATTAACCTTCCTTCTTATCCGGCTTTTCCGGCGTAGCGCGGGCCAGGACGTTATCGACCAGGCCATACGACTTAGCTTCCTCGCTGGACATGAAGAAATCGCGGTCGGTGTCTTTGGCAATATCCTTGACGGATTTGCCCGTGTGGTGAGCAAGAATTTCATTCAAGCGATCGCGCAGCCGGAGAATCTCCTTGGCCTGGATACTGATGTCCGTGGCTTGACCCTGCGCCCCGCCCCAAGGCTGGTGAATCATGATGCGGGCATTCGGGAGAGCGAAACGCTTGCCGGCAGAACCTGCGGCCAACAATACCGCGCCCATGCTCGCCGCCTGACCCACGCAATAGGTATTCACCGGACACTTCACAAACTGCATGGTGTCGTAGATCGCCAGGCCAGCGGTTACCGATCCACCCGGCGAGTAGATGTAGAGATTGATGTCTTTGTCGGCATCCTCGCTTTGCAGGAATAGCATCTGGGCAATAACCAGATTGCTGATATCGTCATTGATCGGCGTTCCGATAAAAATGATGCGTTCCTTTAACAGGCGCGAGTAGATGTCAAACGCACGCTCACCGCGACCGGTCTGCTCGATCACCATGGGCACTAAAACTTGATTGTACATGTCGTGTTCTCCGTTCATCAGGTGGACGCTCCGGCGGCTTCAGGTTGCTGTAACGCCATGAGAAAATCCATGGCCTTGCTAACCATTACATCCTCACGCACATCATCCATAACATCGTTCTTTTTCAGTTCGGCCTTGAATTTGGCCAAGTCTTTGCGGGAGCGCTGGGCCAGGTAGCGAATGTGATCCTCAACGTCGGAACCGGATACACTTAGTTTTTCTGCTTCAGCTATTTTAAGCAGAATGTAGCGCAGCTTCAGTCGTTGTTCGGCCGTCTTCGCAGCGGTGTTGAAGATCTCTTCGCGATTCCCCTCAATGGTTTCCCGGGCCAGACCGCGACTGGTGTTGTACTGCACCAGATCGAAAACCTCGTTGGAGGTATGCCGCTGCAATTCCGACTGCGGCAGGTTCATGTCTACCATCTCCTGCAGTTTTTTGGCGACTTCGCCCTCCACGCGGCGACGTTCATCGCTGACTTTCATGCGCGCAAGGTCATCCCGAATACGTGTGCGAAATCCCTCAAGCGATTCGGCCCCAACCGACTTGAAAAACGCTTCATCCAGATCCGGAAGCTTTTTCGCCTCGACCTTCAACACTTTGACCGAATACATGGCGGTCTTGCCGGCCAGTGATTTCTCTATGAATTCATCAGCAAACTTGACCTCGATGTCTTTCTGGTCGTCAACCACTGTTCCCGGAAGCGCTTCGACAAATTCGGGTATAAATGCATAGTTGGGATCAAGCACGACACCGATTTCATCTGCCTTGGCTAGAAGTCGCAAGTTGTCATCTAAATCCGCCATCGGTGCGCCGTCGACAGTAGCTTCGTAGCTGATCATGACCCGGTCACCTTTTTCCGCCTTGCGACCGGCCTGCTCTTCGAAGGTAGCCATGCGGTCCTGCATGTTCTTTACCACTTCATCGATGCTCTCCTCGGTCACTTCGGCCGGTTGAGGTTCAATGCGGATGGACTTGTAGTCGGGCAGTTCGAAGTCTGGTTTCACATCAACGGTAACACTAATGGTGAAGGGTTCACCCGGAACCGGAGCGCTGTCGGTTACATCGACGATTTGTACAACATCGAGCTTCTCCTGCTTGATGGCACCCTGGTAAGCGCGAGGCAGCAGGAAGTCTTTCACTTCTTTATTGATGTCCTTGCTGAAGCGGTTGCGAACCAGGTTCACGGGCGCCTTGCCGGGACGAAAACCGGGAATGCGAGCATGCTTCTGGTACATGCTGGTCGCGTTGTTGAATGCCTCGCTGACTTCATCTGCGGGCACTTGAATGTTGACTTGCTTGCGCGCGGGCCCCACGGCCTCGACTTGTATGTTCATGCAGTTCTCCTGACAAAAAAATGGAGCCAATGGACGGATTCGAACCGACGACCTGCTCATTACGAATGAGCTGCTCTACCAACTGAGCTACATTGGCGCTAAAGTTCGATAATGCGAAAAAAGCCTCGAATTAGGCAAGTGGAAAGCGAGCGAGACAAGGGTAGTCGGAGGTCTGGTTAATGTGTGCCTGGCTGTGACACCCTTACGATGCGCCATACGGAACTAGTTCTTCTTGCCCTTCGAGCATTCCCCGCCCGCACTTACGCCGCAAACTGCACAACGACCGCTTCCACCTTCCATCTCAGCCGCTGCGGCTCTGCCACAGGTGGTAAACCCCTTATTGCGTATGATAATGCCAACCGCCATGCCGAGCATGCACAAGGCAAGGATGCCCAAAACAAAGAAGAAAAGGTTCATGCCGGCAAGCTACGGTGTCCTTGACACTGCGTCAAGGTCTGGCCACATTGAGCGCAATGAAATCAGCCACGCCCGCCTACCGGTCTTTTGAGGATGTCGACTGGAAAAACTGGGTCCCCCGGGAGTCCGCCACGCTCATCTTTATCGTGAAGGATGGCAACATCCTACTCATTCGCAAGAAGCGCGGGCTTGGCGCCGGCAAAATCAACGGGCCTGGCGGCCGCATTGATCCCGGCGAGTCACCGGAAGAGTGCGCGGTGCGTGAGGCCCAGGAGGAACTGCACGTTACCCCGCTGGAGGTTCATCCCGCAGGCGAGCTGATGTTCCAGTTCGCTGACGGCTACGCCTTGCATGGATACATTTTCAAGGCCTTCGATTTCGAGGGCACGCCGACCGAGACCGATGAGGCCGAACCGCTCTGGACCCCGCTCGACCAGATTCCCTATCCTGAAATGTGGGCCGATGACGAATACTGGTTGCCTCACATGCTCGCTGGTCGCCGGTTTACCGGACGCTTCCTCTTCGACGGCGACACCATGCTAGGCTATGACCTGAAATTTCCCGCCGGCTGAAAAATGCCCACGGAGCTCTTCATTGCCCTGACCGGGCTGGGCGGTTTCGCGCTCTTCATGTTCGGGATGCTCACGCTTTCCGAGGGACTCCAACAGGCCTCCGGACCATGGTTCCGAAAGATCATGGCCACCATCTCCACCCGGAAACTACGCGGCTATATCCTCGGCGTCGGCATGGGCGCGACCATGCAAAGTAGCGCCACCACGGTTATGGCCGTCGGTTTCATCAATGCTGGCGTGCTGTCCCTCGCTGGCGCGATCCCGCTGATTGCCGGCGCAAACTTCGGCACCACCCTGGCCATGCAATTCATCGCCCTCGATCAAGCCTGGATGTGGGCCGCACTTGCTCTCTTGGGGCTTCCCCTTCGCGTAATCCCCGGAAGCCACCGTCGCCGGCAAACCGGCCAGGCCCTGCTTGCCCTGTCCCTGCTCCTGCTCGGGCTTCAACTCATGGGCCAGGCGCTCTACCCGTTTCGCTCGTCGCTGGCCGGCTTGCTTGGTCCCGGCAATGGAGCTGGCGCAGGACCGATGCTTCTAGCCGCGGCAGGTTCCTTGCTCTTCACGCTCGTTGTGCAAAGCAGTAGCGCCACCATTGGCATCATTTTCTCGCTAGCCAAATCGGGCGTCATCGTTGATGTGCAGCAAGCGCTACCCCTTCTCGTCGGCGCCCACGTTGGCACCTGTATCACCGCGCTATTGAGTTCCGTCGGTACCAGCCCGGAAGCGCGTCGTGGCGCGATGGCTCACCTTTACTTCAATCTTACCGGTAGCGCGCTCGCCTTTGCCTTGATGCCCTGGATGGTCGACATCGTCGAGTCTGTCGGCGGATCATCAACCCGTCAGGTCGTTAACCTCCATTCGCTCATCATGTTGACCACCGGCCTCGTGATCGTACCCGCCACGCCATTCATGGTGAAACTCCTCAGGCAAACCTTGCGCTTTAAGAATGGTGAGCAGGAAACCTCATATCTCGACCCCGCTCTGATAAATCGACCCTCGCTTGCCCTGGATGCTGCCGATCGCGAACTCGCCCGCATCACCCGCATCATTCGCCGCGGCTTCGCATTTAACCGCAAACTTATGGCGGCCCCTGACCATCGTTTGCATCAGCTGGTCAAACAGACTGAAAACTCCGTTGACCTCATACGCGACATCATGCGCCGATACCTCATCGAAGTTGCGACCCATGCCACGGATAAAACCGACATTGCCCGCCTTCAATGGACGAATCTCCACCTCACCTACCTCGAACGCATTAGCGATCACAATGACAACCTCGCCGATCTCAGCCTCGAAGTAGATTCATCATTAGCTGACCGCGAACGGGATTACACACGGCTCACGGGTGATCGACTCTATGCAGCGGTTGAACCTGCATTGGAGACACTGGAATCGGTCTGGTTATCTTCAGCGGATAACCGCCCCGATTTGGCCGCCCGCCTCCGGGTGCTACGCCAGAACTACCTGCCCGAGTCAGAAAGTTTACAGAAGGAAGTCGTCGCCAGGATTGCTTCAGGCGAAACGTCGGCCATCGCAGGGTTCTTCTTGACCGAATATATCTGTGAAATGGATCGCATCGTGCGTCACACCAAAAAAATTGCCGGCATTCTGGAAAGGGTTCACGCATGAGTGGCGCTCGTAATCCCCGCTATGAAGAGCTGCTGAATCAAGTGCCGGATTACAGAAATCCACCTCCAGAGTTTTCAGCTTATTCTGACG
>JBMTVS010000144.1:0-6026 GCA_049451655.1 Kiritimatiellia bacterium | reverse complement strand
ACCACCTGCGCAAGCATGATATCAAGGTGGTCGATCAAGTCCTCAAGCACCGCGAGGTCGGAAAGTTTGCCCATGAGCAAAAGCGAATTGGTGCGCTTGTCGGCGAGAATTTTGGTGTCGGCGGACAGCCGTCCGATGGCCCCCTCGGCGTCATCGGACGCCGTGGCCGCCGCCTGGCGCTCTTGTTGACGCCCGCGAATGAAGTCACGCAAGGCCTGGCTCCGGCTGTCCGTCGCGCCGTCATCGCTATCCGAAGCTCCGGCGCCCGCTGAACCGCTTCCGCCATCAGCATCCGCGGCGG
This sequence comes from Kiritimatiellia bacterium, assembly GCA_049451655.1. Lineage (GTDB taxonomy): Bacteria > Verrucomicrobiota > Kiritimatiellia > CAIVKH01 > CAIVKH01 > CALMUP01. The sequence goes on along the minus strand of JBMTVS010000144.1, from coordinate 5,725 downwards.
CCGCGCCAATAAATTCGTTGAGGATGCTCGATATCTCCTCGGCCTTGGCATATTCCAGCGCCACCACCCGCACGGTGATCGCCGGTTCGATCTGCCGGTCCAGCACATCCACGATGCGATCGAAGAACACAAAGTTCTCGGTGCGTGAAATGACGAAAAGAATGTTGGTGCGATCATCGGCAATAATCCGCACCTTGCCGCGCACGATGCCACGTTCCGCCATCTGCATGGCCGCCTCGATCTCGCCGCCACCCCCCGGCTGCGTTTGTGCCTGTCGCGCGCGGATCACGCCCGGCGGAGTGGGAATCGCCGGCTGGGTCGGTACCGGCGCGACATTGATCTGAGGTTTTTCCTCCTGGGCCTGCGAGTCGGCGATCAGCTCGTTGAGCTTTGAGGAAATTTCCGAGGCCTTGGCGTAACGCACCTCATAGATGCGCGTTTCGATTTGCGCTTCCACCGGCTGATCGAGGAAATCCAGCAACTCGGTTATGCGCGCCAGGTTGGCCTCGGTGTCGGTGACCATCAAACTGTTCGCCCGTTCGAGTGGCTGAATTTTGCCATATCCGTGCAGCAGGCTTTGCACAATCGGCTGTATTTCGGCCAGTTCGATATACTTGAGCGTGAATACCTGGGAAATCAAACGGTCCGTTTCCCGGAAGCCGCTTTCCGGCAATCCGAGATTGATCAACATACCTTCCTGGCGGGCTTGCGCGGTGGGCACCGCGCGCAGGAACTTGTCACCCATCGGCACCAGCGTGATGTTATTCATGGAAAGGATCGCCTCGATGGCTTCCAGCGCTTCCGGCTGGGTTAGACGGGTGTTGCTCTTGAGGTTGATGGTGGCGTTGACTTGTGGCGACCTGATGATGGTGCGTCCTTCGAGTTGAGCCACGGTTTCAAGTACGATGTCGATCGGCGAATCCTTGAAGTTGAGTTGCATCAGTTTGGTCGGATCACCCGCGCTGCGCGTGGCCGAGGTTGGCGCGGGAGCCTGAGGCGCGGGAGCCGGAACATCAACCGGCGTAGGCGCAGCCTGGGCGCTCCGCACGGCGGGCGGAACCGGAAGGGGAGGAATCTGGGCAAAAGCCGGACCGGTCAAAAGACCCAGCGACATCATCACGGCCATCGGCTTTCGCCAACATGCAAACCGGTCGATACCAAATGTAAATTGATATGTTTTCATCATTCGCGCTCGTTTCCTGATCATCTGCGACTTCCTTTAATCAACTAGCTTTCGCCAGCCCCCACGCGCTCTTCACTGGTCAGATCCAGGCGCTGATATGCAAAAAATATTTTCATGTTGCCCTTAAGCTTATCACCTTGCGCGGGCGTCATGGTCATCTGGCGAATATCCAATGTTGCCCCCGCGACTTGAACTGCATAAAGAAAACGCACCAGCGGCTCCAGTTCAGCCTCCCAGGATACTTCGATGGCCTGTTCGTACAGGTCGCCGATATTCTCCTCTGCGCTGGGTGAAGTACGCGTGGTCACTACCCGGTTTTCATCGGCCAACCTGCGTACTTGAAGCAACAATTCGGCCTCCACTTTATCCTGCATGCCGTAACGGGGCAGTGATGAGCGCGCCTCGCTCAACCTCGTCTCCCATGTGCCTCGTGCGCTTAACAAGCGCTCCGCAATGGCGCGGTCACGATTAAGCCTTTCCAGCGTAATCTTGGCCTCACGCCATTGCCGGATCATCGGTTCACCCAGCAGATAGGTGAAGCCCAACAGCAGAACCGCCAGCATGATCATGACCATGGTGAAATCGCGCTTGCCGTGAATCATGACGAGGCCCCTGTATCCTCTTCATCCTCAACTCCAGGCAGGCTCATGGTGAGCCGGAATTGTGATCGCGTTCGCCCGCCGCGCGAGGTGGTGGAAATACCTTCGGTCGTGATGTTTTCGAATAGACCGGAGGCCTCTAGCTTGGCAATAAAATCAATCACCGGTCCATCGCTAGCCGCCTCGCCGCGCAGGTTGATGGCATTGGCTTTGTTATAAACGAAGCTGGTGATATCCACATCCGGCGGTAACAACATGGCGACTTCGCGCAAACATTCGAGGGTGGAATGGGATCGGTCAGCGTAAGCTTCCAGCGATTCATACTGCCCGCGCAACTCGCGCACGGCGGAAACCTCGGCTTGCAGTCGATTGATGTCGGCTTGGGCGTTCGCGAGTTTCGCCTTCTGATCGCTTGAGAAAAACCATAAGCCTCCGATCAGGACCAACCAGATCGCCAGGGATACACCGCCTATGATCGCGGCTTTGCGCTGCATTTGGCGCGCGGCCAGCATTTCACGCCAGGAGGCCGGGGCAAGATTCATGCTCGCGCTTTCCGGTGATGCCAGACGACGGTTCAACCCCTCACTTAGCGGCGGTAGCGCGTCCAGATCAACGCTCTTAACCTCGATCCCCAGTTCATCTTGCAGGGTCTTCAGAGTTTCCCCGGGCGCGGCGCCCTTAACACAGATGGTGAACCGCTGTAAGGCTTCCGCCCCCCATCCGGCTTCCATCGTCACCAGTGTGTATTCGATTTCATCAGCCATTTCCCGGGCAAAAGCAGCGTCGTGAAGCGGCAGGGATGCGTCCAGCGCACGAATCATAAGGGGCACCTCATCACGGGCCACCACCAGTTGGGCGCAATGATCGTCATGGATAAGGACAAGTTCCTGCCCGCTACCGAGCAACTTGCGTTCGTCGCGGAGCAACGTCCACCAGCCCATCACATCGACATCCAGTGCTTCCGGAAACAGTCCGGCACCATTCGCAAACTGACCAAGTTGATCAATGAAGTCATCCTGGACCGCCGCGACAAGTACGCGGGAATGATCCTCGGTCTGGTGCAAAATCTCGATGGCAATTGACACTTGATCGAGTGGAAATGGTGAGAATTTATCTACTTGAAGCTCGGCCATGCCATGCAGTTCATCTGGATCCACCGAGGGCAGTTCCACCACCCGCATCAATACGCGCTCCGCGGGGATGGCTAATCCAAGCATGCCAATGAGTGGGGGTAATTTCGCCTTAAGATGAGCGGAAGCCTCCGGCGAGCGGTGATCTTCAATTTCGCCTGGCCAGTCGAGGCGCGCGCTCTTCTGCTGTACAATCTCGCGGCGGCTTTTGCGCAGCTGCGAAACCGTCCACTCCGCCGCATCATCGCGAAGAACTAGCGCCGTTATAGATCCATCAGACATAGGCCAGCATTATGCTTATCAACCTCTATTATTCAACGTCCAACATAAGACCAAAAAAGTTAACGGGGGTCGGTGTTCGGAGTTCGGGTAAGATGATGCACCCGAACCCTGAACCCCGAAAACCCACTAAGGCATCGCCTCTTCCCGCCAGTAAACCGGAATGATCCCGCTCTGATCTGCTTGCAGGATGGCCCATATTCCGTTGCGAACGCCCTCGACATCGCCTATTGAGACGATACGCAGGTATTTTCGTTCAGTAACTGTTATAAAATCGCGATAGGTCTGATCGAAACCGGTCTTTGAAATAACCTCCTCTACATCACGAAACCCGTCATCCTTGGTGTTAGGAACGCCATCCAGACCTGCGCGCTGCTCAAGAATGGCATCAATGACAAAGTCTTCCATTTCCGGCAGGGTCAACAGCACCTCGCGCGAGGCGGTATTGACATTCACCTTGCCATCGCCCCATGTGGTGAGCCAGCCGGCGATGCCTTGATAAAAAACGCCCTCATCATCGGGCGACGCGCCGCCATAAAGAAGCGCTGGCGTGAAGCCTTTAATCATCAATAGTTCGTCCACCGTGTCCAAAGGCGCGTTCTTTACCTCATACTCTTTTTCCCGGTAGTACTCGTCGTCCGATTCGGCCCCGTTAAGCCGGTATTCATCGCCCTCATCGATCCAATCGAGAAAACAATCAATCAATTCCGACCACCGCGTGTTCTCTACGCCGGCCTGATCCAGCACCTCTTTCCAGTCGTCTTCGGTGAGCACGTTCACGTTACGTCGACTCTCCTCCGGGACGATATCGACAATAAATTTCCCGGCGCCCAGTTCCTTTTCCACGCCCGAAACCCCGACGCCACGCGACAGGTTAATTGATGCCACCACCAGCTGCTCATCCTGATCCGGCTCAAGGATGAGTTCTTCGTCCATGGTCTCGGTCACCTTTCGGCTCAACACCGCCGTCGCCCACTCCATACCGGCCCGGGCCAGGTACTGCGCCTTCACCCGTTTGCGCTGATAGCCCGCCACATTCGCCTCCACCTGCATGTCAAACGCCATCGAGCTGATCAGCAGCGAAAACAATAAAATCACCCACACCGAAACAATCAGCGCCGCCCCATCCTGCCGTGAATTGTAGGGCGGGAACGGCTGGCTTATCCGGCGTAGCCCGGAGGGCGAAGACGGAAGGCCTTCCCGCCGGGTTCCCACCGACGCCATCACCCCACCTGAAAACTTCCAACCGTTGGAACTTTTCCCCGTCCCTTTTTCCAATGACTGGAACTTTTTCATGGCCCTTGCAACTCGAGCTTCGGCGCACCCGAGGGCGCACTTCCCTGTTGTTCATTCGGCTGCGACCCTTGTTGCGTCTCGTCCTCGCCCCGCGCTTCCGCCTCCGTGCCGCGCGCCACCGTTACCGCACCGGTCACCGCCGGGGCCAGCGGAATTTCCACGATTCGCTGCAACTTCACCATCGGCTCGCCTTTTTCTACCGGCTCGAGAAACAGCGTGATTTCCACCAGGCTTGGAATCTCATTCGTGTTTTCCCACTCGTCGTCCCAGTCCTCCTCCTCGAAATTGTAGACCCGGCAGCCAAGCCCCTTCACCCGCGGCGAAACGAACCAGGGGTCGACGTCATCCATCTCCAGTTCATCCTTCATATGCTGCGCGGAACGTACCGCCAATCCTTCATCCTCCACGCTCAGCATGATGCGGTACATACCGTTGGCCAGTGGGTCCTCCGGCAGCATGAAAGCTGTGCCCGAAGTCACCCAGCTGATGCTGTCGCTCGGCGCATCGCCCCCGCCCTTGGAATCGAGCCAGAAGCCATATTTCTCCGGACGATTCTTGAAATACGCCGTCGAACGCAACGAAGCCACCATCTGATCAATGACAAAATCACCATGCGTAATCCGGTCCAGAAACTCCCCGCTCCTGCGCCAGCCGTCTAGCGTAGCCGAGAAGGTGCTCATGATGATGGTGAAAGCGGTGGCGAGAAGGGTAACCGCGACCAGGATTTCGAGGAGGGTGAAACCGGAGCGCGCGCGGACGGGAGGGTGTTCGGGGTTCGGAGTTCGGGGTTCGGGGAAGAGGTCGAGGGGAAGAGGGTGTTAGGGGTTCGGGGAGGAGGTTGTTGGGAAGGGGTTTCGGGGTTAGGTGTTCAGAGTTCGGGGTTCAGGTCGCCGGGTTCTAGGCATGAGGGTTCGGGTTCGGGTTAGCCGGTGTAGGGGAGGATTTCGCCGTAATCGGGACGGTCTTCGTGGACAGTGGGCCAGCGTCGGTCGCTGGCGGGAATGTTTTTTTCCAGGGAACGCTCTAGTCCATTTAACATCCGGATACATTTCTTGTATCCGGATTTAAAATAAACGTATTTTTCGGCGTTGATATAATTTTTCCGGTGGGCCATGAAGAGATGATGGATCGACTCGCCGGCCTCGCCACGCGCGCGGTTAACGCCCTCGATTTTGTTACGAACATGGCGGTCATCATTCTTTTCAGCCAGTTGTGAAGGCGAACTATTGCTGGAGCGA
>JBMTVS010000143.1:0-6044 GCA_049451655.1 Kiritimatiellia bacterium | reverse complement strand
CGTACAATACACCCACCAATCCTGCCCCCACCAGCGTAGCCAGACGGATGCGCTGAGCCTCGCCACCGGATAGCGTCCCGCTTTCGCGATCAAGGGTCAGGTAGTCGAGACCGACATCAGCCAGAAAGCGCAGCCGCTGGCGGATTTCCTTGATGATTTCGCCGGCGATTTTCTGCTCGAGGCTGGTGAGCTTGAGTTGATCGAAATGGTCCAAGGCGGCTCGTACCGACATCCGGGTGACGTCAAGGATCGACTTTTCATGCACCTTGCAGGCGAGAATTTCGGGGCGAAGCCGGGCACCCGCGCACGTCGTGCAGGGAGCGCGGCTCATGTAGGAACGGATGCGCTCCTTCATGTATTCACTGTCACTCTCTTCAAGGCGCCGGGTCAGGTTGGGCATCACGCCTTCGAACGGTTTTTGATAGCGGTGATAAGATCCGCCGCGCCAGAACCCGAGTTCGAGATCTTCCTCACCAGAGCCTTGCATGAGAATGGTGCGAAACCATTCGGGCAATTCCTCGTACGGCGTGTCGGCTTCGATGTCGTAATGCTCCGCCACCGCGCGCAGAAGTTGTTTGAAGTAAATAATGAGCCGGCGTCCGCCTCGGCGCCAGGGATGAATCGCGCCGGTTTCGAGTGACAGGGATTTATCCGGCACCAGCAAATCCTCGTCGAACACCATCATAGTGCCGAGTCCATGACAGGTCGGGCAGGCGCCGTAGGGGCTGTTAAACGAAAAATGGCGCGGCGTGAGCTGGTCGAAGCTCAAGCCGCAGGGAATGCAGGCGCTCTTTTCCGAGAAGAGTTGTTCGCTCCAGACATTCTTCTCCGCTTCGAACAGAGCCAGCAATACTCCCTCGCCTTGACGCAGCGCGGTCTCAACCGAATCGTTCAGGCGTGAACGGATGGACGGCGCTACCACGAGGCGGTCCACCACCAGCTCGATGGTATGCTGGCGTTTTTTGTCGAGTTTGGGCGGTTTCTCCAGTTCATGAAACTCGCCGTCCACGCGAGCGCGGATGAAGCCTTGTTTGCGGAGCGACTCAAAAACCTCCAGATGCTCGCCTTTGCGGCCCTTGATTTTGGGGGCCAACAGCATCAGGCGGCTGCCTTCGGGGCGACTCATGATCTGGTCGACAATCTGCTCCGCACTTTGCTTCGTGATGGGCTGACCGCAATTGGGGCAATGAGGTTTGCCGATGTTGGCGAAAAGCAGACGGAAGTAATCATGAATTTCCGTGGTAGTGGCAACCGTCGAGCGCGGATTGGCGCCCGCGTTGCGCTGCTCGATCGAAATCGCGGGGGACAGTCCCTCGATGGTGTCCACATCCGGCTTCTGCATCTGTTCCAGAAACTGGCGAGCATAGGCGGACAAACTTTCCACATACTTTCGCTGGCCTTCCGCGTAAAGGGTATCAAAGGCCAGCGACGACTTGCCCGACCCGCTCAATCCGGTAATGACCGTGAGCTGGTTACGGGGAATTTTAACGTTAACGTTCTTCAGGTTATGCTCGCGGGCACCCTGAATAATGATCCATTCTTTCGACATACGGTTTCCGGCAAAAATCCGTGACAGCATACCACACCCCGGCTTCATTGCCACGGGAAAGGCACGGATGACCTTTGGTTAGCCCAAAAAGCCATGAAGGGCGCGCGCGTAATTCCGCACTTCAAATCCCCGCGCACCCATGTTATAATTTACATGGTGCAGGTAACTAATATAACATATTTCCTGTCGATTTGCCTTTTATTTTCCATTTGCAAAGTCCATGCGGATTTCACCCTGACAAAGAATGGGGAGCAGTACTCGTTACAGGCGGATGATGCGGTTATTGATGACCTTCTTGATGAAATTGACCGGCGAGAGGTGGTGGCTCTCCGGTTTTTGGGCGAATACCCCCAGACGTTTAGTGGCACACTCACCAATCAGACCCTCGACGAACTGCTATACCGGCTGGGCGTGAGTTATTTGCTCACCTATGAACCGGACCAGACGGGTGACTACCGCCTGAGCGATGCCATGATGCTGGGCTCCGGCGGTGCCTCCTTTCAATCAAACTATGGCGATTCCTCCATCGATTTCCTCAAACTCATCAACGATTTGCGCGATGATGACATCGCGTGGAATGGCACCACGGCATACATGGAGATTGCGAATGCCCGTTGCGAGGCGGTGCCGTGGCTGGAACCTGTTTTGTACGATGCTGACTTGCAGGCCCGTTACGCGGCCGCGCAATTGTTGCGCGATATTTGTCCGGAGTATGAAGCGAGCGAGCGCTTGCTAGAGGTCAGCATGGAATTCTTGCGACGCGGCTATGAGGATGATCCGCCACTGGCCGACTTCATCTGGTCGTGGGATGCGTTCAGGTATTTGGATCAATCCAACGTTTATCCCCGGGTGCGTAGCCGCCTTCTCACCAACTTGCAAAGCGCCAACCGCAGGGAGCGGCTCTACTCCGCGCTGATTGTGGCGAAAAAAGGGGAGGAGAACTTCGCCGGTCATCTCGTCAACATTCTGGCGCCCCACCTCGCCGATAACGACCTTCGGCGTGACGCCAGCCTGGCCACCAGCGCCATTTTCAGCCTCGGAAAAGCCGCCTTGCCGCACCTGCACCGTTACCGTTTTTCTGCAGACAAGCAGCAGGCCGAGCTAGCCGAACTCATTTGCACCACGCTCGAAACCGGGGACATACCCGCCTTCAATCCCGTCATGTATGCCAGCTACACACGCATGCCCCTCGAGGAGGATTTTTACGCCGTCGACGTCGCCGGTTGGCTTTACAAGGATTTCCCCGACGACCACGGCCGCTATAACAACCTCGACCAGCCGCGCATGACCGTTCAGGACTATTACGGGCCGTGGAGTCCGTCTGAACCGATTGATACAACCGAAGAACTGCCTTTTCCCTACATCATCAAACCAGGTGATTCCCTGGAGAGCATTTGTGACAAGTTCGCCACCACACCGGAAAAGGTCATCAATCTAAATCCAGACATCCCGATCTACTCCGATCTCGCGCCTGGTGATATCATTTACATTCCGTGGGAGTAGTCAAAAGCGTTCAGCCCTCGGGCTCCAGCGTAACCTCGATAAACTTGGACATGGGTGTAAAGCTTTTGGAAGCATGTTCGTCTATACCCACCAATACGTTTGTTTCCGGATAGTAGGCCGCGGCACAACCTCTTGGTATCTCATATGAAACGGCTCGAAATCCCGGGGCATGCCGATCACGGCCATCGGCTGCGTGACTGCGGATAGTGACCAGAGATTTTTCCGTCAATCCGTGTTCACGCATATCCTCCGGGTTGAGAAATATGACGCGCCGCTCCCCGGTGATACCGCGATAGCGGTCGCCACTATCATAGATCGTGGTATTGAATTGGTTGTGCGAGCGCACGGTCATCAACCGAAGCCGTCCCGGCTCCAGGGACAGGTCAGGCAATTCATTCATTATGAAATTAGCGCGCCCGGTTGACGTCTTCCACTCACGGTGGGCGGCGGGATTGCGCAACCGGAAGCCCCCGGGTTGCCTTATTTTCTCATTGTAACCCTCGAACCCGGGAACAACCGTTTCAATATGATCCCGAATCCGGTCATAGTCGGCAACCAGCGCATCCCAGTCCACCGGACCGTCAGGGAGTAGCTTCTTGCCGATGCCAGCCACTATCGCGGGCTCCGACTTGAGTTGCGCCGATGCCGGCCGGTTACTACCGGTCGAGGCATGCACCATGCTCATAGAGTCCTCAACCGTTACCGACTGACGCCCCCCCGCCTGATCATCGGCCTCGGTACGTCCAAGACAGGGAAGAATGATCGCGCTCTTGCCATGCACGACATGACTGCGATTCAGGTGCGTCGAGACATGCACCGTCATGTCGCACCGGCGAAGGGCCTCCCACGTCAATCCGGAATCGGGCGTGGCCGACGCAAAGTTGCCACCCATACCCAGGAAAAATTTCGCGCGGCCGTCGGCCATGGCCTTGATCGCTTGAACCGTGTCAAATCCAGCTCGGCGCGGCGCGGAAAAGCCAAACACCTTTTCCAGCCGGAGGAGAAAATCCCCGGTTGGCTGACTGGTGATACCCACGGTCCGGTCGCCCTGCACATTGCTATGTCCGCGCACCGGACAAGGTCCCGCCCCGGGACGACCAACATTACCGCGCAGCAGCAAAAGATTGACGATCTCCTGCACGTTGGCCACCCCGTGACGATGTTGGGTCAACCCCATCGCCCAGCAAAACCGAATCTGCACCCAGGTAGACGTCTGCCGCCTCCTCTATTTGTTAGCGGGTGAGTCCGCACTGCTCAAGCAAGACATCCCATGGCGTTTCGAGAACCAGGCGGCGGTAATCTTCAAACCCGTGCGTATGCCGTTGGATAAAATCATGGTCGAGAACGCGCGGATCGGTTTCCGCTTTTTCAAAAAGATGCTTGGCCATGGCCCTGACCGCAGCCATGTCACCTCCGACAAGCAGTTGATAATAGTGGCTGCTAATGGGCGTGCTGCGCCCCAGAAGCATGTCGGCGGCATGTTGCGGATGCGTAAAATTCATCAATCCTGCTTCCCGCAAAGGATTAAAGCTTACAATGCGCGCGCCCCGCTTGGAGGCCTTCTCTAATTCGGTCAGCATCCGCGGATGATTGGTGCCGGGGTTCTGGCCAAGGATAAAGATCGCGTCAGCTTTCTCAAAATCCTCCAGACTGACCGTACCCTTGCCTGTGGCCAACGACTCGCGCATCCCGACGCCGCTGGATTCATGACACATATTAGAGCAATCGGGGAAGTTGTTCGTACCGTAGACGCGTCCGAGAAGTTGGTACAAGAATGCGGCCTCATTACTGGTACGTCCCGAGGTGTAGAACACCGCCTCATCCGGAGAAGCCAGCGAGCGCAGATGCGTGGCGATGAGCGTGAAAGCCTCATCCCATGAAACAGGTTCATAGTGATCCGTCTCCGGGTTGTAGGTCATGGGATGGGTGAGACGCCCGGTATTTTCGAGGGTGAAATCGTCCCATGCTTGCATCTCCGTAACCGGGTGACGGGCGAAAAGTTCCGGGTTGGCGCGCTTCTTCGTGGTTTCGTAGGTCAGCGCCTTGACGCCATTTTCGCAGAACTCGGTAACCGTTGCATGAGCAGGGTCGGGCCAGGCGCAACCGGGACAATCAAAGCCGCGAGGTTGATTCATGCGCAAGAGCGTCTTGTTGCCCTTGAAGAAACTTTCCCGCCGCAGAAAATGGAGGGATGATGCTAGCGCCCCCCATCCACCGGCTTTTTCTTTAGCTTCTGCCATGATTACTCAGATTTTTCGTTTGCTCGACACGATTGTGACCACTGTAAAAAGTAGCACGGTCTTCGCGGCAAAATCCAGCCAGGGTGATACCCCACTGATCAGCCGATTCCACGGCAAGGGAGGACGCTGCAGAAACCGCCGCCAGCACCGGGATCCCGGCGCGGGCGCATTTCTGCACGATTTCAAAGGAAACGCGACCACTCACCGCCAGGACATCCGCCTGGGCAGTTAGATCATTCTCCAGGATAAAGCCAATCACCTTGTCCACGGCATTGTGGCGACCGATGTCTTCATACACGCAAAGTAATTCGCCATCCGCCGTCGCGATGGCTGCTGCATGACTTCCCCCGGTGCCGGCAAAGGTCGACTGTTGCTCCAACATCGCCTCGTGAATGATCCGTAAACGTCGTGCATTCGTGCGGACATGCTTCTGCACGGGCATGATCTCGCGAAACACATCCTCGATGGACTCTTTGCCACAGATCCCGCACGACGAAGTCGCTGCGAGACGTCGCACGCCGCCGGGAACATCCGGGCACTCAACCTCCACCTCGACCACCGTGGCAGTCGCCTGTTCGGATTGCGCGTAAAGCAGAAAACCCCCACTCCCGACGCCTTCTGCATGCAGAAGTCCACGCACCAGGTAGCGTTCCGCGCCGGGGGTTTGCATGGTCATGGAAAAAGGGCGTCCATTGACCTTGATTTGCAGGGCGCGCTCCTCGGTCAAGCGGTCGGTCACCGCCATCGTTTCT
>JBMTVS010000142.1:0-6063 GCA_049451655.1 Kiritimatiellia bacterium | reverse complement strand
CGGCATGATCATCTGGATTGGCGGGCTGAAAGGCATCAGCGATTCATACTACGAAGCCGCCTCCATCGACGGCGCCACCACCTGGCAGCAATTCAAGTTCATCACCATCCCCATGCTCACCCCCTACATTTTCTTCAATCTCATCATGGGCCTCATCGGCACCTTCCAGATTTTCACCCAGGCCTTCATCATGACCGCGGGCGGCCCGGTCAACTCGACCCTCTTCTACGCCTACTACCTTTTCAATAACGCCTTCCGCTACCTCAACATGGGCTACGCCGCCGCCATGGCCTGGTTCCTGTTCGTGGTGGTGCTGCTGCTCACCGCCATCCAGATGGCTTTCTCGCGCCGATGGGTGCATTACGAGGACGAGGGATGAACGCATTGAAGGCAAAGTCCATGGCGCGCGCGCTCTTCATCTACGGCCTGCTCATCGGCGGGGCGGCGATTTTCACCATCCCGTTCATCTGGATGATCGGCACCAGCCTGAAGGTCGACCGCGAGATGTTCGGCGAGGGCATCACCTTGCTGCCTCGCCGCCCCGTGCCGGCGCAAAGCTCGCCCTACCTCGACGCCCGTTATTTCAAAACACCTGCAACCCCCGAGGCGAAGAAAATCAAGGCTTGGGTCACCACGCGCGTGCTCGAGCTGAATCCGGACGCCGAAGCCAACGCCCTCTTCCCCGGCATCTACAAACGCCTGCGCGACACCTTGCCGAACGAAGTCTGGCGCATGCCCGACGTGGAGAAACAGGCGGAAATAATTGCCCGCATCGATGACCAGCTCATCGACAGCGTCTACCGCGCCATCTACCGTCCGCTCACCCTCGGCTCGGTGCGCGTGCGCAGCTTTGACCTGCAGGAACAGGAAATGACCACCGGCCGCACCATCCCGGATCTCTGGCAGCTCGAAAGCAACGCCGAAGCAGAAATCCGCGCCGTCGAAGACCCCACCGGCGCCGCCGGGGTGCTGGCCTACGACTTCACCGGCGATGGCGACACCATCACCCTCTCCTCCGACCTCGAGCTTCCCTTCGCCGCCGAGCGACTGTTCCGCATCCAACTCTCCATCACCCCCGACGACTCCTGGCACCGCATGGATTTCACCTTCGAGCGCAACGGCGCGCTCTACCGGTCGATGCGCCCCGCCTTCCTTGGCGAGAACAACGCGATGGTGGTCACGCTTCAAGAGTACGGCCCGGAGGACGAGAGCGATTCCGGCAAGATTCGCCTCTGGTACGCCTGCGAGGAAATCGACCGCGGCCCGCAATACGAATCCCGCCCCAACCACGTCAAGGTCACCATCGATATGACCGAATCCTCCCAGCTTCAAGCCTGGTGGGCCAAGGCCTACCGCAACTACCGCGGCGCGCTTAATTACATTCCCTTCGGCCGCTACCTCGCCACCAGCGCGTTCCTGGTCATCCTGAACATCATCGGCAACATCTTCTCCTGCTCGCTCGTCGCTTTCGCCTTCGCCCGCCTGCAATGGCCGGGTCGCCAATTCTCCTTCGCCCTCATGATGGCCACCCTGATGATTCCGCCGCAGGTGACCATGATTCCGTACTTCCTCATCATCAAGCACCTCGGCTGGTACAACACCCTCACCCCGCTCTGGTTCATCAGCTTCTTCGGCAACGCCTTCAACATCTTCCTGCTCCGCCAGTTCATGAAAGGTATCCCGCGCGACCTCGAGGACGCCGCCCGCATCGACGGCTGCAGCTTCCTGCAGGTGTACTGGCACGTCATCATGCCACTCATCAAACCCACCCTTGCCTGCATCGCCATCTTCACCTTCATGGCGGTGTGGAATGATTTCATGGGACCGCTCATCTACCTCGCCGACCAGCCCCTCTACCCGCTCTCGCTCGGCCTCTACGCGCTGAACGTGCAGGAAGGCGGCAACTACGGCATGATGATGGCGGGCTCGTTCCTCATGACCCTGCCGGTGATCATTATCTTCTTCTTCGCGCAGAAGTACTTCATCCAGGGCGTCACCCTCACCGGCATGAAAGGTTGAGCCGCCCGCGATGCTCCTGCTCTTTCACGAATACCAGCTCGACCATCCCCGCTTTCCCGGCCATGCCCGCGTGGCCTACATCATGGCCATGGTGGTGCCGCTCTGCGCCTTGCTCATCGCGGACGCCATCGGCTGGTGGAATCCATGGCTCTGGTCGGCCAGCGGCGTCGGCCTCGGCCTCGGTCTGCTCCTGCACAGTCTCCTGCGCATGCATCGCGAGCGCGAACGCTTGAGTTCTTTCACCCGCGCCCGCATGGAGCGCTCCTCCGCATGGTTTCCTTACCTGTTCGTGCTCATCCAAAGCTCTATCGCCTCGCTCATCGTGCTCTTCATCTGGTTCAGCGCCACCAGCATGGCCCTGCCCATGCCACCTTATGTGCACGGCATCGCTATAGCGCTCGGCACCCTCATTCCCGCGAGACGTTTCGTCAGCGCTCACATTCAGCCCGGTTCACCCATCCGGTATGAAAAGTGGCGACAAATCCTGCGCGGCATCTGGCATGCCCTCACCACGGTTCTAATCACCCGGGTCATCATCGGCATCACCGTGCCCAACCTCGACAGCGTGACCCAGGGCAACATCATTTGGCAGACCATGGTCTGGGTGCCCGCCGCCGTCTACATGATGGTTGCGACCGCAGTCATGCTGGAGCAACTGCGCCGGATTCGTATTGAAAATCCTCCACCCGCGCGCACCGCAAATCCCCGCTTGCCAGCATCGGAATTGGTGGACAAGCTTTAAGCCCTCTTTATGCGTAGCTCTCTGGTTAAGCATCTCTGGCTGATTCAGCCCGGCGAACTCTCCGAAGGCGTCATGCCCATCGACGCCGCCGGTGGCTTCACCGTGCATTTCTCCCCCGCTTGGGATCTGCTTTGCCTTCGCGCCTTCGTGCTCGACCGCACCGGCCACACCTGCACGTTCATCGACACCCGCCTCCATGAACGCTTGGATGCCGCTTTCGAGGAGGCGGAAGAGGAATTGCCCCCCAACAGCGCCTTTATGGCGGTCATTTACACGGAAACCCACCTTCTTCCATCGGTAGGCGAAATTATCCGCTACCTTCAAGAACATCACCCCGGCATGCCCGTTACTTTGTTCGGTCCGCATGTCTCCGCTTTTCCGGAAACCATCGACTTGATTCCCGGCGTCGATTTCGCCCTGTGCGGCGACCCGGAGGTCAAGCTCCGCCACCTACTCGACTCCCTCGACGTCACCCACCGGCAAAAACTGATACCCGGCCTAATCGTGCCGGGTGTCGTGAAAAAACCGCCCCAATGGGCCGCCGACCTGCGTGCCTTCAGCCTGCCCGACTGGCAATCCATGGACTGGTCCGACTACCGTCACGATCCTGCCGTGCGCGGCGCGCATATCGAAATCCGCATGTCGCGGGGGCATCCCGGTACCCCGGCCGATGTCGCCTGGCCGGGCGTGGATGAACCCTTTCGCGCCTGGCCCATGGACCGCATGGCCAAGACTCTCCAGCGCTGCCCCGGCAACGGCATCAACGAGGTCTGCTTCATCGATCCGCCCGGTTTCTGGACCGACGAGCGCCTCACCGACTGGCTCAACCAATTACGCGCGCTCCGCAGTACCCAGGAATGGTCATTTCAGATGATAGCCCGAGACCTTCCCGACGCTATCATAACCGAGCTTGGGCTCCACGGATGCCATCGCATCGAGATCATTATCCCCACCACCGACCCGCGCCGTCAGGCCGAACTCGGCATGGACATCACGACCGCACAACTAGAGTCGTTGGTCAACCGCCTTCGGAACGTGGCCGTGGCCCCTCAATTAATCTTCTGGGTCGAGGGCCCCTGGAAGGTCGAGGATGAAGCAGAAAAGATCATCGCGCTCATCAAGGAACTCGGACGCCCCTCCTTCGCGGTCTACCCGTTCCCCTTCAATCACAGTGCGCCGCTTTATCGCACGGTTATCGAAACAGGCGGCCACCCGCCCCCGCTCGAGGACTGGGTGGCGGCCGCCCAGCAGCCGGAATCCGCGGCGGCGTCCCCGGTCAATCTGTGGGGCGGCACCAAAGGTCAAGCCCGTCTCGAAGAAACCATGCGCCTGCTCCACCGCCGCATCGCCAAGGACCCCATGCGGGCTCTGCAGCGTTGGCTGCCGGTCGGCGACGTAAGCCTGCGCGACTTTTTCGAAGAGCGCGCCCTGTCGATTTGGCACCGGATGACCGAGAAATCCGGCGAGAGAAAATAATACTTTCGTGAGGGCGTCCAAGGTTGCCTTTTCCCGCCCGGAAAGCTATTCTCGCCGCCTTCATTTTAAGTATAAGGGAGTAAGACTATGAACATTACCGTCGTGGGAACTGGCTATGTGGGATTGGTCACCGGGGCATGCTTTGCCGACTGGGGACACAACGTCATTTGCGTCGACAATGACCAGCGCAAGGTCGACATGCTTAAGCGCCTCGAGATGCCCATCTATGAGATCGGTCTCGAAGATCTGGTTAAGCGTAACGTCGCCGGGGGCCGCCTCCACTTCACCAACTCCATCAAGGAAGGCGTCGATTTCGCTGAGGCCATCTTCATCGCCGTCGGTACCCCGCCCGGATACCGCGGCGCCGCCAACCTATCCTACGTGGAACAGGTGGGCCGCCAGGTCGCCGAAAACATGACCAGCTACAAGCTCCTCGTCGAAAAAAGCACCGTCCCCGTGAACACCGGCGAGCAACTCAAGCGCACGGTCAGCAAATACCTGCGCGCCGACATTCCCTTCGATGTCGCCTCCAACCCCGAGTTCCTCAAGGAAGGCACCGCCATCGAGGACGCCTACAACCCCGACCGCATCGTGGTTGGCGTCGAAAGCGAGCGCGCCGGCAAGCTGCTGCGCGACATCTACCAGCCCATCATCGAAAAGACCGGCTGCGCTTTCCTCCAGATGAACATCGCCAGCGCCGAGCTCACCAAGCACGCCTCCAACTCCTTCCTCGCCATGAAAATTTCCTTCGTGAACGCGGTCAGCCGCATTTGCGAAATGGCCGGCGCCGACATCGAACAGGTCGCGCAGGGCATGGGCCTCGACAAGCGCATCGGTCCGAAATTCCTCAATGCCGGCGTCGGTTACGGCGGTTCCTGCTTTCCGAAGGACGTCGACGCCTTCGTGCAAATCGCCGACCAGCTCGGCTACAACTTCGAGCTCCTCAAGGAAGTCCAGCGCATCAACAAGACCCAGCGCGAGCACATCATGCAAAAGATCCAGCATGAGTTGTGGGTCATTCAGGACAAGGTTATCGCGGTAGTCGGCCTCGCCTTCAAGCCCGGCACCGACGACGTGCGCGAATCGCCCTCCCTCTACTTCGTGCCCCAGCTCATCGAGGCAGGCGCCAAGCTGCGCCTGTGGGATCCGGTCGCCGAAGAGCGCTTCGCGGAAATCTTCCCGCAGGAAAAATATTTCAAGACCCCGCTCGAAACCGCCGATGGTGCCGACCTGCTGCTCATCCTCACCGATTGGCCCGAAGTCCGCGACATCGACCTCGCCGAGCTTAAGCAAAAGATGCGTTGCCCGGTTATCATCGACGGCCGCAACCAGTTCGATCCCCAAAAAGTCCGCGAGGCTGGCTTCACCTACATCAGCGTCGGCCGCGCTTAAGCGACCCGCCGCTCAACAAGGCCATTCAAGAAAAGCAAGCACCGCTTGCTGCATGGGTGTAATGGGACCAGACGAGCTGAATCCACCCGCATGCCGGGCCAGGATCCGCCAACTGCTATGCTGCATCCAGCAACTCAAGGACGCCCCCTTCCCGGGACTGGTAACACTGGGGAATACCCTCGATGATTGGTAAGAGGAGATCGCACGCATGTGGCGCTTCTCCAAAAACAACGGCATCACCGAAGGCTTCCACAATAAAATGGAAATGATCAGCCGCCGGGCGTTCGGATTTAAGAACTTTGACAACTATCGGCTCCGCGTGAGAGCCTATTGCAGTTAATAAAAAAATGGCCCTTGCCCCCACATTTGGTGAAGAGCCTGATTCTGGTAGGCGGTGAGGGACTCGAACCCCCGACATTCACGGTGTAAACGTG
>JBMTVS010000141.1:0-6077 GCA_049451655.1 Kiritimatiellia bacterium | reverse complement strand
TACATGCTGCGACGACCTTTCCGTGAAGTACTCACGCGTTTCCATCTCCGGCATCCGTGGTGGATACCGGTCAAATTTGTTGGAGAGTTGCGAGCGTTGATTGTGGCTTTTCAATTGTACTGGTCACTTGCAGGATTCCGGAACAAATAAAAAATCGTTTAAACTCAATCCTCAATCAACATGCTTTATTTTGTTATACCATTGAGAGCCCCGTCGACTACTTCCGACTGGCCTGAGGTGTGTCGGCTTTTAAAGCGAACGCTTAACTCAGTAGCAGGGCAACTGTGCCCCTATTACCGGATTCTGGTCGTAGGGCATGAGCTGCCGGGAGATTTCCTCTTACCCGACAAGGCGGAATTCATCACTGTGAATTTCGCCGCGCCCGCACTGGGGCGAAGTGAAGATCCGGGGCATCGATTGTTTGTGATGCATACGGACAAGGGCCTGAAGATGCTTTATGGTTTGGCTAGAGCTCGGCAAGATCGTCGGGCTTATGTCATGTTTCTGGATGCGGATGATCTCGTAAGCAACCGTTTGGCCGGCTTTGTTGCTGATCATCACGGCCATCACGGCTGGTATTTTGAAAAGGGCTACAGGCTGAACGAAAGTACCCCGCCTGTATTATTCTGGAGGCATAAATTTTATCACGAATGCGGTTCCAGTTATATTCTTCGCGGGGATTTGGCACCTTTTCCTGATCAGATCAATGAGGCTGCGGATTTGAATGATTATTTCGTCCGCAGGTATGTGGTTCACGCCTATGTTAAAGATGACTTTGAACGTCGCGGTAAACTGTTGTCTCCCCTGCCGTTTTATGGCGCTATTTACACGTTTAACGGGCAAAACTTTTTCGCGAACGACTACCGCAAAAAGGATGGAAAGGCCCGCGCTTGGATGCGCAATCTTGTTAAATCCGTCCGGATATCTGATTCATTGCGTGAGGAATTCGGGCTTGTTTAGGGCGAACGTAGCGATCAAGAACGGAGAAGGAATTTAGTGAATAGATATATTTCAAGTGTGTCTTCGATTTTAGACCGGTTGGGCTACAAGTTGACCAGGTCATACAGGTATCCTCGAGCTACGATAAATATGCTGGATGTTGCTTTGCCGCTACTTCTGACCAACAACGACAAGCCATTTGTTGTGCAGGTTGGCGCCAGCGACGGCGTTACGGGTGATCCGCTTAATCACTTGATTAAGCGCCATCATTTACGTGGACTGCTGATCGAGCCATTGCCTGGCCCTTTTGAGCTGCTTAGGCGGAATTACGAGGGATGTGAGGGTCTTGCTTTCGTCAATGCCGCTATCTCTGGTTCGGATGGAGAGATTGAATTGTACGTTTCCGATGGAGCCGAAAACGCCATACACATAAGCCAGAAGGCAAGCTTGTTGCCTCAAATGCCGAGCCGCCATTTCAAGCGCCGGCCTTTGATGTGTTTGCGCGTTCCGTCTGTAACGGTCTCGACGCTAATAGAAACACATAAAGTTGGGCGCATTGATTTGCTTCAAATCGATACAGAAGGGTATGACTTTGAGATCATTCAACAGTTTTTTAATGCGGGGCATAAACCCCGGATCATTCACTTTGAATCATTACATCTCAATCGGAAGGATATGACTGAATGCAGGTCCCTGTTAAGCAGAGAGGGGTATCAATATGTGGAAACAACGGTCAATACCCTGGCGGTCAAGTTGCCTGATCTGGACACGGCAATGGCATGAGATAAAGAACGGCAAATGCCCAAGCATCTGGCACTTATAGAAACCCACCCCATTCAGTACAAGGCCCCGCTCTTTCGGGTCCTGGCGGCGGATCCACAACTGAATGTACAGGTGCTCTATGCCATGCTTCCCGACGCGGAGCAACAGGGGGCGGGGTTTGGGGTTGATTTCCAATGGGATATTCCCTTGCTCGAGGGCTATCCATATCGCGTCTTGGAAAATGTCGCGGCGGAACCTTCTGTGACTCGCTTTAGTGGATGCGATACGCCCGGGCTCTATGCCTTGCTCAAGCGTGAGCGACCGGATGCGGTGCTGGTGAATGGCTGGGTGGTGAAGACCTGTCTACAGGCGTTGTGGGCCTGTCGTTTACTGGGCATTCCCTGCCTGGTGCGGGGCGAAGCGAACCGGTTGCGTCCGCGCGCCTGGTGGAAACGAATCCTGCATCGCATCCTGCTGAGGCAATACGCTGGATTTTTATACATCGGCGAGGCCAATCGCGATTTTTACGCGGCGCATGGTTGTCCCGAAGACCGCTTGTTCTTTGCCCCGTATGCGGTGGACAACGCCTTTTTCGCACGCGAGGCGGAGAAGCGAAAAAATCAGCGCGCTGCACTCCGCGCGCAATGGGGCATCGCGGAAGACGTCTGCGTTTTTCTTTTTGCCGGCAAGCTGGAAGCGAAGAAGCGTCCGCTCGATGCCGTGGAGGCGCTTGGTCTGCTGCGCGATACCGGCGAACGCAAAGCGGTCTTGCTGGTCGCCGGCGACGGTCCGTTGCGCGATGCGCTGGTGGCGCGGGCGCGCGAGCTGAAGGTTGAGCTGGTGATGGCAGGCTTTCTTAATCAATCTCAACTTCCGGACGCATACGCCGCCGCCGATGTGCTGGTCTTGCCTTCGGATGCCGGTGAGACCTGGGGTCTGGTGGTCAACGAGGCGATGGCCTCCGGCCGCCCCGCCATTGTTTCCCGTCTGGTGGGTTGCGTCCCCGATTTGATTACGCATGGTGAAACCGGTTTTTCCTACGACTGTGGGGACATCCCGGCCTTGGCCAAGGCAATGCATCAGTATTACCAGCATCCAGCGCTAAGCGCACAGCATGGGCAGGCAGCTACCCGGCGATGTGAGCGCTACAGTTTTGACGCCATCCGAAATGGGCTTGTGGATGCATTGGATGGTGTGACCCATGCATGAGCTCTATGATGATGTTGCTGATACGATAGAGAGCACAAATGCCCTTGTTCGCCGGGGGGTGTATGATAAACGAAAGTCTTGTTTTGGATTATCATGATAAAACAAAGTGTCGTTCTGAATAAATACCGGGACAATCAGGCTTGTTTTTCGAATATTTTGCCGTCTCAATTTTTTGAGGCCGTGAGCAGTTCAATGCTCATGCTTGGGTATTACGGGCGTTTGCCATGACAATTCTATTTCTCGTTTTTATTGCCCTCGGTTGCGCCGTTGCGCTCTACAATTGGCGTTGGGGGATCTGGGCGGCCCTGCTAATCGGGTTGGTCCAGGATCCATGGCGAAAAATGATTCTGGAGGCATCCGGACTCTTTGCCATGGCCTCGGTGCCGGTTTGGCTGGTGGCTTTGGCCAGCGGGTTTTTCTCCGGCGAATTGCGGCCGCGACGGTTTATGTCCACCTTTCCGCGCCTCGCGTCCTGGATGCACATATTTCTCGCGTATTTGATCCTGCCCGCCATCCTTTCCGCTACCTATGGCCGGGGCTCCTGGCAAATCACCTTGCTTGGCCTGGTGGTGTATGGCATGGCTTTTCTGATGCTGTTTGCCGGCTATGCCTACGCGAGGAATCATCTGGAACTCGACCGTTTACTGATGTTCTACGCCGTCGTGGCTGGTCTTGTGTTGGTGGGCGGTCCGCTTGAGTATCTGCTCGGCAACGGCGCGCATCCCGCGCTGGGCACGGTGTCGCTGGGCGCCGTATGGGTGACCCACCGTACCGGCGAGGCGGTTTATATGATGACGGGTTTTTTTCGCGGACCGGACGTGATGGGCTGGCATGCCGCCATGGTGTTCATGATCGCAACCATCTTCGCCTTGCGGTCAAGGGGCGCAACGCGCTGGCTATGGGCGGGCCTGGCCCTGTGGGCGGTGTTGAGCATGTGGATCTGCGGCCGGCGAAAAATCATTTCCATGATGCCCGTCTTTGCGGGAGCGCTGGCCTTTCTGGTGTTTTACTACCGTGATGCGCGACGCCTGCTGGCCGTCGTGTCGATTGTCGTGGTGTTGGTGGGCATGGCCACTCTGACCGTCAATGCCCTGGTGCGCGACTCCAGTGTTTACGAATATTATCTGACTACTTTTTCAGAAGCAGGCGGACAGCTCCGCAGCCACGGCTTCGACTCGGTGTTAACCACGCTCAACCAGGCCGGGTTTTGGGGCTATGGACTAGGCATGGGGCAGCAGGGCCTGCACCACCTGCAAGTCGAAAAGCCGCGGCTCTGGCAGGAGAGCGGACCTACCAAGGCGGCCGCCGAGCTGGGACTACCGGGCATGATCCTCTTCATCATCATGTTCTGGTTCTTGTTCAGAACGGCGCTGTCGTGCATGAAAAGTCATGCGCGCGATAAGGATTTTGTGCTCTTCGCCGGGATCATGGCGATACTCCTGGCCAATCTCGTCGCGGCCATTGTTTCCGCCCAGATTTACACCGATCCCTTTATTGCCATGATTCTGGCTCTCCTCACCGGGTTGATTTTCGGGTCGGTGCGTTTCTCTGTGAACCGCGAGGATGCCGCGCCGTGAAACTGACCCTCGTTAACTGCGCCCCGCCGGATCAACCGGGCAGCATGAAGGAGTTTAGTCGTATGCTGGAGGAGGCCTTGCGGGCCTGTGACGAGCGCGGCATGGCGTTTGAGCGCTTGCCGTTTTATGACCCGCGACCCGGTCTTTCCATGTGGCAACATCATCGCTGGCGTCTGGTTAAAGGGCCGCACATCTTACCCGCCGCAAACAATGGCTGGCTTCATCTGCTGGACGGTTCAATGGGTGCTTTCATCCCGCGCCGTTGGTGGTCCCGCACCCTGGTGACCGTGCACGATGTGATTCCTGCCTTGATTCAGCGTGGCGATTTGCCGGGGGCTTCACCAAGTTTGCCTGCCCGCATGCTGATGCGTCGTTCGCTGGCCTTGCTGCGCGCGTGCAAGGCTATTCATGTGGATTCCGGCCAAACTGGACGGGATGTGGAGCGATTAACCGGGCGGAAGGATTTCACCGTAATTCCCCTTGCCGTGAGAAGCTTCGCACGACAACGCGAGACCATTGACCTCCCCGCTCGGTTCATGCTGCACATCGGTAATAACGCCGCGTACAAGAATCGCCGTGGCGCGTTGGAGATATTTGCCCGGTTTCAGGCTAAGCAGGATGTACATCTAATCATGGTCGGACCTGCGCCGGACGATGAGCTGCGCCGGGCCGCCGGGAACCTGTCCCGGGTAATCTTCATGAACGATGTCGATGACGTCACGCTGGCAACCCTCTACGGCAAGGCCTCGTTGCTGCTTTTCCCGAGTTTATACGAAGGCTTCGGCATGCCGGTGCTGGAAGCGATGGCGCATGGTTGTCCGGTAGTTTGCTCGGATGCCGGTTCACTGCCGGAAGTTGCGGGGGATGCCGCGCTGATGGCTGCGCCCGGCGAAATCGATGCGTTAGCCCGTCATGGTCAGGCTCTCCTCGAAGATGTGACATTGCGGGAGAGTTTAGTCGCGCGAGGAAAGGCGCGGGCGGCCACCTTTTCGCTGTCCCGGATGGGAAATGCCTTCCTCGACTGGTACCAGCGCAGCACTGACAATTCGCCCGCCGCCTGATAGGCTTTCGCATATGTCTGATGCCATGCCAGTTTCGCGTATTCGTTCCGACCGGACGTCTTGTCCGAGTTCGCATGGCTTCGCGAATAAGGTGGCCCGCGCGCTTTGGGGAATCGTCTGGATGTTCCTCATCCGCCCGACACCATCGCCATGCCATGGTTGGCGCATTTTCTGGTATCGGCTTTTCGGAGCCAACATCGGACGCGGCGTCAAAATCATGCCGTCCGTGCAATGCTGGGCGCCTTGGCAGGTTCGCATCGGTGATCATACATCGGTCAGTCACGGTGTCGACTTGTACGCGGTCGATCGGATCGAAATCGGCGCTCATGTCACTATCAGCCAGCGCGCGTTCATTTGCACCGCGAGCCATGACATCGATCACCCGAACATGCCGCTCGTCACCGCGCCAGTGCGCATCCTGAATGGCGCGTGGATTTGCGCCGAGGCGTATGTGCATCCGGGCGTGACCGTGGGTGTGGATGCCGTGGTGGGGGTGCGGTCGGTGGTTCTGAAGGATGTCGAATCCGCC
>JBMTVS010000140.1:0-6100 GCA_049451655.1 Kiritimatiellia bacterium | reverse complement strand
GCTTGGCGGTGATTTTATCCACCGGCCAGTCCGGAAATTCACGCGCGAGATCAGCCGCTCGCTGAATGTCCTCCGGCAAGGCATGCACAACACCGGCAATACGCGTCATCTCCTGCTCTCCTCGTCAAGGCGGCGCGTGCCGCATGTCATTACGCGGACCGGATTTTGTAAGAATCGTTTCATCGTCATGCCGGCTCCAAAATATATCCGCGCAGGTCGCTCGCCATGGTAGCCGCCACGCTCAACGCCAGTGCGAACGCCGCGGCTGGATCGTCCTGCAACAAGGCGCGGGCCTTGATCAGTTGCGGCGGCAAATCAAACACCGGACCCTGCAGCCGATCGACCACCACATTCATCACTTCAAGACGGTCGATGTCGTGGCTGCTGCGCCGGGCCATGGCGTGATCAAGCGAGGGAAGCACCTCAATGGCGAAGGGATCCTCGCCCGACGCGCGCGCGGCCGGATGAAAGGGATGCCCGGCATTTAGCATCTCCGCGTCCAAGCCCGCCACCTCTGGAAAACGCGTGGCGAAATGCCGCAACAACGGACGCGTGAACGAGGCATCCGCGGCATGCCAGCGGTCTTCCAGTTTTACCGCACCGAAGAAATGCTTCATGCCCGGCTTTATGGCGTCCTGCCATGCGTCGGGAATGAGGGGTCGGATGATCATCGAATCCGCGGTGATCATTACGAAGCCCGCCTCCAGCCCCGCCGCCCGGAATAGCGCCACTTCCAGGTTGCTCTTCGTGGTGCACATCCCCCAGCCCTGGCGCAAGGTCTCCGAGGCGCGCTGCCACCAGATGCCGAAGCGGTAAGGCATGTCGCTCACGAATCGCCAGATCGCGCGCGCGGTGGCGGCATCGTTTTCGCCGCGCAGCGCGTCCGCCAGGGCGACGAGGGCCGGATGGTCCGCATCGCAAAAATCCGTATCGGGCGCGGCGGGTGGACGAAGCTTGCGGATGCGACTCGGTAACTCCAGCGCGAGGGCAATCAAGAGGACTGTGGCAGCTTCGGGATCGTGCGACAAATCGTCGAAGTTAACGGTCCAGGTTTCAACCGGTTGGTCAGCCACCACGTCGGCGGTGCGAGGTACCCCAAGTAAAAAACCAATCTCGCCGGTATGCGCCCCGGGACCGAATCCGCCACCCTCGAAGCGCACGTGACCATCGAGCAGCACATGCAGCGACCGCGCCGTCTCACCGCGGCGGCATAGACAATCCCCGGTCGACCAGAAACGGTGCGCCCCAAGCGCGAGCACCCGTTCCTCCAAATCGCCCAGATGCAATCCGATTCGAGATAAGGAAAGCGTCAACATGGTTTTCATAGGATAAAATAGCGCGGCTTTGGTCAAGCGGACAAAGCCATTCGAACGGAAAAACATGCCCGGGCACGTCTAGCCGTGCGGCGTTCAGCGGCGACCGAATTCGATCATCCGTTCCGCTGCGATGATGTCGCCACCGGAGGCTAACGGCTCGCGCGCGGGTGGCGCAATCAGGGCCGCCTCGATATGCTCGCGCAATGCGCCGCGGTATAGATCCGCCGCCGGGATGTGGCGATGACGCATGTGCTTTTTGACCGCGGCTTCGAGCACGGGATACTCGCGGAAATTTTCCCGCTCGGCATACACCAGCGGCTTATCGTTCACCACGCATTCGGAAAGGATGCCATACCCGGGCTTTGATACCACCACATCGCACGAGGCGATTACATCCGAAAAACTGAAGGCTTCGCGATCCACCGCGCAGAAGTTCTCGCCCGGCCAACCCAGCGGCAGCACGGTAAAGAAGACGACATCATCCAGCTTGCCAATCGCGCGCAGCGCCGCCTCGTCCCATTCCAGCGTGGTAAAGGAAAGTAACGCCCAGGTCTTGGACGCATCGACGTTATAGCGCCGGGCCAAGTCATCACGCCGGTTTCGGCCCGGACGCGCCACCAGGGGTATATCTTCGCGTCGCGGAAAAGCCGCCATCGGCTCGGCAAAAGGCAGTCGCAGCAACAAATCCGCGCCGGCATAGCCCTTACGGAAGGCTTGCACCGCCGCGGTCCAGCGCGAATCCTCCGGCTCGAATTCCTCGTAGATCCAGTCCCAGGCGAAATTGCCCACGGCCATGGAGGGTACGCCGGCGACCCGGGCCGCCGCGAGAGGAATGGACGGAATATCGCACACGACGAGACCCGCTCCGGTCTCGCGGATAAAGTCCACTTCCTCCGCGATTAATCGCGGCCGGCGCGCCAACACCTCTTCCACGCGCGCCAAGGTTTGCGGTACATCCACCCGGATCGAATCGATCTGCACCATACCGACATCAAATGAGCCGCAGCGAAAAGCCGACGCTGGCAAATTGAGCCGACTGCGCAAAAAATCCACCGGCAAGTCGCTAATGATGCGTAGCGGGCAATTCGGCGCCTTCTCCATCAACGCGCGGACGATATCGCAGGATCGAACCCCGTGGCCGTAGCCATGAGCGGTGATGTAATAAAGAATGGGTTGAAGGGGCTTCATCCGACAAAAAAACCCGCCGGGCAAGGCGGGTTATTGCATCCGATAAATGGAGCCGGATTAGGCGGCTGCGGCGGCGCGCATGCGGGCGGCGGCGCGGGCCTTGCGGCGCACGGCGGTGCCCTTCTTGATGTTGCCGCGCTTGACCGCTTTGTCGAGGGCGGAGCAAAGAGCCGCGTACGTCGTCTTGGTCGTTTCCTGGTCCTTGGCGGCGAGGGCGGTATCCATCTTGCGACGGTTGGTCTTGATAAAGGATTTGGCCGCCGTGTTGCGCGCGCGCTGCTCGGCGTATTTGCGAATTTTCTTAATTGCACTCTTGGTATGGGCCATGACTCACTCCCGATCGTTCTATTTGATCAACGGCCGGGTTGATCCGGCCTCGAAAGGTTGCATATAGTAGGGAGCTGATGGTTCTAGTCAACGTCTTTTCAACCTTATGCTGAAGTTTTTTAAGTTCCTGATCGGGCTGGTTTTACTGCCATCGGCGGTTGCTCTGGCCCTTGTTTTTGCCCGCCAACTGCAACATGGCGCCGGTCTGGGGACGCCGGAAACCACGACCTTGTGGTTTTTAGGTGGTTTCGCCGCATGGCTGGTTCTTTTCGCCATGTTCCCACGCCCAATCCGCACCTATGTCCTCGGCCATGAGTTAACCCATGCCTTGTGGGGGATGCTGATGGGGGCCAAGGTCTCGAGGTTGCGGGTTTCTGCGCGCGGCGGCAGCGTCACGCTGGATAAATCCAATGTCTGGATCACCCTCGCCCCCTACTTTTTTCCTTTTTACTCCGCCCTAGCCCTGATTGCTTACCTTCTGATCGGACTTTTTTGGGACACTTCGGCCTATCTGCCCTTCTGGTATGCCCTTTTCGGCCTTACCTGGTCTTTTCACCTGTCGTTCACGGTCCTGATCCTGATGACCCGCCAACCGGACATCCAGGAACACGGGCGGATTTTCTCCTACGCGCTCATCCTGTGTATCAATCTCCTGACCGCGTCCGCCCTGCTCAACCTGCTGACCAGCCAAGCCTGGCCCGACCTCGGAGTCGCCGTCCTGACCGAGCTAAAGGGGACATACAAGTTTTGCGGCACACAAGCCGCCATCCTCTTCGATAAGCTCCCGCCGTTATCGATCAATCCATAGCCATTGCGGGGACATACAAGACCGGCGCCAAATGATTTTGGATTTTGGATTGGGCGAAAATCACTTGGACCCCAACCCGAATTCCCCTACCCTGCAAATCCCGAACCCCGAACACTGAACACCGAACACCGGCCCCCCTCCTTCAACCTGCAACCTTCAACCGTTATCCTGACATGAAAATCCTCCACATCGGCGACATCAACGGTTCCCCCGGACGGCAGGCCTTCCACAAGGTGGCCGTTCCCATGAAAAATCAGGGCGAGGTGGATGTGATTGTGGTGAACGGCGAAAATGCCGCAGCCGGCCGCGGGATCACCCCCACGCTCGCCACCGAATTGCTCGATGCAGGCGCGGATGTAGTCACCCTGGGCGATCACGCCTGGGACCAGAAAGAGATGATCCCCTTCATTGATCTGGAGCCGCGGGTCATTCGTCCCCTCAACTTTGCCCCCGGCGTCCCCGGCAAAGGCTGGGTGCGCATCAACACGCCGCAGGGAACCCTGTCGGTGGTACAGGTGATCGGACGCGTGTTCATGCATCCGTATGACTGTCCCTTTCGCGCTTTCGATCAACTGCTCAAGCTTCATCCCGAGCTGGGGCCTCGCATCATTGTGGAGATTCATGCCGAGGCCACCTCCGAGAAGATTGCGTTCGGACGTTATCTGGACGGTCGCGTAAGCTCAGTCGCCGGCACCCACACCCACGTGCAGACCTCCGACGACATCATTTTACCCAAAGGAACCGCCTATATCACCGATCTCGGCATGACCGGCCCCAAGGATTCGGTCATCGGCCGCGAAGTCGAACCTGTGCTGCACAAATTCCTGACCGGCATGCCGGCCAAGATGGAAATGGCCAAGCATCAAGTCGCGCTTGAGGGACTGCTCATCGATATCGACAGCTCAGGTAAGGCCAAATCAGTTGAACGTATTCGGAAATACATCTGAACAGTGCCCCCTCTAAAACGTCCAACCACCATGCGCCCCGGGACTTGCCAGAAACATCTCACCCGTTAGACTTCACAACTAAACCAATGAAATCCGCCATGAAAAAAATCCTCCTTTTCCTCCTGCCCGCACTCGCTACCACCATGGTAATGACCGCCTGCGAAGTGGGCAGTGCGGATGATGTGGCACCGGTGATGAGTTCGGGAGATAGAGTTATCAATGTTAGCGGCGTGTACCGGAACTCGGATGCCAACCAGAACAACGGCAATCTAGTTGATCCGGACAATGGGGTAACCTATTTAAATCTGCGCCAAAACGGTGATCAACTTGAAGCCATCGACAATGGCCGGGTCGTTTATCGTGGAAGCATCGGATCTGTCAGCGAGGGGAACGCCTCCTTTAATGTGGAAGGAATAACCGGCGCAGGCAGAACGTTGATTTCCGGGAATATCAGTGTTTCCGGCAACCAAGGCGTCATGCGCGCCACCTTAATCGAGCCCAACCGGACGAGAAATGTGTATGGCATCGCCGATGGACCGACTATTAGCACGAACACAACTACACCAACGAATGCGAATGGAAGTGCATCCATTTCGATATCTCTCAGTCCCCTTGAGATCAGGCAAATTCTGGCCGTTATGATGCAACCTCAAACGACCAAGTTTTACTCCACCATCTAGCACGCCACTCATACTTGTTCGTCAGAGCGCCTCAGCCGTATCGTTTCTCATTTTTTCTGTCCGACCATGCCCCCTCAGTCGCCTGACGGCGACCCTACAAATAAACTCTCATAGCGCACCCGTCAGGGCGTAACCTGCATGGACAGGAAAATGAACCGCGCGAAGCTCGAGCATTCGCGCCGGTTCATTTGAACACCAGCTCTGGCCGGTCAAACCTATTCCTCTTCGGCGGGCTTGGCGACTAGATCGTCGCCACTGACCACCAAGGTCACATCCGTCGCCTTTTCCTTGATCTTGTCGATCAGCAACTTCTGCATCTCGAGATCCGTCCTCAAATTGTCGCGCACGGAATCACGGCCCTGGCCGAGTTGCTGGCCATCCATGGAGAGCCATGAACCGCGCTTTTCGATCAAACCAAGATTGGTCGCGGCATCGACCAGCGATCCCGACCAGGAAATGCCCTCAGCGTAAAGAATGTCGAATTCAGCCTCGGTGAAGGGCGGCGCCACCTTGTTCTTGACCACTTTGACCTTGGTGCGGTTACCCACCACCTTGCCGCTGGAATCCTTAATGGTGGCGATGCGACGGATGTCCAGGCGCACCGAGGCGTAAAACTTGAGCGCCCGCCCGCCCGGCGTGGTCTCCGGGTTGCCGAACATCACGCCGATCTTTTCGCGAATCTGGTTGGTGAAGATGCAACAGGTCTTGGACTTGTTGATCGCCGAGGTCAGTTTGCGCAGAGCTTGCGACATTAGACGCGCCTGCAAGCCTACGTGCGAGTCGCCCATCTGCCCCTCCAGTTCAGCCCGCGGCGCCAGTGCGGCCACCGAATCG
>JBMTVS010000139.1:0-6111 GCA_049451655.1 Kiritimatiellia bacterium | reverse complement strand
TTACTCTTGTCGACTAACTCGAGATGGAGGGTGGCCTCGGGTTGCCAGCGCGAGAACATCTCCAGGGCGGCGAGGCCGGCGGCTCCGGTGCCCGCGCCGAGGTCGGTGATGTGGATGACGGGATCCCGGCTGGTCCAGTCTGCCGCGCATTCTTCCAATACCATCCGGGTACGAACGTAGGTGCGCGGGAAGAAGAACAGGCCATAGGCAATCAGCGCTTTGCGATCGTCCTGATAACCGGCAAATCCCGCCTCGCGGCCGGTGGTGAAGGTGTCGCTGAGCAGTTTGGCGGCCGATTCGAGCTTCCGGACCGCGCTTTTTTCTTCTATGTCCCCGGTGGCGCGCAGGGCGATTTCGCGCCAGGCGGCCACCAATTCGTCGGGACAAGCTCTACTTGGCATACTCGACGCAGCGGGTTTCACGCACCACGGTGACCTTGATCTGGCCGGGATACTGCATATCGTGTTCGATCTGGCGGCTGATGTTGCGGGCGAGTAGCAGGGCCTCGCTATCGTCGATGGCGGTGGGCTCGACGATGACGCGAATTTCACGGCCTGCCTGAATCGCGTAGCACTTTTCGACACCCCGGTAGGAAGTGGCGATCTGCTCAAGCTTTTCGAGCCGCTTGAGATAGATCTCGGTGTTCTCGGAACGGGCGCCGGGACGAGCTGCGGTCATGGCATCACCGGCGCGCGCGAGAATGGCGTAAATGCTCTCTGCCTCGACCTCGTTGTGGTGCGCGGCAACAGCATTGACCACCAGTGGTGTCTCGCCGTACTTCTTTATATACTCTGCGCCTATGAGCGCGTGACTGCCTTCGATATCGTGGTCCATGGCCTTGCCGATGTCGTGCAACAAGCCCACGCGCCGGGCAATCGCGGGATCGATTCCGAGCTCGGAGGCCATCATACCCATGAGATGCCCCATTTCTACGGAATGTTTGAGTACATTCTGACCATAGCTATGACGAAACTGCAGGCGCCCAACCATGTTCTCGATGGCGGGATCGATGGCCTGCAGATCGAGCTCAACAATTGCCTTTTCGCCCGCTTTCTCAATGATCCCGGCGATTTCCGCCTGCACGCCATGCACGATTTCCTCGATGCGGCTGGGGTGGATGCGTCCGTCGTTGATCAGCCGAACCAGGCTTTGCCGGGCGATTTCGCGACGCAACGGGTCGAAGCCGGAGATGACCACCGTCTCGGGGGTATCGTCGATAAGGATATTCACACCGGTAGCAGCCTCGATGGCGCGGATATTGCGTCCTTCCTTGCCGATGATGCGACCCTTCATTTCCTCGCTGGGTAGCGGCACTGCGCAGGTGGTCATTTCATTGATCTGCTCGGCGGCATAACGCTCGACAGCGAGCGCGATAATTTTCCGTGCGTCGCGCTCGGCGGATTCGTGCGCCTCTTGCTGCGAACGCCGCACCAGTGCCGCCCGCTCGGAGACCAGTTCGCCCTCGAGCGTCTTGATAAATTCCGTCCGCGCGGTTTCGCGGTCCATCTGCGCCACGCCCTCGATGCGGTCGATTAGTTCCTGCTTTCGCTCCTCCAGTTGCTCGCGCACGGTCTCGACTTCTTTCTCCTTGGCTGCAAATGCATCGATGCGACCCTCGAGCGCGGTTTCCTTCTTCTCCATCGACTCGAGGCGTCGATCGAGCCCGACCTCACGTGCGGATAAGCGTTCCTCAAGCTTTCGAAGCTCGCTTTGGCGTTCATTCGTCGCGGCTTCAAACTTCTCGCGGGCGACATTCACTTCGTCGCGTGCCTGCAGTTTGGCCTCGCGCAAAACCGCGTCCGCCTCCCGCTTCGCCATGTCCAACATGTTTTGGATGTTGTTTTCGGTAACCCGAAGTGCCCGGCGGTAATTCAGCGAGCGCAGGACGTAGCCCAGCCCGAATAGAATCATTCCGGAGAAAAGATAGAAAAAACCCTCGGCCATGGTTTCCAAATTCATGGTATCACCTCCAGGAGTTTGCGCTCGGTAAGGACGGCTTGCACCGGTTGGTCGTGTGGTTCGCGGGGAAGTTCCTCCGCGAGCTGCTCGTGAAAAGCGAGGCCGAGCCGGTAGCCTTTGACCTGCGCGAGGAGCCGGTCGTAATGACCGCCGCCGTGACCGAGGCGATTTCCGTGCCAGTCAAAGGCCATGGCCGGCACGAGGATGAGGTCGAGCATGGCCGGATCCACCGGTTCAGGATTTTCCGGCTCGCTCACATTCCAGCGCTGGGTGCGAACCGGCGCGCCGGGATTCAATTTGCTCATCCCGTAAAAACGTTCCGCCGCCAGGTAATAGGGGACACAAACATCGACGCCGTTCTCCCAGCAAGCCTCGATGATTTCACGGCTCTGCACTTCGGCGGGAAGCGAGAGGTAGGCGCCGATGCAGTGTGCCTGTTGGAATACCTCCAACGCGGCGAGTTGCTTGAAGATCGCCTTGCTGGCGGCCGCGACCTCGTCGGCGGGCCGGTTACGCTCCAATTCGCGGTAATGCGCGCGAAGGATGGCTTTGGTGGTCATGATGATTTCCGTTGTTGTTCACGAAGGTTTTGCCAACGCTCCATGCGCTGCCGGATGCGTTGCTCGTAACCTTCGTCAGTGGGTTCATAGTAAATCTTGTCGGTGGGGACGTACTGTTGGTCGACCACATGGCCCTCGAAATCGTGGGCGTACTGGTAGCCTTCGTGACCGAGTTTTTTCGCGCCGCGATAGGAGCCGTCGCGCAGATGTTTGGGCACTGGTAGCGTGCGCCCGGAGCGGATGTCTTCAAGGGCGGCGTCGATGCCCAAGTAGGCGGCATTGCTCTTGGGCGCGGTGGCGAGGTAGGTGGTGGCCTGGGCGAGGATGATGCGGGCCTCGGGCATGCCGACAAACTCGACGGCGTCCATGGCAGAGGTGGTGAGGGTGAGGCCCATCGGGTCGGCGTTGCCGATATCCTCGGAGGCGAGGATGACCAACCGCCGCGCGATGAAGCGCGGATCCTCGCCGGCGTAGAGCATCTTGGCCAGCCAGTAGAGAGCCGCATTCGGGTCGGAACCGCGCACGCTTTTGATAAACGCGCTAATGGTGTCGTAGTGCCCGTCCTCGTTGTCATAGACCACGGCTTTTTTCTGAATCGACTGCTCGGCCACCGCGGCGGTGATGTGAATGACGCCATCGTCGCCAGGCGCGGTGGTGAGCGCGGCGATTTCGAGCGCATTGAGCGCCTTGCGGGCATCGCCTTCGCAGACGCGAGCGAGATGGGCGAGCGCTTCATCGTCGGCGACCGTCTTATGTTCGCCGAGTCCGCGTTCATCGTTCAGGGCGCGCCCAAGCAGGAGGATGATGTCCTCCTCGCTCAACGCCTCGAGCTGAAAAATCTGCGAGCGCGAGGTGAGCGGGGTGTTGATGAAGAAAAACGGATTGTGGGTAGTGGCGCCGATCAAGGTAATTGCGCCGGATTCGACGTAAGGCAACAGCACATCCTGCTGGGCTTTGTTGAAGCGGTGGATTTCGTCGATGAACAGAATGGTTTCGCGCTTGCGGAATTTCTTGCGCTGTTCGGCGGCTTCGAGCAGCGAGCGCAAAATCGCCACGTTCGCGAGCACACCGCTGGTACGTTCGAAGTAACGGTCGGTGACGAGAGCGATGACTTCGGCGAGCGAGGTTTTGCCGCAGCCGGGCGGTCCGTAAAGGATGATGCTGCCCAACCGGTCCGACTCGATGGCGCGACGCAAGAGCTGTCCAGGGGCGAGGATGTGATGTTGCCCCGCCACCTCGTTGAGGTTGCGCGGACGCATGCGCGCGGCCAGCGGCTGTCCGCCGCCCCGCGTTTCTTCTCCACCGTTTTGTTGTTCGAACAGGTCCATCACAATTTTCCGTCTGGTTGGAAAGGTGTTCGGTGTTCAGGGTTCGGGAAACTTGCTTCCCGAACTCTGAACCCTGACCACCCCTTCGAGGTAAAAAAATACCCCGCCATAGCCGTTTAGGGCGTGAGCTCTGACACCTCGGTATGAGGTGGGTGCTCTAGACCGGATTTCCCGGATCCCCGTAAGGGGCATGCGGTACATCCGGGATTTGAACTCCCTGGATAAACCAGTATTGGGTCAGAGGACTTGGCCCGATCTCGAACAAGGCAGGGTAAATTTTTGGCCGTTGCCGGCCGGAAAATTTATGTTCCCGTTATGAAAGAACGAACTCCCGGTGGGGAGGGTGGACGGTTGACGACGCCGGTCGCCATCCCTTCACGGATGCGAGGTTCAAGACGCGGCGCCCGCGCATCGGGCGACCGTGTTACGTGCTTGAGCCTCAGGGTGCAGGCGACCGGCTGGAAAAAAGAAGCCAGCGGCTGCCGACACGTGCACGCCACGAGGGCGCACAACATCATGATCAATGTATCAAACCATCCTGTTGCCAGGGGGATCATTACTGCCTCATTCAAAATCATTGTAAAAACCGGTGTTGAATCATCCTTCGCGGATGTCGACCTGAAGGCTCGCCTTCAACTCTCTCTTCACATGTTCATGATACACGTTGACCTCATCGTCCGTCAAGGTTCGCCCGGATGAGCGATAGGTCAAGGCGTAGGCGAGGCTGCGCTTGCCTTCGCCGAGGGATGCGCCAGTGAAAATGTCGAAGAGCGCGATGGATTCAAGCTCGGGCGGACCGGCCTTGCGCATGGCGGCGATGATGTCGTCGTGGCGAAGCGAGGCATCGGCGACCAGCGCGACATCGCGGGTGACCGACGGATAGGTCGGCACCGGCTGATAGGTCAGGCGTGGTGCGGCATGGTGGGCGACCGGGGCGACCGCGACTTCCAGCACGGCCACCGGATCGTTCAAGCGCCATTCCTTGCGGATAGCGGGAGCGATGAGTCCGAGCCAGCCCGCGGGTTGACCTTCGATGTGAAGGGCGAAACCATAACCGGGCTCGAGAAACGGCATGGCCTCGGGGGTGAGTGACCAGTTGGCGATGCGCGAGAAGGTGGCGATGCGTTCCCAGATGCCTTTGATCAAGCCGAACATCTCTTCGCGTGTGGGCGCTTTGCGGTCGAGCGCGCCGCCGAGATGGGGGCGTCCCATCAAGCCGACGCCGAGATGCCGCGCCTCGCGATAGGCGCCCGCCTCGTCTTGATGGTAGACGGTGCCGATTTCAAAGATGGCGGCTTGCTGGATTTGCCGCGCGCGATTTCGGCCAAGAGTTTCCACCAGTTGCGGGGTCAGGCGGGTGCGCAGGATGGCCTGGTCGGTGGTAACGGGCCGGGGCAGGGCGATGCGTGAAGCGGCGTCGTTCTTGTCGAAAAGATTCATCAACGCTTCCGACACCAGCGAATAGGTCACGGTCTCCTGCAGGCCGAGATGAATGCAATGATCGCGGAGCGACGCAACTTGCCGCACGGCGGTGTCGTCGGCCTTCGGGTTCGGCGCGGCGGCGGACGGCGTGGAGGGAATATTGTCGAGACCGTAGAGGCGGGCGACTTCCTCGATGAGGTCGACCTCGCGCTCGAGGTCAAAGCGGAAGGAGGGGATGCGTAAGTGGAGGGTGTCGTCCGATGATTCGGACACTTCCAGCTCGATTGAGCGCAATATCTCTGCGATGCGCTGGTTCGAAACCGGCGCGCCGAGTAGCGAGCGCGCGCGTTCGCAGCGGAGGACGATGTTTTTCTCCGGGGCGGGCTCGCCGCGTACATCAACGACGCCGCGATGCAGGGTCGCGCCG
This sequence comes from Kiritimatiellia bacterium, assembly GCA_049451655.1. GTDB lineage: Bacteria > Verrucomicrobiota > Kiritimatiellia > CAIVKH01 > CAIVKH01 > CALMUP01. The sequence continues at coordinate 415 of JBMTVS010000139.1, read as the reverse complement.
GCGAGTTCGATCATGAGCTGGGCGGCGCGGCGGCTGGCCCATTCGACGGTCTCTGCATTCACGCCGCGCTCGAAGCGGTAGGAGGAGTCGGTGAAGAGCATGAGCTTGCGCGAGGCGTAGCGGACGCGGGCGGGATCAAAGGTGGCGGCTTCGAGCATTACGCTGGTGGTGTCGTCCTGAATTTCGCTGCCGGCCCCGCCCATAACGCCGGCGAGGGCGACGGGTTTGTTGGCGTCGGCGATGACCAGCATGTCCCGGTCGAGTTCGCGCTCGATGTCGTCGAGGGTGCTCATCTTTTCACCGGGACGGGCGCGGCGGACGTTGATTTCCCCGCCCTCGAGCAGGCGCAGATCAAAGGCGTGCAGCGGGTGACCGGTCTCGAGCATGACGTAGTTGGTGATGTCGACGACATTGT
>JBMTVS010000138.1:0-6226 GCA_049451655.1 Kiritimatiellia bacterium | reverse complement strand
GACAAGTAACAAGCCAAGGAGTCGAAATAGTACAGGGGGAACCAAGGAGTTCAGCCCTCCAAGCTGAACTCCTCTTCCCCGAACCCTGAATCCGGTCTCCATCCCCCATAACCCATCAACCATTTCTCCCACCTCCCTCCTCCCCGACCCCCGAACTCCGAACCCCCTCCCCCCATCACCCATAAACCATAACCCATAACCCATTCCCCGCCCCCCATGCCCCCCATCATCCACGCCGAAGCCGACCTCGGAACACTGATTTACATCATTATCGTGTTCCTTTGGGTGGTCGGAAACGTCGTGGGCACGGCCCGCAAGAAAAAGCGTCGTGGCGGTGCTCCAATTCCCCGGCCGGGCGAGTCCAGCGCGGAACAGGAATTGCGCGAGTTTCTCGAGAAGCTGGCGGGCAAACCTGATGAACCAGAAGACGAGGAAGAGGAGGAGACGCAACCCCGGCAACGCCCTCAACCACAACCCGCCCGCGCCGCGCCGCCACCGCCTCCTTCACCCCGGCCCGTGCAACAGCCGCAACCTCGCATTGTTCGTCAGCCGCAGCACCGAAAGCTGCCTTCGCCACCCTCTTTTGACATCCCCATCCACGCGCCGCGCGCGCTCGAGGAAATCAAGCCGATGGATGTCGATAAAATCGCCCGCGAGCTACGCGAGTCTTCACCTGCCGGTGCCAATCGCTCTACCAGCGTCCTCAGCAGCATGGAGTCCATCTTCACCAAGTCCGCCCCGGTGGTGCCCTCGCTGCGCTATGCCTTCAGTTCAACCAATCCGCGTCCGGACCGTCCCGTCATTTCCCGCAAGCAACTCCACGACCGCGACAACCTTCGTCGGCTCTACGCCAGCCGCATCATCCTCGGGCCGCCCCGTGCCCTCGACCCTTTCCAGGCGGATACCGAAGCGACCCGCCGCGCCTGATTCATGAAAAAAATCCTGCTCAGCAACGATGACGGCTTTCACGCCCCCGGACTTTCCGCCCTCTATCACGCCGTCAAGGACCTCGCCGAGGTTGTGGTCGCCGCCCCGGACAGCCAGAAAAGCGCAGTCGGTCATGCCATCACCATCTCCGACCCCATCAAGGTCAATCCCGTCACCACCCCCGATGGCATGAGCGGTTATGCGATTGGCGGAACTCCCGCGGATAGCGTGAAACTCGCTGTGCTGGCGCTCATGCCGGACGACCCGCCGGACCTCGTCATGAGCGGCATCAACCTTGGACCCAATGCCGGCATCAGTATTATTTATTCCGGCACTGTTTCCGCCGCCACCGAGGGCACCATCCTTGGCATTCCGAGCATCGCCCTCTCGCTCAATACCTTCACCAATCCCAACTGGGAAACCGCCGCGCACGTCGCCCGCACACTGGTGGAAAAGTTCAAAAAAGAATCCCTGCCCCCGGACACCCTGCTCAACGTCAACATACCCAACTGCCGCATAGACGAATTGCGCGGCTACGAATTCGCCACCATGGGCAAGTCGATTTTCCGCGAAGTCTTCCACCGTCGCACCGACCCGCGCGGCAACCTCTACTTCTGGATGGACGGCGACATGGAGCTCCTCCCCGGCCAGACCGGTACCGACGTGCAGGCGCTCGAGCAGAATTACGTCACCATGACCCCCCTCGCCTTCGACCTCACCCACCACGCCATGATGGAGCAATTGCGCGGGGTCTGGAACAAAGACGCCACCTGAAACCGCCGGGCGCTTGCTGTATGACGATGACCCCCGGCATCCGCGAGCACCTCCGGCGGCGACTCTTCCTCGCCGCTCAGGAGGAAGTTAAAGCGATGTTGGACGCCCTCCCCGCGCCGGTGAAAAAGCACGCCCAAAACGTGCCGGTTCTTTTTGAAATGAAGCCCCGCCCTTCTGACGTCCGCCTCGGCATCGCTCCCGACACCCTCGGGCTCTTCTCCGGTGCCGCCCTCAACGAGAGCCACGACGCCAATCCCGACACCCCCACCCAGATTACGCTCTACATGGAAAACATCTGGGATTACGTCGCGCACCGCTCCCCCGACTTCCGCGAGGAAATACGCCGCACTTATCTCCACGAGCTCGGCCACTACCTCGGCCTGGATGAGGATGATTTGTATATACGAGATTTGGATTAAATCTGGAGTGCGGCGGCAACGAGTCCTCGAGGCGACGCCGCTTTCTGGCACCACCCACCGCATAGCCCAAATCAAAAGCGTTACCGAGCTACCGCTTGTCACCGCACTTCAAAAACTGTCAAAGCTACGTCGTGTTACCGACTCGCTTCAAAACGCCAGAACAAGCGCTCGCGCCTGTCCTCCGCCTCCGGCAGCTCAAACGAGCCGACCACATCATCCCCGCGCAAGTCCTCCCAGCCCGGCACATCTTGCCAACCCACCAAATCCTCACTGATGCGTAAGCGATACGAGCGGTCCGGTCTAAGCTCCATAGTCACCGTCGGGGGCACCTGTGCGTTGATGACCCTGAGGACCGGGTTGCCATCACCAATTGATTGCACCCAGTTCGTCAGCGCCCGCCACTTCGGCGCCTCTTCAGCAGACTGACGCTGATATTCAAGTGCGCCCCAAGCGCCCCATTTCGACCATCCCGAGACGTGCGTGAAATGAGCAAACATATCCACCCCCGCCATTTCCAGGCCATCCAGATAATCCCGGTACAATCCCTCCATCCGCGGGTCCCGGTTCAACGCAAAAATGCGCGCGGTCAATTCATCATCATTTTCCGCACCGAAAATGCCGGTGAAATGTTGTCCGCCCTCATAACATACCAGACGCATGCCCTGTTCATCCGCCAATTGCTTGTGCTCCACCGCAAAACCAATGCTTTCCCGAATACTGTTGCTCGCAATGGTGGTGACGAGTTCTTCCAGCGCCGGATAGGGAGCATCAGCAGGTGTGTAATTGACACCGAAATAGGGAGCAATAGCCAGTGCATCCGGATAGTGATGCGACGGATTATGTTCCGGTTGATTTATCGCCCGCACGCGCGGTAGCGAAACCCCGTCGAAAAACCCGGCCATCGCACCCAGCACATTCACATATCGGTGTCGCGCCTCCGCTCCAAATTCCTCCGCAAAGATTCCGAAGATTTCCGCCGAGCGACGCGCCACGAATTCATCCGGGGAAATCCCGAGTAAGTCGGCCTGCTCCTGGACATAAATCGTCTGGGCAAAATCGGGCATGCTGTTCCAGGTCTCGTTCGAATACTCCACATAAAGCACCAGCCGTTCGTCAAGACCATCACGATAAAGCCGCGCAACTTGCCGCACGTAATCGTCATCCGCGGCATGCGGTATGCAAATCCAAGGGTCCTTGGCCATCAGATTGCATAGCTCCAGGATGTATTCATGAGCTATGCCCTCATCGCGTGCCTGCGTGTAATGCGTTCTGGTAGTCCGGTTGGTCCAACGCTCCAACGCGTTTCCATTGGTGCGGAGCCAATCCATAAAACGCAACAGGCGGTAGGGATGAAGCGAATTCGTGAAGGCTTCATGAAAGGAATGCTCCGTCAGTCCGGACATCTGACTCGGCGCGATGATTTCAATCGATCGTACTGGGTCAGCGGGTGATGACGCATGAATTTCAAGCAGCAATGATTCGGAATCGCCCGGTTCAGCAAACGCCACGGTGGTCTCGAAAGGGCCCCCGTTGTTGGTCAATGTTACAGCAGGGCTGCCGGGTGGGCGCAGGAGCACCGTACCCTCCCCCCGGAATCTCACCGTGTGGATACCGCCCTCGTAAACCGGCACCAGCGTATGAACCAGGTGGCGCGTTGAGTCCGGAGCGGTGAAGGGAATCTCGAGCGGCCATCCATCGCCATCCAAAGGCGGCTGTTGATGACTTTCCCAAGCAAAACTCCCGACTTCACGGGTAAGCCACTCCCGCGCCATCTTGAAAGTATCCTTGAACACCCAGGTCCCGGCGTAATCGGTTATCGCCTCTAGATTACCACCCAGCTCCATACGTGGTGTTGCCTTGGCTGCGAAATGAGCAACCACCTCCATGTCGTTGGTGACCACAACAACCCGCGGGTTCCCGCGTCCCGTGACGTCGCCGCTCCAACCGGCAAATTTATAGCCCTCCGCCGGAACCGCCCGTAACGCAATACGTTCCCCTTCCTCGAACAACCCGCGGTCCGGTTCAACCATGGCGGCGCCGCCCACGGTGGATTGCACGCTCAACGTACGCGCGGGGGCGGCGGTTTCGATACGAAAGGCTACAAGCGACGCGGCATGACCCGAGTAGCGCGTCGCATAAGGTATGATTCGGAACTCAACCGCCTCGCCAAGCCCGCTCCAACCTTGGACGGGCAGCAGAAAGGTGAATTCATCGGTGGCGTCATCCGCATTTTCCAGCAGCGCGGAGTTGAACAGGTTTTCCGAAAAACCATCCAGACTCGACCGGACCGCATAACGCAGAGGAGCGAACCAACTCTCCCGGCGGATGTTGAATGAAATGCGGTGCCCGCCCATGTTCGTGGTGGTAATGCTGACGGATAAATACTGCTGTTGCGTCAGCGCATGCTCCAAGGTGCTTAATGTCTCGTCGCTGCTGACCGAAAAAGCCAGCCGGTCATTCCGGGCCGCCTCCAGACTCACGCCCGCACCCAAAGTCCATCCGCCCGTGCTCCAGCCATTCGCGCGCGATGACGTGTTGGTCCAGGGCAAATGCCGCGCCGGATCGCTACCCGTAAAGTCAAAGGCAATCTGAACCGTACCCTGTGCCGACGCGCTTCCGCACAAGCTCACCATCAACATGAAAACCCGCACCGATTTGCTTAGAAACATGGCTTGAACATCCTCTTCAGCCGCAAAAAATACCCGCTTCGACACAAACAGTAAAAACCACCTTTCAACTTCCCTCGCCTTTCTCCGGAACCTCATCCGCATGCGCCTTGACACAACCAGGATTAAACCCTATCCACGACACCAGAAGGAATTAAACGATATAAAGATTGAAATGCTCCTCCTCTGCCGCCCCGAATTCACGTCGGCCTTGGCCACTGAAGCCGCAGCGCGCGGTTGTTCCGGCTCGCTTAACGTGCAGCCCGGTCTGTTGCGGCTCACCTCATCGCCACTATCGCCGCCCGAATTCATTTTCGAGCGGCAGCGCATGGTTCAACCCGTTTTTATCCCGGCCAGCAACCTCAAGCCGCTATCCGAAGCCACCGTCCGCGCTATGCTAGGCGAGGCTATTGAAGCCAAACCGCTCTTCACCGTCCATTTCCTGGCTCTGGAACAGGCGGAAGCGGATGATGCGCCCGACACCAAGCGACTTGAGGGCATATGGAATACCGCCTTGCGACTGGGGAAAAAACTCGCACCCGATATCGAAAAAAGGTTCCGGCCACCTCACCGGCTCAAACCGGGCGGACAGGTCATACAGCTCCTCCTCACCACGGATGGACTTTGGTTTTCCCATGAAGCCATCGAAACCATGGTCAATCCTCGCCCCGGCGGTTTTTCCCGTCAGCGTTTTGATGCCCTCGCCCCCTCCCGCTCCTACCTTAAAATGGAGGAATCCCTGGACAGAATGCCGGAACCGCCGCAATCCGGTGAATCGGTAGTCGATCTCGGCGCAGCCCCGGGCGGCTGGACCTACTCGTTTCTCAAACGCGGCTGTCACGTCACGGCCGTGGATCATGGCCCGATGAAACTACCGCCCTCGCAACCCGGCTGGGGCACGGTGCGCCACCTCCGCGAAAACGGCATCACATTTGAACCGGACATCAAGGTGGACTGGCTAGTGGCCGACATGCTCATCGCTCCCGGCGTCGCCCTCGGCCTGCTGCGCCGCTGGACTGCCACCACCCGTGCCCGCAATATCATCTGCAACATCAAGCTCCCCCAGGAAAATCCATGGCTAGCCATTGAGCCCATCGAAAAGATGCTGCAGGATCAGCAAACCTATCGCTGGAGCATCAAGCAGCTGTATCACGACCGGCGCGAAGTCACGGTGATGATGATTTATCAGCAGGATGGTCGCTAAAGAAGCAAGCTGATGAAGCATCCAGCAAGAATAGGCTGAATCTTTTCCGTCAAAATACAATCGCACCTCGAACCTCTCGTCGTGACTGCAGATTTATGATAAGTGCGGCATGAATCCATCGGTTGTAAAAAATCTAGGAACTGCGCCGTATATGAATGCGCACCAAATCGCGTAACGTCCTTTGGCCAGCTAAAATCATGAACCTGACAGAGACCGAAAAACGCAATTTTTCAGCC
>JBMTVS010000137.1:0-6242 GCA_049451655.1 Kiritimatiellia bacterium | reverse complement strand
GGGCGGCGATGGTGCCGGCGATCATGGCCTTGAGGCCGAGGCGGACGAGGTTTTCGCGCTGGGAGGTGGCGATGGCGCTGATGCCGCCGACCTGGATTCCAATGGAGGCGAAGTTGTTGATGGCCGTCAGCTTTTCCAATGCTTGGAATATGCGCAATGAAGTCTATGTCCCTGCACAGTACCCAACGCACCTGTCATCAGGGACTTCCATCTCCATCGGTCTCTTCAACCCGCAAAAAGAAGAGCTTATCCGGCAGCTCGCTTGGGGCATAATACCACTCCAGCAACTCGCCTGTGCCCGTGAAGAATTGCGATCCATTGAAGGGCGCAAAAGAACCGGGTGCCAAGGTGGCAGAACCGGTCAGGGTGTAGGGGGTCTGATTGAAGGATTGGAAAAGCAGGTGATAAGCCGGGCCGGCTTGGGACGGCTGTAAAGGCTGACTTTCGCCGAGTTTCGTGATCCGGTATTGCGCACCGGGATGAGGTCGTGGCGCCACCACCGTCATCGGAGATGATGTCCCCAGCAAAGGATGGCCGAACGGTTCCCAAATACCATCGGCATTCTGAACCTCAACCTGGTAACCCGTGTTCGTTTCGGCAAAGAATTCCAGTTCAGTTCCCTGGCGGATGCGTAACCTTCCGGGATCAACGGATGGCGTGGATCCCGTCAATGCAAACACCGCGCTGTCTGTAAATTCCACAGGCAATCCAAGCGGGGTAGCCGACGCCTGTCCTTGCTGTAACAGAATTGATTCCACGGATGGTGTCCCCGGTGGAACCAGGTTTTGGCTGAGGTATAGGGATATTGGATCTCCAGGTCGATGCCCGCTGAGCCGGAGGATATAGGTCCCTGCCTGGAGGTTTGGAATATCAAGCCAAAGGGTCCGGGTAGGCCCGGGTTGCTGCTGTAGTTGCTGCACATTCAGGGTCTGCGCACTTTGCATAGGATCGTCGATGAGCAAATCCGGAGTGGCGGTCATACCGAGCGTCTGCTCGAACAAGCTGACCAATTCCATGCGCAGCGACTGCTCCTGACCAATCACGGCGGCAAAGGTGGTATAGAGTGCTCCGTCTTGGGGCACTTCGACCAAGAATAGCCGCGAAGCCAGGAACTGGCCGTTGGGGCCCAACTCCTGAGTAAAGGCGGGATTCGGGTTAACCAGAAACTCCGGCAACAAACCGGGGCTGGCCCGGAGCCAGGGAATTTCGGGGCGGAAGAAGACCTCGTAATCAGGGATCTGTCTGGGCCCGGCATGGGCTTCACGGATACGATCCAACCGCTCCCCGGCTTCCCCGTCCGGAATGGACCAACGCACCTTGAGATCATATGCAGCAAATGAATCCGTCGAGCTCTCCAACTGGACATAAAGCGGAAATCGCCCCAGGTAATCCCGGCAATCAAGCCGCACGACATCAGCGCCTGTTCCGCGATCCAGGAGGGTGTCTCCACCGCCGGACCGGGAGAAGACCGAAATCCGCACGGTGCTGTTGGGCGGTTCGATTTGGAACGTCACCCACGGCACAAGGGGTCCGCACGAAAACGGAACTTGAATAGGGGGATCGGGGAATTCGACGAGGAAAACATCCACGTCGGATTCATCGTGGAAATTCAAGTTGCTGACGCACAGTTCGAAAGCCTCGACTTCCAGCCGGTCGCGTGATGGAACAGAAAGCCACTCCGAGACGGTTGCTGCTTCATCGAGGGTCTGGTTGGAATTGTATCCGTACTCAAACCTGTCCGGGGGCGGGAGAAAATTGGTCATGATGGTGGCCGAAAGCCGGTAGACCATGTCGGCGGACCAGCGGCCGCTGAGGGACGTCGGGAAGTGAGCTCTTCGCCAAAGCTGGGGAGACTCCCAGGCCACTGTTTGCTCATCGCCAGTACTGCTGACGAGGACACCCGGATAGCCATTCATAAGGAGGCCTTCCCTGGGTTCGGACAAGGGAAACGTAGCTTGATAACGCACTTGATAAAGGGCGTAGATGGGCGGCGTCTGCAGGAACCAGAAATCCCGGTCATTCTGCGCGATCTCATCTTTCTCATAGAAAGGCGCGGTCTTGACCGGCTCAAGCACACCATCGGGGGCGCGGACGTCCGCCAGCCGGTCGTCCATGCCCAAGTCGGTTTCGTAGCCCAAGCCTTCGTAATCGAACGTTCCAACCGCAGCGGCAGCCTGCTGAACGGCGGCCCAGGCATTGACATAGTTCCGGCGGCGCTGGAGCTGGTCCAGCAGTTCCTGAGGCTCGTCAATCTGTACATAGCCATCTGTGTCATTACCTGTAAACAGTATCCGGTCGTCGGCCGAGTCGGGGGCGGTAGCATCTCCGGCCTGATGAGCGGTGTTAACCAACAAATCGCGAATTTGCCCGGGCAAATTAGTCCAGGTTTCAGGGGGTGCAAAGCGCCGGTCCAAGGCCGGATTGATGGCCATGAGATTGGCGATGATGCCCGTGATGAAGGGCGCGGAGCAACTGGTACCTCCAAAATCCCGCCGGATGTGGTCGGAGACCGGGATGGTCGCCGGATCGACGTCACCTTGTTCAGGCGCCCAATACCACGATGAGCTGGGGGCCCAGATGTCCACGCTGTCCCCCCAGAAATGGATGTTCGCATAAAAATTCAGGCTGTTCCCTTTCCAGAGATCCCAGCCGCCATCGACACACGCCCCCACCGCAATAACCTCCGGGATCACGGCCGGGATGATCCGCCAATCGTCAATATTGGTGTTTCCGTTATTCACAAAGGGCCCCAGCGCTCCCAAAGCATCGTCGGTCAACCGGTTGCCGGCTGAGGCCACCACGGGCACACCCCGGGACGTGGCGTATTCCACGGCGCGCTCAACCGGCGTGCGGGTTTCTCCCAGGAACATCGCCGAAAAAATGCCCAACGCCGCCGCCTCAGCTGCCGCAAGCGTGCCGCCGCAGGTGGCCGCTCCCAAACCCGGCAAAAATGCATCCAGTAAAGGCGTCGCCGCGCAGGCGGCCAGAGCCGCGGCGCGCACCACGGTTCCCAGCTTGAACAGAAAGGCCGCGCGACCTTCCGGGCTACAGATGTTGTCATTGCCCAAAACCGAGAGAACCCGGCACGGATAGCCGGCGCTGATGTTGATCACACTGCAACCATCATCAACGGCGCGTCGAATGGCTGTTCCAAATCCCAGCGCAAAATCGGCTAACCCCATGTGGTAAAGCTTGGGCACAGCCACCTGCGCACCCGTGCCGGCCGTACCGAACCGGTTGCCTCCGACGCCTGAGATCGTCGTGACGGTTCCATTGCCGTGCCAACTCTTCTCGCCAAAAAAACTATTGCCGACCTCCTGGGGAACCCGGGCCGATCCGATCCCGGTTGCTCCCGTAGCCAAGTTGGCCTCTGCATAGAGCGGTTCGCCTGTTTTGAAGTCCGGATTCGGGGCGAATCCGGAATCGATCACCCCCACCGGAACACGGGCGCGATCAAAATCAAACATGGCCATGAACGCCCAGGCCTTTCGAATGCCAAAGTTAACATCGCGCAATGAGTTTGGACTGATGTCTTCTCCAATATTTCCGAAGCTGTCCACCCGCTGAGATTCGATTTGCGCATCCGGCCAATTAAGATCACCGTGCAGTTGCATCCGGGGATGCAATGAGACCAGGTAACCTTCACACCAAAGTTCCATGGCCGTCGCCACCAGGGCCAAGACCTCATCGTTACTGGCCGAGAGGGTCAGTTGTTCGCCGGCCAGAGCCCGCAGTTGAGGCAGCTGATCAATCTTGGAAGGATCGCCCTCCAGCTTAACGCGCAGCCAGGCCTCGCCCGGTTTGGGCAAGCTATTTGGATTCGTAAGCGGACCCATCTTGCCTTCATAGCCCACGATCGTACCGCCGGTTCTTAAGATGAATTCGTTCAGTTGTGCCTCGCTTTGCGGCAGAAACAAAAGTTCCTTGGAGGCCACTTGAACCGGTCCAACATCACCCTCAACAAATAAGGTTCCGATTTCAGGTAACCCGGGCGGCGGCTCCAACTCGTCCGCCGTCAAAGTCACATTCGTTTGTACTTCCACGGGTGCACCACCATGGGGGTCCAGCAGAACGCCCCAATCCCCGGAAAAAGCGCGATCGCCGGGCTTCGAAGTGCGGTCTGAAAGCTTGTAGGTTAACAGGGCCGTGAAAACCTCACCCGGACCAAGAGAAAGCACATTGTCATTCGTTACCGCATTGGCTGCGTCATCGAGGATCGTCATGGCTGCGGAGGTTTCAAACACGAGGGGATCATCCGTCGCCACCAACTCCACCAGTTCAATGTCTTTAGAACTATCGGTGACGTAGATTAACGCGGGCATCGCATTTGTGATGTCGGCCGGGTCGATGAATCTGACCAGGCCCTTCACATCGTCGCCTGAGTCGTAAACGAGTTGGTTCAGCACAACGACGGGCATATTGGCCCGGATGGCTTCGAGATCATCGCCCTGCTGCCCGTGGACTTGGACAGTCGACAACGTCGCCGTAACGAAAAAAATCGTGGATAGAATATACTTTAAGCGGCCGGAGGTTGGATTGCTCATATTAATGCGTGTAATACATATGTTATGGCTTCGAAATCAAGTCCGCCGTGTCCTTACAAAAGAGTACCGGCGATGCAGGCGGTCATGAGGGCGGCGATGGTGCCGGCGATCATGGCCTTGAGGCCGAGGCGGACGAGGTTTTCACGTTGGGCGGGGGCGATGGCGCTGATGCCGCCGACCTGGATGCCAATGGAGGCGAAGTTGGCGAAGCCGCAGAGGGCGTAGGTCGCGATGAGAATGGACTTTTCGTGGGTGATGACGCCGGACTCCTTGAGCTGTGCGAAGGTGGCGTAGGCGTAGAACTCGTTCAGCACGGTTTTTTCGCCGAGGAGCTGCCCGACCACCATCAAGTCGCCCGCCGGGACGCCAAGTAGCCAGGCTACCGGGGCCATGAACAGGCCGAGCAGGAATTGCATGGTCAGCCCGCTGTAGCGGCCATCGCTCCACGCGGCGATGCGCTCGTTCAGGCCGGTCCAGGCGCCGGGACCCTCGAGCAGGATAAAATTCACCAGGCTGATCATCGCGGTGAAGACCAGCAGCATGGCCGCGACATTCACAGCAAGTTTGACGCCTTCGGTTGTGCCGGAGGTCAGGGCGTCGATGAGGTTGGTGCCCATGCGGTGGCGGGGAATCAGGAGTTCGCGGTCGGTCTCGCCGGTTTCGGGAAGCATGAGCTTGGCGCTGAGCAGGGCGGCGGGTGCGGAGATGATGGAGGCGACGAGCAGGTGGGTGGCGAAGAACTGCATCTGTTCCGGGTCGGTGCCGCCCAGCATGCTGATGTAGGCCACCAGCACCGCGCCGGCAATGGTGGCCATGCCGCCGGTCATGAGGGCCATGATTTCGGACTTGGTCATGGTGGCGAGGTAAGGTTTCACCACCAGCGGGGCCTCGGTTTGACCGACGAAGATGTTCGCGGCGGCGGCGAGGCTTTCCGCGCCGGACAAGCGCATGGTGCGATGCATGATCCATGCGAAGGCGTAGACGATGTATTGGAGGATGTTCAGGTAGTAGAGCGCGGAGGTGAGGGCGGAGAAAAAGATGATGGTGGGGAGCACCTGAAACGCGAAGATGAAGCCAAAGCTGTCGACGTTCATCAAGTTGCCAAACAGGAATTCCGAGCCGGAGCGCGAGAAGTCGAGCAGGCGAATGAAAAAGGTCGAGACGCTCTCGAAAACGCCGCGCACTGGCGGGACCTTGAGCAGGAGCAGGGCGATGAGCCATTGCAGGACGATGCCGGAGCCGATGAGGCGCCAGTTGATACGACGCCGGTCGCTGCAGAGCAGGTAACCCACACCGACCAGCGCGGCCAGCCCGAGCAATCCCCGCAAGTAATCCATGCCGTGACTCATGACGGGGAAATAGATAGCAGCAAGGCGCGGGCAAGGGTAGCTGTTTTATCCGCAGGTCGCAGTTGCCACGACTAGGCAAGCGTCGAATTTGCGGGGTCGGTCAGCGGATTCCAAACGCGTTTGAATCCCTGATCTTGAAAATCCTTCAGGTTCCGGGTGGCGAAATCGGTCACGCCGTGGGCACGGAGGGTGGCGGCGAGACGCAGGTCGAAGATGCGGCGATAGGCCAACTCCGGTGCCTCGGCTTTTTCCCAGACGCCGTTCATGAGGGCGCGATTTTTGCCGGCATCCACGATGCGCCACGAAGGATTGCCACGCAGTCCCTGGATGATGGCGACGGCTTGCGGGG
>JBMTVS010000136.1:0-6275 GCA_049451655.1 Kiritimatiellia bacterium | reverse complement strand
ATTTTAGCGTTCAAACGGAGTATCCATGGATAATATGCCAACCCCGCAGCAGATCGAACTAACCCGTAAAACACTGGCCGTTTTATTCAGCGAAACCCCGGATGCTGAACTTGACGCCTTGTTGAGCCATGCCCGCTTGCGTTCTTTTGAAGAAGGCGAGGTGCTGGTCTCGGAAGGTGATGAGGCACAGGAGGTGTTCGTCCTGTGTGAAGGCCGTATCAGGGTCTTCGCCCGCAATCAGGAGGGACATTGGTCAGGGGTGGCCACCATCCATGAGCGCGGCAGCCTGATCGGCGAACAGGCCTTCGCCCAGCGGCGCAAATACCGGAACGCCACCCTGATCGCCTTGACCAGCGGGCAAGCCGTGGAAATACCCGGCACCCGCTTCCGTGCCGCGCTGGAAAACAACGCCACCGCCAGTCGTATCATCGCCGCGAAGGGCAATGCCCAACTCAAGCAGCGCCTGCAATCCATCGCCCGCGAACTTGCCGAACTTGACCGGACCACCTCCGCGCCTAACGTCCGGCAACTGGCCCCCGGTGAAATCCTGTTTGAAGCGGGAACGTCCGCCCGGCACGCCTACCTCATCATCGCCGGCGAACTTGCCCTAAACCGGGTTGGCTCGCAACAGACCAACGAAACCGCCGGCCCCGGTCTGCCGCTGGGCGTCGAGGAAGCACTTGAGGGATCCGCACACACGCAAACCTGTCGCGCCATCACGGTAAGTGAGGTGCTTGAAATCGAATATGACCATCTCATGGCCTTGAACCGCGAGCGGTCCGGCCTCCGGAATATCTTGAGCGGCTGGTCGCGCATCAAGAACCTTCCCCATGCCGGCATTGCCCGCCGCTTCATCGCATCCGAGCAGGGACAGACCTGCCTGATCACGGATTTCCGTGAAGAGAACGGGGTGCATGTCCGCATTCGTCATTTTCCCTCGCGCGCTTTCACCGAGGCCGTGCGTCGCGATCCCGGCCAGCAGGAAACCATTTTGCTGAATGCTGCCGATGGCCAAACCACACTGATGTGCACAAAAGAAGATTACCGCCTCACCGGTATCGCTGGTCCGGTCGGTTGGTCCGGACTTCCCGACGCGATCGGCATGCTCTTGCGAGGTGGCGCCCTGACCCGCCTTCAGCTCGACGCCTTCACCGCGTCCGGACGCCTCTTGATCGAGGATCCTTCCTTCCGCGCCTCGGGCGGATCCACCGTGGTGTGCGCCTGTACCTTGACCACCTCCCGCGACCTGCGTAATGCCGCCAGGGAGTGCGATACCGTCGAGCAACTCATGCAATTGACCGGAGCCGGCACCATCTGCGGCGGCTGCCGCAATCGCCTTCCCGCCTTTCTCGGCAAAGACGATGCCATACTGTGCCAACTCATAACCACCCCCCTCGCCACCGGTTCCCTGAAGGCTACCTTGCGCGCCCTGCCCCCTTCGGTCCTGCCTGTGCCGAAAACCGGTCAGCACATCAATGTCGAAGCCCTCATCGATGGCCACTGGGTGGGTCGCCCCTACACCCTGACCGGCTGGTCGGATCAGCACTATGAGCTTGGCGTTAAGATCGAGGAACGCGGTTTTTTCTCCAACTGGCTTAACCGGGCGGAGCAAGGCATGCTCGTGCGGATTAGCGCGCCTGAAGGAGAAGTGTGTCCGGCATCCGGCGACCCGCGACCGCTGATCTACATCGTGGCGGGCATCGGCGTCACTCCCGCTGTTTCCGGTGCGCGATATCTGGCCGGTAAGCGGGTTATGCAGGTGTTCTACAGCTACCGCACCGCGGAACACGCGCCCTACCTGCAACACCTGCGGGATGCCGCTGATCGTGGTCATCTCCGCCTGCATGAGCATGCCACCGCCACCCTGGGCCGGTTGGATCCTGACACCTTGTGTCGTGAGATCATCTTCGAGCAACCCTGCCAGGTCATCATCTGCGGGCCGGAGAGCTTCAACCAGCAGATGGCCGCAGCCTTGAAGGATTTACCTCACGTCGAAGTCTGCCTCGAAAGCTTCGATCACCCCCAGCGCGGCGAGGGCCCGGCCCCGCTGCCGAAATCGTGGCGCGTGAAGGACTTCCAACCGCGTTGCCCCATCGAGCATCTGCCGCAGGTGGATCATCCCGCCTCGCCCGCCGAGGAGGCGCGCTTCTTTATCGAGGATTTCTACGCCACCGAACACCCCGGAGAAGGTGCACATCAACGCGTCGAACAGGCGGTCGAGCAACTCAATGCCACCGGCGCGTGGACTATGACCTTTGACGAGCTTTGCTACGCTGCCAAACTCGCCTGGCGTAATGCCGAACGATGCATCGGCCGCCTCTATTGGCAAGGCCTTCATCTGCGCGATTGTCGCCACCTGAAAGAGCCGGTCGACATTGCGCAGGCGCTGTTCGAACATCTACGCTTCGCCTTCAACGGCGGCGATCTGCGTCCCGCCATCTCGGTCTTCAATCCCGGCACCCGCGAGACGCCCGGACCTCGCATCTGGAACCCGCAACTTCTCCGCTACGCCGGCCAGCGCTTGCGCAGTGGCAAACAAGTCGGCGACCCCGCCCAAAACGAAATCACCCGGCGCATCATGGCGTTGGGCTGGGAGCCTGCCGGCACGGATTTTGATTTGCTCCCGTTGGTCATTCAGTTTCCGGGATGTGATCCGCAGTGGTTCGAGCTACCGGCGGATTGCCGCGAAGAGGTAGCCATCATGCATCCACACTACCCCTGGCTCGAAAACATGAAACTGCGCTGGTACACGGTGCCCGCGGTCAGTGATATGGCTCTCGATGCCGGCGGCATGAAATACACTTTCGCGCCCTTCAACGGCTGGTACCTCAACACCGAAATCGCCGCCCGCAATCTCACCGACACCAACCGCTATAACCTTCTCCCCCGACTCGCCGAGCAGATGGGCCTCGACATCTCCGACGACCGCACCCTCTGGCGCGACAAGGCGCTCATCATGATCAACGACGCCCTCATTCGTTCCTTCGATCGTGCCGGGGTCAAGATTTCCGACCACCATAACGCCTGTCACGAATTTCTCGAGTTCTGCCGCGTCGAGCAAAAAGCCGGCCGCGAACCCTGCGGCGACTGGACCTGGCTCGTGCCCCCCGTCTCCTCCTCCACCACCGCCCTCTACCAGGAACCCTTCATCAACCGCCAGCTCAAGCCTGCTTACGTCGCCCAATCACCGGTGTGGAAATAGCCCCGCCACACTCGCCGGCGACATCGCTTCCGGAGCCACGTATACCCCGGGTATCATCACCTGGCGCTCGATGCGCCGCGCAATGAGCACGAGCAGGGATATCAGCAGCAGGTAGACCGCCGCTGCGAAAAGATAGGCCCGGAAGAACATGAAGTTCGAGGCCGCCAGCTCCTGCACCCGCGCGAAAAACTCGCTGTACTGGATGAGAAAAACGATGGAGCTGTCCTTCAGGTTGCGGATCACCTGATTGGTCAGCGCCGGCACCGAAAGCCGCAGCACCTGCGGCAGCGTGATCAACCGGAACACCTGCAGCGGGCGAAACCCCGCCGCGCGCGCCGCCTCAAGCTCTGACGGGTCAAGCGCATGATATGCCGTAGTGAGGTAGGCCGCGTTATAGGCGGCAACATTCAAGGTGAAACCAATCAGCGCCACCGTGAAGGGCGACAGCTTGATGCCCCATGGCGGCAACCCGTAGTACATCAGGAACAGCAGCACAATGAGTGGCATTCCGATGAAAAACGACATGTAGCCACGCATGATTAACCGGACGCAGGCAACATCGCAGTTCCGCAGATAGAAAACCACGACACCCAGCAGAAAGCCCGTCACGCTCATGATGCCGGTCAAGGACAACGAGTCCCCCAGCCCGCGCAGAATCAACGGATAGCTCTCCAGCAAATCCCGGCCAAAAGCCGCCCACATACTCACGGCACCTTTTCCTGATGACCAAAGAAGTGGCGGATGCGCGGATCCTCGTGATTCGAGGAAAGTGTGGCGATACGGTCCTCGACCCTGACCATACCCTGATCCAGAAAAGTTACCCGGTCGGCAATCGCGCCCGCGAGTTCAAGGTCATGCGTGACGCACAACATGGTGACGCCCTCGTCATGCAGGCGGTTGATGAGTTGACCTACCTCCCGCGACATGACCGGATCCAGCGCGGAGGTCGGCTCGTCCAGAAACACCACCGCCGGATCCATGGCCAGAGCCCGTGCCAGGGCCACCCGCTGCTTCTGGCCACCGGAAAGATGCGCGGGGAACTTACCGCGGTGGCCCGCCATCCCCAATCGCTCTAATTCATGCAGGGCCTTCTGTTCCGCCTCCGCGCGCTTCATGCCCTTGAGCTTGCGCAACCCCAGCGTGACGTTGTCGAGCACGGACAAATGGCGGAAAAGCGCGAATTGCTGAAAGAGAAATCCGATTTGCTGGCGGAGCGCCCGGACATCCACTCCCGGTCCGGTAACTTCCGCGCCGCGAAAGCGGATACTGCCGGCGTCGGGCTCAATCAACCGGTTGATGCAGCGAAGTAGCGTAGACTTGCCGCATCCGGACGGCCCCATCACCACCTTCACGTCGCCTTCCTCGACATCCAGATTCACGCCGGCCAGCACGGCATGTTCGTCGTAGCGTTTGCACAACCCCCGGATTTCAATCAAAGCCATGGCTCAACTCCCTACCTGGCCGGTCGAAAGGGGCATCGGTCCAATTCCGGGCACGCGATAATGCTTCTCCAGCAGGCGTACCCCGATGAGCAGAAAGCGGTAGACCAGATAATAAAGGATTCCCGCCGCCAGATAGATCTCCACCCCGCGCAAGGTGCTGGAAGAGAGCGCCAGCGCCCGCTTGGTGATTTCAGGTATGCCCACCGTATAGGCGAAAGGCGAATACTTCAGCACGTTGGTAAATTCATTCACCATTCCCGGCACGGAGAAGCGCAACATTTGCGGCAGCTCGATGGACAGGAAGATACGCCAGCGGCTCATACCCATCGCATGCGCCGCCATGATCTCGCCGGCATCGATGCCATCCAGCGCGCCGCGAAAAACCTCGGCCAGATAAGCCCCGGCAATCACGCCCAGGCTCAGCATCATGGCGACCAGCGGGGAAACCCGCAGGCCCGCGCCGGGCAGACCGAAATAGACGAGGAAAAGCAGCACCAGCACCGGCACGCTGCGGAAAACGTAAACGAAAACATCCAGACCGCGCGAAAGCGTGTGGAATGGCAGAACCCTTCGCAACGCTGTTACCAAAAGCCCAACCGCCATCGCAGCGGCCGAACATGCAACTGTGACCAGTATGGTGTACCCAACACCCTGCGCCATGTGGGCCAGAATGTGCGAGAAGGTCACGTTGTTATCCCGCCGCGGATCAGTTCAGCCAGGCGTCAACGATTTCCTTGATCTTCTCCGGGCCAAGCTCGTCAAGATAGGCGTCGAATTCGGCGCGCAGGGCGGAGCCTTGCGCAAAAGCGAAGCCAAGCTGATCCTTGCCGGTGACCGAGTAAATCTTCTCAATGGGCAGCTTCTTCTTGTTCATGAAGTCCGCCAAAACCGGTTCCTCGATGAAGGCGAGGTCGAGATTGCCGTTTTGAAGATCGGCCACCACTTCATTGTAGGTTGGATAAAGCTTTGCGTCGCTGACCTTGTAAAAGCCCGCTGGCTCCCACTCGTTTTTGATCAAGTCGCTGTAGGCCATGCCGCGGGGATAGCCGATGGAATAGTTCGCAACCTGTTCAAGGCCATCGATGCGGATGCCCCGGCTGGTCAATGCCCCCAGGTTCCAGGCGTTGTCGAAGTAGGGTTGGGAAAAGTCCATCACTTCCTTGCGTTTGTCCGTAATGGAGATACCGGAGAAAGCGATATCCGCCTGCTTGCTGGCCACCGCTCCCAGCATGCCCTGCCAGTCATAAGCGGTGATTTCATACGTGTATCCGCGAGACTTACAAAATCCCTCAAAGATTTCCAGATCCACCCCTTTCAGCGTTCCTCCATCATCAAAAAACATCGGCGGAGAAGCCGGCGAAACCGCAACCCGGATCACCCCCGCCTCCTCACGCTGACCACAGCCGGCGAGAACAATCGCGGAAAACAACAAGACAAAAAAACTGCGAAGTACCTTGAGCATAGCAACTCCTAGTGGATACGGTTGATAGTTTGTTCAGTCGGCGTGTTGGTTACACGGGATTTTCGTCCGGGTCAACCTCAATCGTCGATGTATGACGAACCGACTCGAAGCCAAGAGAGTGGCGACCCCAACGGGATTCGAACCCGTGTTACTACCTTGAAAGGGTGGT
>JBMTVS010000135.1:0-6314 GCA_049451655.1 Kiritimatiellia bacterium | reverse complement strand
AGCAGGTAGGCGAGGGTCAGGATAGCGGAGACCGCCGAGGCTACGTAGGTGAGGAAGGCGGCGTTGAGGACCTTGGAGGCGTGGGCTTGCTCCTGGGCGGAGACCACGCCGGCGCGGACCATGAGGGCCTTGGCCCGGGCGCTGGCATCCCACTCGACCGGCAAGGTGACGATGGCAAAGGCGACCACGCCGATGAAGAGCCAGATGCCGAGGTTGATCAGAAAAGGCATCTGGACAAATAAACCGATCATAAAGACCGGCATGGCGAGCTGACTGCCGAAACTGGTGAGCGGCACGAGCGCGGAGCGTGCGGTGAGCGGCGCGTAGTCGTGGGCCTTCTGCAAGGCGTGCCCCGCCTCGTGACAAGCTACGCCAATAGCGGAGAGGGAGTTGGAGTTGTAGACGTCCGGCGAAAGCCGGAGCGTGTTGCTGCGCGGGTCGTAGTGGTCGGACAAAAAGCCCTGGGTCATCTCGATTTTCACGTCGTAGATGCCTTCGGCGGCCAGCACATGCTGAGCGGCCTCGGCGCCGGTCATACGGGATGATGCGGCGTAACGGGCATACTTATGGAACGTGCTCTTGACCCGGGCGGTGGCGATGAGCGCGAGCACCAGCCCCGGCAGGGCAAACATCAAATAGAGTGGATCAATAAAAAACATAGTTTTACCTCGTTGTTGTTTTAAAGGTAATCGGGAAAATTAGACGGTCAAGGTCAACCGGTGTTCAAATTCGCAAATTGAAAATCATTCCATTCCCCGCTACTACTTGTTCTTTACAGGAATCCACGTATGTCTACCGAACCCACATCCAGTCCCGAAACCAAGCCCTCCCATTTTATCCGGGACATTGTCGTCCGCGATCTTGAAGCAGGTAATCAGGGTGCGCCCTGCGTGGTGACCCGCTTTCCGCCCGAACCGAACGGCTATCTGCATATCGGCCACGCGAAGGCGATCTGCCTGGATTTTGGGATGGCGACGGAGTTCGGCGGACGTTGTCACCTGCGCATGGACGACACCAATCCGGCGAAAGAGTCGATGGAGTATGTCGAAGCGATCATGGAGGACGTGCGCTGGCTGGGCTTCGATTGGGGCGACCACTTCTATTTCTCCGCCGATTATTTTGAACGCATGTTCGCGGTGGCGGAGGAGCTCATCCGCCAAGGCAAAGCCTATGTGTGCGAACTAACCAGCGAGGAATGGAAGGATTACCGGGGCGTACCAACCCGCCCCGGCAAGGAGAGTCCGTTCCGCAACCGTGCCCCGGAGGAAAACCTCGCGCTGTTTCATCGCATGCGCAGTGGGGATTTTCCGGATGGCTCGCTTTGCCTGCGGGCGAAAATCGACATGGCTTCGCCGAACCTCCATCTGCGCGATCCTGTGCTCTACCGCATCATGCGGGCGAACCACTACCGCACCGGCGATGCGTGGTGCATCTATCCGATGTATGACTTTGCGCATCCACTGGAGGACGCTTTCGAAGGGGTAACCCATTCGCTCTGCACGCTGGAGTTTGAGGTCCATCGCCCGCTATACGACTGGGTGGTGGCACAACTGGATGTGCCGTATCGTCCGCATCAGTACGAGTTCGCGCGGTTGAATCTGACCTACACGGTGATGAGCAAGCGCAAGCTGTTGCAACTGGTGCAGGAGGGCCGGGTGAACGGCTGGGATGATCCGCGCATGCCGACCATCTGCGGCATGCGGCGGCGAGGCTATCCGCCCGCCGCCATCCGTACGTTTTGCGAGACGATCGGTATTACAAAATACGACAGCCTGACCGATGTCGCCCTGCTCGAGCATTGCGTGCGCGATGAGCTGAACCGCATCGCGGAGCGGCGGATGGCGGTGTTCAATCCGCTACGCGTCATCATCGAAAATGCCGCTGAAGTTCCCGGTTCGGTGAATGCGGTGAATAATCCCGAGGACGCGGAAGCCGGTTCGCGCGCAATACCGTTCGGCGGCGAAATCTTCATCGACCGCGACGACTTCATGCTGGAGCCGCCGCCCAAGTATTTCCGGCTGGCCCCGGGCAAGTCGGTGCGTATTCGTTATGCGGGATTTCTCACCTACAAGGACGTGCAGCTCGGCCCCGACGGCGAGGTGAATGCGGTGGTTTGTACGTGGTCGCCTCCCTCCGCCGAGGTGAAGGTGAAAGGTACCATTCACTGGGTACCTGCCGGTTCGCCGGAGGCAAAGGTGCGTCTTTATGACCGCCTCTTCACGGTAGAGGAACCGGATGCGGCGGAAGAAAAGCCGTTCACGGAATTTTTAAATCCGGATTCGTTGCAGGAAGTTGGCGCGCTCATCGAGCCTTCGTTGCTGGAGGCGAAACCGGGTCAGTTCTTCCAGTTCGAGCGCATCGGCTACTTCGTGGCCGACGCGAAGGATGCCAGTCCGGAGAGCCCGGTCTTCAATCGCACGGTCACGCTGAAAGACACGTGGGCGAAAAAGGCGTGAGTCGATCCGGCGATGCAACGACCATCCTGACGAATATGTTTGCGAGCCTGAAAAGAGTTCCCTCCCTTGAACGTTGAATACCGACGTTGTGCTCCGCACGAGCCTGGCAGTTACCGCGAAGTCATCCGCATTGCCTGGCCGCTGGTGGTCAGCATGGGCTCTTTCACGCTCATGCAATTTATCGATCGCATGTTTCTGGCCTGGTACAGTCCGGTTTCTATTCAAGCGGCCATGCCGGCGGGGATTTTGTCGTTTACCTTCGTCTGTACTTTTTTTGCCCTGTGCGGTTATGCGAACACCTTTGTCGCCCAGTATCACGGCGCGGATGATCCGGAGGGTTGCAGCCGCTCGACCGCGCAGGCGGTGTGGCTGGCCTTTCTGAGCTGGCCTCTACTCGTGATGCTCATTCCGCTGGGGTTGTGGTTTTTGGAAATAAGTGACCATGCGCCCGCGGTATTGGCTGAGGAAAAACTCTACTTTACCATTCTCACCGCAGGCGGCGTCACCGTGCCGTTGGGCGCGGCGATCAGCAGCTTCTTCACCGGGCGGGGCGAGACCCGCACGAATATGGTGGCGACCATTGCCGGTAACGTGGTCAATCTCGTGCTCGACTATGCCCTCATTTTCGGCAAGTGGGGTTTTCCTGAAATGGGCATCAAGGGCGCGGCCATCGCGACCCTCATCGCGGGGTTGGTCACGCCGGCGATTCTTTTCACCCTTTATTTCTCGCGGCGTTATGACGCGATCTACCGGACGCGCAGCCACCTGCGCATCCAGTGGAAGCTAATGGTGCGAATGGTGCGCTTCGGTTTGCCGTCGGGGCTTAATTTGCTATCCGAGATCGGCTCTTTCAGCTTATTCATCCTGATCGCGGGCAAACTGGGCGAGCTTTCTTTGGCGGTGAGCAATATCGCCCTGAGCATCAACACCCTCGCGTTTCTTCCGTTGATCGGGTTGAACATCGCGGCGGCGACGCTGGTGGGTCAATATCAGGGGCGAGGTGATCATGCCACCGCAGCGAAAGCGGCCTTTCGTTCGGTTATCGTGGGGGTGGGCTATGTCAGTGCGATCGGACTGACATATATCTTGTTCCCCGCATTTTATTTCTCGCTGTTTACGTTTCGTGCAGATGGCGGATTTATGCTGGATGACCTGATGACCACGGGGCGCTGGTTGCTGGTCATCATGGCTTTCTGGGGATTGATGGATGCGGTGAACGTGATCCTCGCCGGGGCGCTGAAGGGAGCGGGTGACACGCGATTTGTGCTCATTTACTCCACCCTTGTGTCCTGGTTTCTTTGGGTGCCCGGGGTCATGGTAATCGTGTTGTTGCTTGGGCTCGGTTTGCTGAGTATGTGGTTCTGGGCGTCCGTTTTCGTCGCGGTGCTGGCTACGGGTTATGTCATTCGTTTTCGCGGCGGAAAATGGAAAACCATCGAGGTCATTGAATCGCCTCCGCCCCCGCCAGCCGGACGTATAGGTGCCGAAGGATTGGCGGTGGGAGATTAGGTCGGTTGGTTAACCAGAGATTTAATGAAATCGTTTAGTTGCTAATCATGATTCCAGCCACGAACAAAGCGTGCACGATCAGCGAGCCGGATTGGCGGATGGCGAGGGCGGCGCATGAAGCGCGTTTGGTGCCGGTGGTGGGTGCGCATCGCGAACGGGCTGCGCGAGGG
The DNA here is from genome assembly GCA_049451655.1 of Kiritimatiellia bacterium. Taxonomy (GTDB): domain Bacteria; phylum Verrucomicrobiota; class Kiritimatiellia; order CAIVKH01; family CAIVKH01; genus CALMUP01. The sequence continues at coordinate 2,179 of JBMTVS010000135.1, read as the reverse complement.
GAGAAGCATCCCGTGATGGATTTTCTGTTTACGTACTATCCGTTTTCGCCGGCACAATTAATGCGCTGGACACCGGGGTGGGGGGTACGGCTGGAGGGAGGTGTGCCGGAGGAATTGGCGGCGTTGAAAGAAGCGGAAGTGACGGCGGAAGGATGGGCGTTGCGCATCGATCGACTACCGGAACGGCGGCGCAAGGCGATTGACTGGATCATTGATTTGCTGGATGCCACTGCCGGACGCGCCCCGCGTTTCGGGTGTTTTGGCTTGCACGAGTGGGCGATGGTGTACCGGCTTCCGGAGGTACGGCATCCGCAGCTTCCCTTGCGCTTTCCGCCGGAGGAGATCGCGCGCATTGTCGAGTCGCTGCCGATGGCTTGTTCGCATTATGACGCCTTCCGTTTTTTCACCCCGGAGGCGCGTCCGCTCAATCGCCTGCAACCCACCCGCGAGCAACAGCCGGCACTCGAGCAGCCGGGCTGCCTGCACGCCAACATGGATCTCTACAAATGGAGTCAGCAGTTTTATCCCTGGATTTCCAGCGATCTGATCGCGGACGGTTTCGAACTGGCCATGGCCATCCGCGAGGTCGACATGCGGGCCAGCCCTTATGATGTGTCCTGCTACGGCCTGCCCCCGATTGCGATCGAGACGGAGGCGGGGCGGGGGGAGTATGTGGCCTGGCAGAAGACGTTTGCGGAACGGGCGCAGCCCTTGCGCGAGCGGTTGCGGGGGGCGTTTGTGAGGTTGAGGGGAGCCTTATCTTGATCTCGATCTTTATCCCGAGCTTGATCCAGGAAGACGAAGATCAAGACAATGGACGGGACGAGGGTGGAGATTTCCTAATTGGATGTTGTACGTTGGACTGTTGAATGTTGAACGTTGTGTAGTGTGTTCTCTGCCCTCCCGTTGTGGCTTGCACTTCGTGAAGGGCGGCGGTTTACTTGCCGGCATGGAGATGTATTTCCCAAGTTTCCGCATCACGGCCGCGATGGCCTCGGATCTCTCGAAGATTGATCAGGCGAAGGGTTTTCTGGAGGGCTTGGACTTGTCTGTCGAATGGGTTCAGCAGGAAGAAGTCCGCATACTTGCAGTGGAGGCCCATGCATCGACCCATATCGAGGGCTCGCAACTTACGCTGGATGAAGCTGAACAGGTTCTGGCTGGCCTATCTCCGGAGCATTCCAGCCCTGACGACGTGCGCGAGTTGATCAACTGGCGGCAGGCCTTTGATTTCGTCAAGCAGCAAGCCAGTTTGCCGGTCACGGCGGAGATGATCCTGGAAATCCACCGGTTGCTCGTGGATGGTGTCCGCGGAGGAAGCGCCGGCCCTGGCGAATACAGGAACCGGCAAAACTATATTGTCGACCAGACCACGGACCAGGTTGTCTATACGCCGCCGCCTCCTGGTGAAGTCGAAGGCCTGATGGAGCAATTCGTGCGCTGGTTACAGGCCCCGTCGAAACTTCATCCGGTCATCATCAGCGGCATCGCGCAATTCCAGTTGGTGCACATTCATCCCTTTCGCGACGGAAATGGCCGGGCCTCGCGGCTTCTATCGACGCTCTGCCTCTACCGCGCCGGTTACGATTTCCGCCGCATGTTCACCCTCAGCGAGTATTACGATCGTGACCGTGCGGCATTTTACCGCGCGATTCAAGGGGTGAGGGATAGCGGCATGGATCTGACCGGATGGCTAGAATACTTTGTTCGGGGATTGGCGGTGCAACTTTTCGAGGTCAAGCGGCGGAGCGAGGATGGGTTGCGAGCCGACGCCATGGCTCGCGCTCACGGACTGAACCAACGCCAGCGTCAGATCCTGTTCCTGCTTCTGGTTCAGGGGGCCTCAGGCATACAACAGATCGAGCGCCGAGCCGGATCCGCCAACCGGCGCACTCTGCAGCGGGATCTCGCCGGCCTTGTCGAACTTGGGCTGGTCGCCACATCTGGCGCGACCAGCTCCTTGCGTTACCGTCTCGTATAGCGTTGTTTACAGCGTCTTGCGACAATCTTGCGACATGGCTTGCGACATGGATGTTCAGCATTGTCGCCTGAGGCAGCGCATCGACCCACGCCGCCTTGCGCGGTGGGAGCGGGAGTTTGGGGTGGGTGCAATTTCCTTACTACCAGCCTGAGCCCGCGCGGCGCGAGAAGACAATGAAATTCCCTGTTCACTCAGTTA
>JBMTVS010000134.1:0-6328 GCA_049451655.1 Kiritimatiellia bacterium | reverse complement strand
ATCATGAATGATCTCGCCGCTATACGCTCCTTCGAGCGCAAAAGAGAAATTGATCAGACGCGTTAAATGCACTGATCAATTAAGAGCCGAACAACTCGTTCTGCTTGGCAGCCGGCTTGAGGCCAAACTTGGCGAAACATCGTTCCGTGGCCACCCGCCCCTGCGGGGTGCGCTTGAGGTAGCCTTCCTGTATCAGGAAGGGCTCGTATACTTCCTCGATGGTGCCTGACTCCTCGCCCACAGAGACCGCAAGCGAACTGATGCCGACCGGGCCGCCGGCGAATTTGTGGAGGATGGTCTCGAGGATGCGCTTGTCCATTTCGTCGAGCCCGTGTTCGTCGATGTCGAGCATGGAGAGCGCTTTGTCGGCGACCTCGCGGTCGATCTTGTTGCCGGCTTTCACCTGGGCGTAGTCACGTACCCAGCGCAACAAATTGTTGGTGATGCGCGGCGTCCCGCGGGAACGCCGGGCCACTTCCTCAGCGCCGGCGTCATCGATGTCGACATTCATGATGCGCGAGGAGCGATGCACAATACTCTTCAAGTCTTCGGTGCCGTAATAATCCAGCCGGTTGGTGAGGCCAAAGCGCGACCGCAGCGGTGCGGTAAGCAATCCGCTGCGGGTAGTGGCGCCGATGAGGGTGAACTTGGGAATGTTCAAGCGCACCGAGCGGGCATTCGCGCCCTGATCGATCACGATATCAAGCACGTAATCCTCCATCGCGGAATACATGTACTCCTCCACCGTGCGCGGCAGGCGGTGAATTTCGTCTATGAATAGAATGTCCCCGCGCTCGAGGTTGGTCAGGAGTCCGGCGAGATCGCCCGGCTTGTCGATGACCGGCCCGGAGGTGGACTTGATATTCACCCCCATCGCCTCGGCGACAATATAGGCCAGCGTGGTCTTGCCCAGTCCGGGCGGACCCACCAGCAGGATGTGATCCAGCACATCATTCCGCCCCTTAGCCGCCTGTACAAACAACTCCAACCGCTCCCGCACCTTCCCCTGCCCCACAAAATCATGAAAACGTCCCGGCCGCAGGCTGATATCAAACTCGGTATCGGCCTTGCTTAGCGTGTCGGTTATGAATCGTTCGGACATGGCGGGGGATTTTGGATTTTGGATTGCGGATTTTGGATTGGGCTTCAAGCAGAAGCTGACACGTTAAGCAGCCGGGTCATTTTTGTTTTTTGATTGGCGATTTGCGATTGGATGCATCGATTTTGAAGAAGAAATTGAATTGAAACCAAACAGAGCCCCGCCTACTTGAACGTTGGATGTTGCATGTTGAATGTTGAACGTTGCGCAGCGCTCAGCTGCGTGACAGCGCCCTCCGTACCAGCTCTTCCACCCCGGCATCCGGTCCGGCTTTGTCGGCGGCTTCGCGGGTCATTTTGATGGCATCGACTTGTTTATAGCCTAAGGCAATCAGCGCGCTGACCGTGTCACGGAGGCGGGCATCGCTGCCGGGCATGGCATCATCACCCGCGACTGCTTCCAATGCCTCGCCGGCGGAAATTTTATCCTTCAGCTCCACTACGATACGCTCTGCGGTTTTCTTGCCCACGCCGGAAATGCTGCTCAGTCGCTTGACGTTGCCCTCCACGATGGATGCCTTCACTTCACGAACCGACATGCCGCTCAGCACGGACAAGGCGAGCTTGGGTCCAATACCGTTGACATCGAGCAGGCGGTCGAATAGGTCGCGTTCTTCCTCGGTTACAAAGCCGAAGAGCTGATGCGCATCTTCGCGCACATGATAGTAAGTGAGCAGCCGGACCGGCGCCTCGGGGGGCGGAAGGCGGTCGTAGCTGTTTAAGGAGATGAGCGTCTCGTAACCCACCCCGCCCACATTGATGACCGCACGGGCGGGTGATTTCTCGGCGAGGGTTCCTTGAAGAAAAGTAATCATGTTCAGCGCGGCATTATCCCATCTGGTAATGCTTGCGCACCGGTTTCAGCACCTTCCAGGTGCAGGTCATACCTACAGGAAAGGTCACAAAATCGCCTTTGCCAAAGTGATAGGTCTCGCCATAAGCCTCAACTTCGACCTCGCCTTCGAGCAGATAGCAACGCTCGACATCGTCATAGGTCCACTCAAAGGTGGAAACCTCCTTGCTCCAGACCGGCCAGGAGAAGACGCCAATGGCGATAAGTTGATCGTCGGATTTTTGTTCGATTTCTATTTGCATGGCGACCTCACATAACTGGAGCGGCAAGACTAACACCGGCACGCTCGAGTTGACTGGCAATCCAACCGTCGAGCTGTTTTTCGTTCATGGCACCCTCAAACTGGGCGATGGCTGAGCCGTTATGATAAAGCATCAAGGTGGGTATGGCGCGAATGTTCATACTACCCGCTAGTTCCTTATTCTGATCGACATCGACTTTGACCACGCGTAATCGATTTTGGTGGCGGGCGGATGTTGTCTTGATTACCGGATTCATGCTGATACACGGTCCGCACCAGGTCGCCCAGAAGTCTACCAACACCGGTATACTGGATTGCTCCACCATGGAAGCGAAATCCTGTTGCGAAGCCACCTCCAGAACACTCCCTTTTTCCCCGGCTGATTCGTTAACCGAAACGTCAGGAGCGGGAGAGCATCCAGTGAAAGATATCAAAAAAGCGGCAAAGCAAGCCGCGCTCAGGATGAATTTCGTCATCAGCGGTTCTCCGGCGACCTTGTTCAGATCGCTCCACATTTAAAGGTAAACGTGCCGGATACCGCGTGCAGGGCGCGCGGATCAGGCTTTGGCGTTTTTGGCTTCAGCCTTGCGCTCTTTGAGCCGCTTGACGCGGCGGAGGCGGGCTTTGCGTTTTACTCGTACTCGAAGTTGTTGTCCCATGTGTGTAACTCTAATTGAAGGGTGTTGATTTCGTCAAGTGGGCTGTTCGCCGCGTACCATCAGCACCTTGCCGGTGCGGACGAGTTCGACGACGTCGAACATCTTGATCATGTTAATAAAGGCATCGACCTTGTCGGAAGCTCCGGTGGCCATGATGATCATGGAGCTTTCGGTTAAGTCGACCGTCTTGCAGGTGAAGTGCTCGACGACTTGCAAGGCCTCCGAACGGCGATCGGCGCCGCAACGGATTTTGACCAGGGCCAACTCGCGGATGACCGCTTCGTCGGCGCTGTGGTCCGTGCAGGTCAGCACGTCGATGAGCTTACTCACCTGCTTGATGATTTGGTCGAGCATGTCCGGGTTGCCGCTGACACCGATGGTCATGCGGGAAAACTTACCGTCTATGGCGGGCGAAACCACCAGCGACTCGATGTTGAAACCTCGGCGGGCGAAAACCTGCGCAATGCGGGCGAGGACGCCCGGTTTGTTCGCGACGTAGACGCTCAGGGTATGAATGGTGTTGGAATCGTTCGAACTCATGATGAACCTCAGGTGGATCCGGTGGGTTTTTCCATTTTATGGCGGGGGCGCTCGATAATCATGTCCTCGAGGGCCCGGCCGGCCGGGATCATCGGAAACACATTCTCGGTCTTTTCGCATTCGGCGTTTATGACGCAAGGGCCATCGTTGTAATCCATGGCGCGCTTGAGAATCTTGCGGATATCGGCGGCGCGCTTAAGCGTGAACCCTTTGGCTCCCGGGAAGGTATCCGCCATCTTCGCGAAGTCGGGATTTCCCTCGAGATCAACGCCGCTGGTGCGATCATCATAGAACAACTCCTGCCACTGGCGAACCATGCCGAGGTAGTGGTTGTTCAGGACCAGAATTTTCACCGGCAATTTGTGGACGCAGGCTGTGGCCAGCTCGCACATGGTCATCTGGAATCCGCCGTCTCCGACGATGGCCCAAACCTGCTCGTTGGGCTTGCCCCACTGGGCACCCATGGCCGCCGGGAATCCGTAACCCATGGTACCGGCGCCACCGGAGCTGAGCCAGTCATCGGGGCGGACCGTCTTCAGGAACTGGGCCGCCCACATTTGGTGCTGACCGACGTCGGTCGAAACAATGATTTTCCCGCTGGTCATCTTGTACAGCTCGTCGAGAATCTGCTGCATCTTCAACCCGCCCTGCTTGCCATATTTGAGCGGGTATTTCTTTTTGTAGCGATTCAGGTGTTGCAACCACTCTTTGGTGTCCAGCTCGCTGGCGTGCTTCAGCAGCTCTTCGACCACCAGACGCGCGTCGCCGATACAATAGTGATGAACATTGATCATCTTGTTGATTTCGGCGATATCGATGTCGATGTGGATGCGGACGGCGTCACGGCAGAATTTCGCCGCCTGACCGATGATGCGGTCGTCGTAGCGCGAGCCGATGGACATGACCAGGTCGCACTCAACCATCGCCTTGTTCGCGTAGGCGGTGCCGTGCATGCCGAGCATGCCGAGGGAGAGCGGATGCTCCTCGTTGAATGCGCCTTTTCCGAGCAAGGTGGTGGTGACCGGGGCCTTCAGTGTCTCCGCGAGCTTCTCGATAGCGGGAAACGCGCGAGCGATAAGGGCACCGTGACCGGCCAGAATGACCGGACGCTTCGACCTGCGAAGCGCCTCGGCAATGCCGGCGATGTGTTCCTGATTGATTTCGATATCGGGCTTGTAACCGGGCAGATCCATTTCCGGATCGAGGCTACCTTCAAACGCGCCCGAACTGATGTCCTTCGGAATGTCCATCAGAACAGGACCGGGACGACCTGTATTAGCTATGTAGAACGCCTCTTTCACGACGCGGGGAATATCGTTGGTGTTTTTGACCAGGTAGCTGTGCTTGACCACGGGCATGGTCAATCCATAGACGTCAGCCTCCTGAAAAGCGTCCTTGCCCAGCATCGGGGTAATGGTCTGCCCCGTGATGACAATCATAGGGACAGAGTCCATGTGGGCGGTCATGATACCGGTGATGGTGTTGGTCGCGCCGGGGCCGCTGGTAACCAAAACCACGCCGGGCTTGCCGGTGGCGCGGGCATAGCCATCCGCCATATGGGTCGCCCCTTGCTCGTGGCGGACCAAAATCAGCTTAATTTTCGTCCCGGTCGTGATCAGGGCGTCAAAGATTGGAATGGCGGCACCGCCTGAAAGGCCCCAAATATACTCAACCCCTTGATTTTCAAGGCACTTCACCAGGGCCTGTGCCCCATCCAATGTATCCGGTATAGCTTTAGCAATCATAGTCACCTCAAACTTCGTTGATTTAGACAAAAGTTACCCCACCCAAAAGATATGGCAACACAAAAATCGACTTTTTTACAAAAACTTTGCTCCAATCAAAAAGTATGCTCATCAAAATAGCGATTTTTGTCCACAATTATGCCGCGCCAACAAGGGACACACAATCTATATGGCTCATTTTAAGTAAAACCACGACTCAACGCTAATCCAAACCCACCAACGAGGCCGAAACGAGTAAGGGACAGACAATATGTCGCCTCTTCAGGTGTTTACTGCGCGCCTGACCCAGTCCGGCCACTGAGTTCGGTCAAGCACGGGAGTGACTTGCCCGTCCCGGCAATCCGCGATCAAGCGAAAGCAGTCCGAAATCGAGCTGTTGTCGTAGATCAAAACCCTGGGGACACAGCTTATCGCCGCCTTGAGGTTCAGCAGCGACCGCTCGTACCTGCCCGGGAGTTTTTCCGCCGGAACGAAATGTCCGCCTGCTGACACCCTCGAGTGCACCCTCAACCGGGATAATTCGACACAGCTCAAACCGATGAAGATCAACGTCACCTCATACCCGGAATCCACCGCGCGCTTCAATAAACCCAACTTGGAGCCAACCGGATCTGAAAATACGGTTTCCGTCACAAATGAAATACGCTCTTCAATTAAAGCGCTCCTCATCTCACCAGCCATTCGCGCCGCCGGATAAGGTTCGAGGTTGAAGCGAGCAGCCAATTGATCGGCATTAATAAACGGCAGATTTTTGTCCGCGAGATAAGCCTCGTAGAAGGTCGTTTTGCCCGCACCATTAGGGCCAGCCAGCATGACAAGGGTTGGCAAGGTATTATCGCTTTTGGCGTAACAGCGTCTTCCCGTCGACCGCGACACCGAAAATTTCTCCGCTTCCCCTTCCTATTATGCGACGAGCATTTTCCCGGCCTTCCGGCGAATTAACCTCACCAATCAAGGTATCGATGTCGTTCTCTGTTCCCCACACGGCCACCTGTTCCAATACCGGCCACGACAACGTCGATTCCATCACACAGCCAATGCGAGCCCAGAATTCAATCTGCTGGGGCGGAGAACGATGATACACCCTGGCGCTCTTCGTGGCCCGGTCGATTAAATCATCACTGACTCGTATGGATTTGCTCATAAAATTACGGTGTGGCAATTTGCCACACTCGTCAAGCATTACCCTGCC
>JBMTVS010000133.1:0-6399 GCA_049451655.1 Kiritimatiellia bacterium | reverse complement strand
AGGATGCCGTAGCGAATCATTACCTCCGTTTACTCCTCGCATTTCTGCCCTTATTTATCGGGGCGGAAATGCTTCGAACATCACTGCAAGCGCAAAGAAGGATGCGTACGGTGGCAATCCTGGACATCATGACCGTGCTCGGCAGCTTAGTCATGATGGTGCCATTCGTCTACGCATGGAAGTTGCCGGGATATGTCGCCACACAGATCATTATCGTAGCATGTGTTGTGATAGCCCTCGTTTTTTTACTCCGCAAGGTGATTGGTTTCGGCTGGCACCAGACGAAGGCCGGCCCCATGGTGCGCATGGGTGCCTTTGCATTTTTGGGCCAGTTGGTTGGCGCTATAATGCTTCAATTTGATACGCTCTATCTCAGCAGCATAGTGCAGGACGCCACAATTACTGCCATATACAACACCGCCGCCATCGTTTCCCACCAGATGCTCGCGTTCCCTGGGGCCCTACTTACGGTAACCTTTCCATTTGTCGCCCAGCACCACGCCGATCTACCCGCACTGCGGCAGCGTTACCATGAGCTGTTCTGGAAAATGGGCCTGGCCGCGACAGGCCTGGCACTCCTCGCGGCCTTGGTTGCGCCATATTTTTTTCTCGTTTTCGGAAGCGAGTTCACAGGCTCCGTACAGCCGTTTCGCGTTTTGGTGCTTGGATTTATCGCGCGATGCTTGTACGTGCTTGATAATACATTTTTAGACGGACTAGGCAGGACAGACCTCACTTTTTACTCTGGCTTTTTTTCAGCGCTAATCATGGTTGTATTAAACGTTATAGCGGTGCCAAGGTGGGGCATGATGGGCGCCGCCTGGGCTACAACTTTAGCCATGGTATCTAGTTTTTTCATAAGACAACTGGTCGTTCGTAATGTTTTACACCGCAGGAAATTTTATATAAAATGATATGAATCGCATAGTTACAGTTTGGGGAACGGTTTTATTGCTACTAATATATGCGCTTTTCACCGTGCCGAAAGCGCTAACCCTGACGTCATCTCCCTTTGCTTTGGCTCAGTATCTCGTCCTGACATGGTTCGCACCGGCCACATTTATTGTTTTGATAAACAAACGTTCGTGGGCCGCGTACTTGATTGTATTTATATACATTATGAGCCCCGAGGTTTCATTTGGTGGACGCCTTTTGCCCGCATTTTTTCTTTTTCTATGGCCTGTTTTTCTTTTGCTGGTTGGTCAAGCGGCCATCAACAGAAAACCATTAATCCCCAGGTACATGGTTAATCCTTTTCTGTTAGGTTACGCATTAGTGGCCATAATTGCGTACGCCAAGACACCGGTATTCACAACCATCGGCACGGGTAATGCTTCGGGTTTTCGTGCTTACTTCATCTTTTTTTCGACACTGCTTTTGTACCCGTTAATGCCAGGTATGCTTAATGATAATCAACTTCGTCGTTTGCCGGTTTATTTTTTTACGGCCAGTCTGATTGTTATCGGGATAAAAACCGTTGCCTTTTTTTTCGGCAACAGATTCTTGAACATCCTCCTGGGCGTGCGGCCCGAAGAGTGGCTCGTCGAAGGCAGATTGACATTTCTAGCACATGCAGGAGGTTTTCTGGTTCTTGCGTCGCTAGCCATGAGCTTTAAGCCGGGTTTAAGAATCAAAAATCGAATCGGTCTTTATGCCTTGACCGCAATTGGGCTGGCTACACTTGCCATGACAGGTACGCGATCATCAGTTTTAGCGGCTGGCGGGGTCATTTTGTTAACGTCAGCTATGAAACGGGCCTGGTGGTTTATAGGGGCTTTGCTTGGAGGGTTGTTTCTTGTCTTTCTCGTTGTATCCAATATGGATATCAACCCCGCCAACCCGCTGGCCCCCTTCCTCAGGAGCTTCACCCTACCCTGGTTAAATCTCGGCGGGACATCGACCAATCTTTATGCCACGTGGGAAACGTTCGACTGGCGAAAAGGTATGTGGGAATTAAGCCTTAAAAAAATACACGAAAAACCACTGCTGGGGCATGGCTTCTTCGCCGAGTTCAGTGACCTGATGGCTTTTTATTCGATGTTTGGACATCGCTTTATTTATTATGAGTTGACCTGGCTTTCGGAAATTGGCTCTGGTGCCACGCATAATCTGTGGCTGGGTCCATTTGTCAATTTTGGTATGATTGGAGGGTTTTTGTTCATTTTCTACGCAATTCACCGGTCCGTCAAAGTCGTAATCATGTCGCGTAGTGTTCGTCCGGAAAACCCCTACAACACGAGTGTTGTTTTTATAACATTATGGTTGTGTTACATTGTTGGGGGAAGCTACACAACCGGAGGAACCAACGCGACCTACTTCTATCTTTTCGCCGCTATTTCACACCTGCTCGAGCATAAAGTTTCGACTTACAATAAATCAATCCGAACAGGGAAAACACCAGACCAATTATCACTAGATAAGTCCACCCTTGTATACGGCGAATATCAAGTGATTAAAACTCGGGCTCCCTCTTGGTACGACACAAAATAATTGATTACGCTGGGGACGTTGTAGCTTTAATATTTTCATGTCCGTTTTGTTGAATCTATTTTAAGCACCGCTTCACAACTGTCCGGTTAACCGGACAGTTGTGAAATGGTCTATTATTACCAGTCCGAACCCGAGTCGCCTGCATCTCTACAGATTATATGCGCTGGTCCGGCGGCCAGGCGACAACGCATCCGCAACATTTGAGTAGTCCATTCAAACTTTTTATGGATCAGATTTATTCAGGTCATGACGATTTATTCATTTTTTGTGATTGCGAACGGCGTGCATTTGGCCAGACGGGTCACGCTCTGTCTTCTATCTCGGGCCGCTCCCTTGAAAAGAGTTTTCAGGCGACGAAAGTGGAGGCGATTCGTTATACACGTACCTGCGCGTTTAAGTGATGCCATCAAATATGTCCTTGAGCCTGACGCCGGAGCCTCGTTGGCGGCTCCCATTGCCACCTCGCGAAATTTGCCCGATGCGAAGACCGTACAGGTATACCGCCTTTCTTGGCGTGTAAAGCCAACCAACTTCTGGATCACCGATCAAGAAGCGGATGCTTGTCTAGACGGCATGCGCGAAGATTATTGGGCGGACCATGCGGACATCAAAAAAATATGGAAGCTGTCATGCGGACATTTTTTGATTCCTGCGCTTAAAACCCGTCAATCATCTAACGAGAACGAGGTTGCCGCTTGCGTATTTGCAACAATTCTTGATTGGATCAAGCATAACGATCGCGAATGCGGGGTCAACTGGGCTAGCCCGATGGCGGTTTCACTACGCTTGGCGAACTGGAGCCTGTTGCTATTGGTCCTGCGAAATACCGCTTGTCGCCTGCCGGAAGAAAACCAGTCCATCATTCTTGAGTCCCTGCAACGGCACATGATGTTTGTTATTGAACATCTGGAGGCAGACGGACTCCGTACCAATCATTACGTCGCAAACATTTCATCGCTCTTCATCGCCTCTCTTGTTTTTTCAGGATGCCACGAAAGTGAACAGATAAACCTTCTTGCCCGCCGTCTCCTGGAAAAAGAACTGCTGGTTCAGACCGATAAACAAGGCGTTCACTTTGAGTATAGCCTCCATTATCACCGCCTTGTGCTTGAACTTTTTGCTTACCCCCATTTTCTTTGTCTTGCCCTGGGGCTCAAAAGCTTTAGTCCTCGCTACATTGGACGCTTAAACGACATGCTTAACGTGTTGGAGCGTTCAGTCAACCGCGCAGGATTTCTTCCCCAGATTGGCGACAATGACTCCGAGTTCCTTTGGTGCGCAATACTTGACCATTTGCCGCCGCGCAACATGCTGCCATTTATAGGCATCTGTCGGCAATTTTTGGAAGGAACGAACAGCACCGACTCCGCATGGGGTTCCATCATGGCCCTAACAGGGTTTCAATCCGCGGATAAATTTGAATCTACAAAACCATCGCTGGAAATACATGACGACGGTTGGCACGTCCTTCGCAGCCCCGGATGGTATATTCGCAAAACGCGCTCCATGGACTTGTTTGCGGTTTGCGGCCCCATCGGAAGCCGTGGGTTAGGCGCGCATGATCACTTGCACCAGAACCAGCTTCTCATTAGTTGTAACGGCCAGGAAATAATCGTTGATCCCGGAACGGGGTGTTACACGGCAAATCGCAATCTACGCCATACACTCCGCATGTCGGAATATCACAGCACAGTGGACCTGGGCGCGCCCTCCTATTCGGGAGAGCGGGTTGAAGATCTGTTCCGCTTGCGCGAAGTAATGCATAGTCGCGCCAGCATTGACCGCCAAGGGGTACTTCACATGCAAACTTTCCGGCTCAACAGGCTTCACACCCGGAATGTGATGGTCCTCGATGATTTCATCAGAATTCATGACCGCATCGCCGACCGGAACAAGATGTGCATCCGGTGGGTGCTGCACCCGGAAACCCAGGTTAAGCTTGAGGGTGACCATATCGCCACCTTGCGGCGCGGATCAACAACCGCGTTGCGCCTGGTTTGGAGCCACGGAGCCGGATCTATCCGCACCCAACCCTACTCGGATTACTTTTCAGATATCCGGGAAACTCGAGCCTTGTGCATAGATGTCAACGAACCCTGTTATACGGAAATTACGCCCATATGAGTCCCCCCCGGTACAAAAACTTAGTTATGTTTTCCACGGCGCCCTGGCATGCTCCGCATTGGTTTCGTCGCCAACACTTTTCACGGATACTGGCGGATTCAGGTTGGAAGGTCTTTTATATCAACCCCCGCACGACGATCATTGAACACATTCGCAAGCAAGGGGTGCGCGCACTGAACCCATGGATGCACCGCTCCAGCCTGGAGTATCCTCTGCAGCATCATCGTCTAGCGTTATACACCCCATCGAGCGCTTGGCCTTTTTACGTGCGCGGGAAATGGAGTTCACGCGCCTGCCGGATCGCCACCCGGAAGACCATTCATCGAGCCGCCAGGCGATTCTTCCTTGGAGAGCCCTATCTGCAAGTCCTTTACAATCCCTGTGATATATTCCTGACCCGCAAGGATCTTCCTTGCGTTTATGAAATCGTCGACAAATTCAGCGCGTACCCTGAATTCTCCCGGATGGGGGCTTACATTGAGGCTTGTCACGAAAAGCTATGCCACCAGAGCGCCGCAATCATCGCCACTACACCCTCCCTACTTCCGGAACGTGATGTCGAGGAACGAACACACTTTATACCAAATGGTGTTGATACTTCGCTTTTCTTTGACCGATCTGGTGGTGCGGGGCCGGATGACCTCGCGCAGATCCCCCCTCCTCGTGCCGTCTATGCCGGCGCCCTGTTTGACTGGTTTGATTTCGACCTTCTTCGCGAGGTGGCTACTCTGCGATCAGGAATAAACTTTGTTTTGTTGGGGTTTCACAATAAGCCCCTCCCCCCATTACCTCCCAACGTCCACTATCTGGGTCAAAAGAGGCAGTCCGAGCTTCCTTCTTATTTCAATCGTAGTGATCTCGGAATTATTCCTTTCCGCGTCAACGAACTTACGCGCCACGTCAACCCGCTAAAATTTTACGAATACGCGGCATCAGATCTTCCCTGCGTCTCCATTCCAATGATTCCGCTGGAAAAATTCGTCAGACCCGGCGTGCTGAGTCTGAACGACACGGCTGAATCTTTTGCGCGTGGCCTGGACGACGTGATGGCAGCAAAGAAAGACGCCGCGGCAATTCGCCGTGATATTGCCGAAAGTCATGACTGGCGATCTTTGGCCGTACAGTTTGAGAATATACTGTCACGAATCATGCGTGCGCACCATTCACAGATAGAAAATAATACCCAGTGATCAGTGTGAGCGTCATCATTCCGGCGTATAACGCGGGAGCTTATTTGCAGCGATGTCTGGACAGCGTATATGCCCAAACCGCTCCGGCATCAGAAATAATCGTTATTGATGATGGATCAACCGACAACACCGCCGGCATCCTTCAATCTCAAGGCTCTGCAATCCGTGTTATTAGCCAGACGAATCAGGGTCGCAGCGCCGCTCGCAACGCCGGCATCAAGGCCGCCCACTCAGACTATATCGCGTTTCTGGATGCCGACGACGAATACCTCCCGGGGCATTTAGAGCAACTAATCACCGCTGCCGGCAAAACAGATGCCGATATTGTATACGATTGCATCGGTGATCCTTACTTTAAGGCCTTGGATCGTCTTCCGGTTAAACCCGAAAAAAGTAGCAGCATCCGGCATGTAGCCAACTACCAGCTGTGGATCATCAACGCCATGGTGCGCCGCGCCCTGATTCAACGCACCGGGGTGGAGTTCAACCGGGAATTAAGCATTGCCGAGGATGCTCTTTTTTTTTGGATGCTAATTGCTCACGGCGCTTCGGTTCGATACGTGCGCAAGCGCGGCACGCGCGTTGGCATTCACGG
>JBMTVS010000132.1:0-6404 GCA_049451655.1 Kiritimatiellia bacterium | reverse complement strand
GCGTTGGCGTTTTCCAGCGCGGCCACCGCGCGCTCATAGATTTGTTCAAAGTGGGTCTTGCCGAAAATCAAATCGGTCATCAATTCGGGGTTCACATCAAACGGCACCGCGCCCGGAGCCAGGCGCAACGGATTCAACCCGCTGTTTGCGTCGTCGAATACCTGTTGCGCCATGTTCAAGTTGGCCGAAATCACCTTGATGTCATCGTTGGCCGTGCGGTCCACTTTTTGAATGCCCTCGAGGTTCTCGTTGGGGTGTTGCGAGGGCAACAGCGCGTTGGCGGTAAGCCAGTCGAAATAGGCACCCTGACCGGCCCGGCGGGCCCAACCCTGCACGCCCCAGGCACGGTCTTCGTTCACATCCGTGTAGCCCTGCCATTGCGCGGAGGGATCATCCACATAGTGGTAGCGGTAGGTTGCCTGCAAGACCTCGGTGCCCGCCTTGGCCTTGGCGGCGGCGATCGAGGCGAATTTGCGCTCATCGAGGAAGTCGACCTTCATGACAATGTCCATGAGGTTGTAGAACTCGGAGCGCGAGACCCAGTTGAAGTAGGGATGACGCAACAGCGTGTATTGCTTGCGCAGGGCCATCAGGTAATGGCCCCAGGCATCGCCGTGACCCATCGGATACTGGATCATGGCGTCGTCCTCGTTGACGAAACCGTCCTTGTTGATGTCGCTAATGCCGTAAGTCTGCACATAGGCGACCTCGCCCTCGGCCTTGGTGAAGTTCCAGAACATGCGGTTGTAGACCGGCCGGGCCAGGAAGTCATCCTGACCGCGCAGCAAGGCAAGCTCCTCCTCCAACGGGGAGGACACCATATTCTGGAAGGCATGGAAGGCCGGGTACAACGAGGCCGGGGCATCGCCGCCAGTGCCGATGGTGACATCCTGGGCATCGGTGTACGCCTCGTGACCAAGCAAGGTGTAGAAGTCGGAGATTCGGGTCGAGGCCAACTGCAGGGCATTGGCGATCGCCGGGGTGGATACCGGGGTGGAGAGGTTGATGCTCAAGTTGGCCGCGCGGTTGAGCACGGTTTCGTAGAGCTCGATCAACCCGACATTCTCGATGACGTTCTTGTCGGGATTAAGCGCCACCGGTCCTTCGTAGCGGGGTCCGAACGATTGAATCATGCTGGAGACGGTGGAGGGATTATCACCTTCAAAGTCCCGGATACGGGCTTCGTAGGGATTAATGCCGTCCAGTATGCGCTTGATCCAGCCCATGGAGAGCTGCGCGCGGTAGTCGGGGAAGCCGTTGAGATCGAAATCGTTGAAGGGATCGTTGTTGCCGGCACCGAACCATTCGAAGTTCACTTCACCGGAACCATCCGGTTGCGGGCGCTGCCAATCGGTGTCGCGCACGGTGTCGTTCTTGTGGCGGTAACGGCCGAACCACCAGGTATCGGCGAGGAGGGTTTCCGGCGTATTGGGATTGCCCTTCAGCAACACCTCGGAGAAACCGCGACCCCGCGCGCCGCTGAGATCGGGGAAGAACAGCCAGTCGCCGGCGGAATCGGGATCCTCCACGAAGGGAGGCAGCACATTCAACGCGCCGTCATCCGGGCGGTACCACCATTCGTAGACGAGGTCCCCGGCATTGCCGCCGAAATCGGCGGTGTGACGAAGCACCACATTCTCGTCGAAGAGGTTGTCGGAAAGCACGGTCTTGATCGCGCCGCGATAGCGTTCGCGCCGGTCGACCTTGATGACATGCAGGGTGATCGGCGAACCGCCCATGCTGGGGTCGTTGTTTTCCGCCACCGTGACCCAACTCACATCGGGCATGGGTACAGAGGATCCATCCGGTTGGGGAATGGTCGCGAAGGGATCGAGGAACTGACCATTGGGAATCAGGGCCAGGCCGGGACCAAATTGACGCGCCGCCTCGGGAACGGATTTGATCACCTCCGGCACCAGCACCTCGGAACCGGGCGCAATGGGCACTTGGAACGGTTCACCGGTAACCGGATTACGTTGCACTTGAGGCTGAATACCCACCAGGTAGCCGCCGGTTATCAACGAGCCGTTTTGCTTCTCGATCCCGTTCGGATTGCGGGACTTTTCATAGAGATCATTTACCGCCGCGATCCAGGCCGGCTCCTCGCTGGCTTCCACCAGTCCCATCAAGGCATCGAGATCCGCCTGGGTCATGATGTTGGGCTCCAGCACGTATACGGCGGGAGGTGGCGCGGTGAGCGAATCATCACCGATAGCCTTGTCGTTCAACAGCCCGGAGAACTCAATGCGACCGCTGATGGTAATCCCCTCCTCGTTGACGGTCTGCGCCAGCGGGTTGTAGCGAATACGCTTCTGGAGCGACGCGGGCAGGTCATTGAAGATGTATTTACCACCGCTGACCCTGGTCTTGCCGTTCGCGGGCAGCAATGCGCCGGGGAAATCACCAATGGGCAGGGTGACGGTTCGCACATCCAGCACCTGGCCCATGCGCACCGTCCAGCTATTGGTCAACTCGGTGGTGATGTTGTAGGGATTCAAGGCGTCAAACACCACCTCGCCAACCGCGAAGGCGAGCACGCCGGGGAGGCCGGGGGTGGGCTGGGTCTGCACGTTGCCGTTATCGTCGATGACCAGCGTGGTGGGATTGTCCGCGGCGTACTCCCCGCCGGAGAAGGTCAGGGTTTCGCCGGCCTTCAACACCGGGGCCAGATCGGGCCAGTCGCTCTTGTAGAGGATGCGCACCGGTTGGCTGGCTCTCTCCGCGCTGCCGGCTACGGTTGAACCCACCGGCGTGGCCAGCAGGTCGCTGATCCTGTCGGGCAGGAACGAAACAAAATCACCGGTAAAGGGGAAGGCCGCGCGCTTGATATCGGTCGCGGCGTCGTAGCGGATGCGGCCGGACTTATTGGGCGGCCACCAGAAGCTGGACTGCATGGGATAGTAGATCGAGTAGGTAAACCAGGCATTCGATCCGCCGGACACCGCCCAGGAAGTGTTTTTATGATCTTCCCAGTAGGTGGATTGGAACTTGATGTTCTCGCCGAAACTCTCCGGGGCCGGGGTGGCTCCGATCACCACGCCGAGCGGATAAAATGGAATGACCGGCTCACCCGCTTCCATCCGGGTGTAGGGCTCCTGGGCCAGGCGGGTCGGCGAGGCGGGAACCTGAAACGAATTAAAGATGGTGATCAGCGACTGATTAGCGAACCGGTAGCCTTCGATGCCCGCATCCTCTTTCTCCACCCGGTAAACCCGCATGGCGAACTCATTGATCGCGGTATCGAAATACTGCACCAGCACGAAAGGGTGCGAGGTGTAGTCCGCCGGCTGTAACATCTCGCCAGCGAAGATGGCGTTGTAGATGTTCAGGTCGTTGTTGCGCAGCGCGTACGCGGCATTGGGCCGGGGGGAAACCTGGGCATAGCGCAGCGAGGGCGCCATGAGCGCATGTTCCTCGTTGGGGTTGTATCCGGCGGCTTCGGGATCCGGCTGCACGTAAATAGCGGCCTGCTGCAGGCGGGAGGGATCGAAGGTGGTGGTGGAGGCGAAAATATTGGTGATCCGGTTGCCCTGACCGTCGGCCACGATATTTGTGCCCGCCGGCGCGACCACTTGATCAACTTGACCAAAGGACAGGCTCTCGCTGCCATAACGGCTGGCCATAACGATGCGACCAAGTCCTTCTTCCATATTCCCCGGCCAACGGGGCAGATAGGTGCGCGCCGCGTAGGGCCACATGATCATGTCGCGCAGGGCAGGGTCGTCGTACCAGACCACCACGATACGCTCCTCGGGACTCGCCCCGGGGTGCAGGTTGACCGGAATGACCGGCCCGGGCAGGTTCGGTTGGGACAACAAGACCTTTTCCTTGCCAATCGCGTTTAGCAGGGTCATGTCGTAGACATCGCTAACCCGCAAACCGGGCAAGACATCAAAGTCATAGATGTTCGGGTTGTAGCGCGCCCCCGGGAAGAAGATGTGACCGGTGCCGAGTTTCGCGCGGTCCAGCCCCGGATCGGAAATTTTTCGTCCGATGATCGCGGTGCCCGCGGCGGGCGCGTCGTCGCTCCACAACTTGGTCTGCACCATGCGCACCCGCAGGTATTCCTTCGGGTCGCCGCGACCAGTTTGCGCGACTTCGCCAAAGACCAATACGGAACGCCCCGCGTTGGAGGCGCTGAAGAGACTTCCTTCGGCAATCGCTGCGGAGTTCTCGGTGTACTTCATCTCCTTGAACTTGAAAGCGCCCGTGGGATCGGGTGTCAATTGCACCAATGGAGATCCTGCGATATGCGTGTAATGCGGTGTCTCCGGTGCTAACGCGGTCACCAGCACCATGATGGAGCCGCCATCGGCCAGGTTCCAGGTGGCCCGGAATTCGCCCGGCACCACCGGGTAGAGTTTTTGTCCGTTGGGATCCCATGCGGCCATATCCTGGTCCGCCACATCCTGATTAATGCCAGCTACCGATAATTTCTCCAACCGGTCGGGTTCCAGCCGGATGGCATCGCGCAGACCGGGGTTGCTGTTCAAGGTAGCCTGATTGGTCTGGAACATGTATTCGCCGATGCGCGAGGTGTTCAAATAGACCTGCGCACCGTATAGCCACAACACGCGGGCGGGGCGTTTGAGCTGGGCGATGTAGAGTCCGCGATAGGTGGTGCCTTGCGTCTCGTTGGTGAATTCCGGCCGCCACAAGCCCACCGGACCGGTAGGACCTTCCAGTGGTTGGCCGCTCAACAAAGAGCCATCACTGGACTGAATATCGCCGCTGGACTGGAAGTAATAACCATCGCCGGAGACCCAGCCGCTCAGGGACTGGGAGCCCAGTCCGCCCGAGTTAGCCGCTGAGGCCACGGTGACCGGCGTGTTTGGATTGAACCAGAAAACGCCTTCGAGGGCACCAATCTCAAGTAACTGTGACCCGTCGTTTTGAAAAACGCGCGGCAAGGCGGAGCGGGACGCATCGTCGACATTGACCCTGACACCGTACTGGATTTGCCAGTCGTAGGTGATGCTGCCCCATCCGTTCATGGTGAAGGTATCGACTTGCTGACGCTGCGCCGGCTGCTGCCCGACCGAAAAGGACTTGGTATAGGTGGCGTTCTCGGTGAATACGCCGCGGGCCGAACCCTCTGCCCGGTAGCCGGTGGGAACGTAGCGTATATCCAGACCGGGGCGGGTAAAATCAAGCACGGCCCCGTCGATCTGGGCGAGCACGTTCTCGCCTTTCTCGATCCAGTTGATGGTGGTGGCCGCGGGCTCGGGATTACCGCTGGCCTCGGAGGTCAAGGGTCCGGCCCACGGGGTTCCGCTCGGGGTGATCTCGTCGCTGGCGGTGCGGCTGAAGTCGTGGTTGACCAGCAAGGCGTAATCATGTCGCCAACGCAGGCTGACATTGGCATCGCCATTGATGTCGAAACTATACCGGGTGGGATCGCCGGTTTGCGGCGTATTGTTCACGGAAAGACCGGTCGCGACATAGCGCTGCCGGGGCGGATTGACCGCGGATTGTCCATCATCAGCAGGGATATCGGTGCTGTCGTAAAGGAATTGACCGGCCGCAGTCAAATACACCTCTTCCACGGCGGAAATCTCGACTTGCGAGCCGTCCACCAGGGAGTCGATGGTGACGTTCCGGGTGTTGTTGGTTAGCTCTTCGATCAGCGCACCATCCGCATTACGCACCGACACGTAGAAGTTGGAGACGAACAGGCCGGGGGATGAAGACGTGGTTTGCGAGTTCACCTGCAAGGTGCGCGGACGGGCATCGGACAGGAAGGTGTAGGTGATATCGGAGCGGTTATCGTCGGTATCCGGAATGGTCAATTCCGACCGGCTGCCCTGGAGGCCGAATACCGTGAGGACCGCGTTGGGCTGCGAGCCGTTGTTCCACAAAATCCGGGCGGCATTGCCATTGTCCTGCTCGAACACGCCGCGAATCGTCAAGGTCTGCCCCAAAGTGACCCCGGTATTGCCGTTGATTTCCGTAATGCGGATCAATTCAGAGGGAATATCATTGGTAATCGGCGCGGGACGTGGCAGGGGAACGCCACTGGCGCTAACCGTGCTGAAGCGGCTGGCCTTGACCGGGCGTTCCAGCACGCCGTTGGGCAGGGTAATACCCACGGCAAGGTTATCACCACCCCCGACTTCTTTCATAAAGGCCGTAACCAGATACCGCTGCCCGGCGGTAAGCATCCGAGGTGCGGACTGCTGGGATGCAAACTTGTTCCACTGCCTGGAAGTTGAATAAGAAGGCACCGAAGCAATTGGAAGTGGACTCCCATCGATATAAAGTTCCCCTTGGTCATCGCTGGAAATCCAAAACCGGTAATTCCCGCTCACCGAGGGAATAAAGTAGCCCCGCATGCGCACACCGTAGCGATCCCGCACATTGACCGGCGCTTCGAAAAGCCCGGTAACTAAAGTGCGTACTTGCGG
>JBMTVS010000131.1:0-6444 GCA_049451655.1 Kiritimatiellia bacterium | reverse complement strand
GTAACGCGCGAAGACTTCATCTGTGTCCCCGTCCTGAACGAGGTCGAGCAGGGCGTCGAGGCGGGCGGTTATTTCGCGAAAAATATCCGGCAAGCCACCTCGCAGACTTTCGTCGAATGCGGAAAGGCAGCCAGCTTCAGGTACAAACGGTGTCGGTTCTATCGCAGGCGCGGCGTCGATGTTCATGCCGATGCCGAATATGACCCGGTCGATCCTCTCCCCGCTCTGGCTGGCCGCAGTGAGTACGCCGGACACTTTGGCCCCACGCACCAGCACGTCATTGACCCATTTGATGGAGGGTGCGAGCCGCCCGTGCGATACAATCTCGATGGCTTCCGCCGCGGCTACCGCCGGAATCATCGTGAGCGCCGGCCGGACCAACGCCGCCGGCATATCGACCCGGTAACGGGCCGTGAGATGTAAATTGCCCCGCAAGGCCGACCACGGACGCTGCCGTTGCCCGCGGAAGCCACTGCCGGTAAGGGCCAGACAAATCAACCGCTCCGGTAACTCGACATCTTCCCTGTCCGCCCGAAGCATGACATCGAACTGCGACTCACCGGCATCATCGATGATGATAGCAATATTACCCCCATCACCCTCGCCCACTCGCCAGGCCTCACGGCCATGAGCAAACAATGCGAACGCACCCCCCGCCTCTTCCCGTGCCACGGGCTTCCACTCGCAAATATCCTCACCGGCAATTCGCCCCGCGGTCTCCGGTCGATCGGTGAGCCAGCACCTGATCATAATCCGCGGCTCATGACCGGCGCGTACAACCCCTTTAATTCGCGTGTCCACCACACCCTCTTGTCTGCCCGCTCCTCCGGGGTGGCAAAACGGTAATCGTATAATACGGCCCGCAGGTATCGCGGCGGTTCGGAACCAAATGGATTGGTCTCCAGTAGATCCAATACATCCGTGGAACCATCCAGTAACCGGCTCATAAAACTGAATAGCCAACGGTTTTGTGTGTAATGCCCCAGCGCTGCAAACCACATCTGCCAGTCGAGACGCGGCATGTGCGGGGCGATCATCCCCGGAGCATGGCGGGTATCCCCCGGCTTATACTTGAATTCGTAGGCCCGCCACTCGGCTCCATCACGACTGCCCTCGATGATGATTTCCGGTCGCGACTTGGTCATGGAGGCAAATAACCCGTAGTTGTTGATGCTCCGGAAAGGCGCTACCGAGGAAACGATAGCGGGAAAAGGCTTGGGCAGCTCCTCCACCCGGAAGAGCTGGGCAAAAAACTGGATGGAGGAAACCACCACGATAACCGCCGCCAACGGGATGGCGGGAACGGATAAAAAGTTGCGCAGCCATAACGGAATGACGGCCGGATCTTCCGTGTTGTCATTTTCGAACCAAAGATCATCGAGCAACATGACACACAAGGCCGTGGTGAGCAGATTAAAGAAACCAAAATTTCCCGTGGCGGCAATCATGACCTGCAAAAAAACCAGCATGATAAAGGCCACGGTGCGCAGGCGCCGCGTGGTGAACATCAGGAAAGGCGCAGCCAGCTCAACAAATAAAACAACACCCGTGGAAATCTTGATCGCTGTTTCCGGGAGTTGATGAAAATACCACGCGGTCCATGCCGGCAATGGCTGGGTCCACGGGTGATACATCATGGCGGTGAAATCCATCCAGGACGGATCGCCGCTGGCCAGCTTCACGAAACCAGCCGCAAACATCAGGCGAAACAATAGCCAGTACAAAAGGAAGACCGCAGCCCTGGGCGGCTCAGGATTGGTAGCGGGGCGCGAACGCATAACCGGCGGTGAAACCAACACGCCTAGCAAGCCAGCTTCCAACAGCAGATTGTCCCACTGATAACCGAGAAAAATCTGAGCGCCGATCGTGAGTGAAAGGTAGAGCATCCACAAAACGATGCAGGAGATCACCGGCATCCACCCCGCGATGAGCATGACGCTGAACAACAACCCCACCACGCAGAAGACATTCAGCGCAAAATCACCATGAAACCACCAAAGCAAGCTGGGTGCTTTCAAAAAAAGTCCGGTGTTTAGACCGCGCGCCGCGGGATCGAGCATTTCCGCCACCGGCAAGATGCCTTGCGCACCGATGAGCCCATGAATTTGCGTCCAAAGCGAATAGAAGGCGATCAGGTAGATACCGCCGAGAAGACGTATAAACAAATTCGTCGCGTATCGATAACCTGTATCACTCAAGAACATGTTGGGCGTCTCATGGCGGTAAATTCAGGTCAAACCGTCCTCGCTAACGGCTCGACGCAGCGTCCCTCCCGGCCAGTGCGATCATGGCCGCGTTGGCGATTTCGATGGCCCCCTTGATGTTAGTGTCCAGCGCCAGGGCATCCTGTCCCGGCGAGGACCAGGGCGTGCGATCGGAAACCGTGCAGATGGTTCCCGCCCGTAGCCCGAAGAGATTGGCCAACGTCATCAGCACGCCGGATTCCATCTCCACGTTCAGCACCCGCGCCCGTTTCCAGTCGCGCGCGTACTGATTCATCCACGACTGCTCGTAGCCGCCGTGGGCCATGGTGAGCAGGCTTTTATCCGGTCCGTAGACCTTGTTGCGTGAATAAAAACCATCCACCGAAACCGTAATACCGGTGTGATAGCGGGCCTGCTTCGCGCGGGCCGCCTCGACTAACGCCTGCACCACCTCGTAGTTCGCTACCGCCGGATACTCTGGAGCGACATACGTCCTGGAGGTGCCTTCATCGCGGACCGCTCCGGTGGAAATGACGTAATCCCCCAGCTCGACGTGATCGGCAATCGCCCCGCTATTTCCAATGCGGATAAACGTATGAGATCCGAGATTAGCCAGCTCCTCGACGAGAATCGCCGTCGACGGTGCGCCTATCCCGGTGGAAGCGGCGGTCATCCGGACGCCATTCATCTCGCCGGTATGCACCACATACTCACGCACCCGGGCAACTTCCTCATGGTGGTCCCACTGCGCGGAGATTTTGGGCACCCGGTCCGGGTCACCAGGCAGAAATACGTAAGGTGCGACCTCCCCTTCGCCGAGCCCGGTGATGATCTGGGCATTTTTTTTGCTGGTCATGATGCCGACTTCGCGACTGGCGCGGCCTTCAATGCTCTTGTTCTCGGCTTCACGCGCGGCGCGTCCTTCCAAAGCGTCTCCAGTGCGTAATGCTCGCGGGTTTCCTCCCCGAACACATGCACCACGAAATCGAGATAATCCAGAATCATCCAGGCGCTCTCCGGTGTGCCGGAGACCCGGTAGGGCTTTTGCTCTTTCTCGCGAAGCGATTTTTCGCAGGACTCAATCAGTGCCTTGAAGTGGCGGGGGTTACTACCCGTACAAATCAGATGATAGTCGGTCACGCTCGACAGCTTTCGAACGTCCAGAACCACGATGTTCTCCGCTTTTTTGTCTTCCAGAACGTCCCGGGCCAGTTTAATCAACGTCGATGTTTTTATGATGTTTTTCCTTCTTTGCGGTACAAGCCATGTTCACGAATGTAGTGCTCGACCGCTTCAGGAACAAGATAGCCAACGGGGCGTTTTTGCGCAACCCGCATGCGGATGTCGGTAGAAGAGATATCGATGGCGTGCGAGGGAATGACATCATGCATCAACCGGTCCCGGTGACGCTCCGGCAACCCCTCGATCGCGGCTTGAAGCTTGGCCGGGGCGAAACCCGGGCGGGTCATGGTCATGATGCGGCAGCAATCCAGAAGCCCGCCGATGTCTTTCCAGGTTGGCAATTCCGGGAGCGTGTCACCGCCAATGATGAAAAAAAGCTCCGCATCCGGATATACCTGAGCGAAATGGCGAACAGTATCGATCGAATATGAAACACCACCCCGCCGGATCTCCACATCCGAAACCTCCCAGTTTCGCCGTTCGCCCAGGGCGAGCCGGAGCATATCCGCCCGCTGATCCGCCGTTACCAGGTCGCGAGAAAGCTTGTGCGGCGGCTGCATTGCCGGGACGAATAGAATCAAATCCAGCTCACGAGCCTCCTCCGCATCTTGCGCCATTATCAGATGCCCCAAATGCACCGGGTCAAAGCTGCCGCCGAAGATTCCGATTCTTGTACGCATGCCTGTCATGATTTTTATGCCCGGTTTGATACCTCGTCGATCACTAGACTAAATGGGCGGAAACAGACTGACAACCGTCTGGTTATAAAAAACCACTTGTCATCGCGAGGCGGCGAGGGCATATTTTGACGATCTTACGGACGCGAGCGTAGCTCAGTTGGTAGAGCATCACCTTGCCAAGGTGAATGTCGAGAGTTCGAATCTCTTCGCTCGCTCCATTTTTTTATCCCCATCCCTCCTGCGGCTTTACATCCCCGGCCGGAATCATTAACTTCGCTAACAATTTAGCCGAAGAGACATTTATGGCCGCTACCAAAACCAAGCAAAAGCCCCGATATCGACGCATCCTGCTTAAATTGAGCGGGGAAGCCTTTCAGAACAAGCAAAACGGCGAGAATCTCGATCCCGCCACGCTGCTTGCCATCGCCACGCAGATCAAAAAAGTGCGGGCGCTTGGGGTGGAGGTCGCAGTGGTGGTTGGCGGCGGCAATATTTTTCGCGGCCTGACCGGCGAAGGATATGGCGTCGACCGCACCACCGGAGACTACATGGGCATGCTGGCCACCGTGATCAACAGCCTTGCCTTGCAATCGGCGCTGGAAGGCCAGGGCGTGATGACCCGGGTGCTCAGCGCCATCAACGTTTCAGCGGTGGCCGAGCCTTTCATTCGCCGCCGGGCCATGCGCCACCTGGAGAAGGGCCGCGTTATCATCATCGGGGCCGGCACCGGCAACCCCTACTTCACCACCGACAGCGCCGCCGCCCTGCGCGCGAGCGAAATAAATGCCGACGTCCTGCTCAAAGCAACCAAGGTTGACGGCATCTACGATCGCGACCCGGTCAAGCACGCAGACGCGAAAAGATTTCGTCACATCAACTACCAGCAGGCCCTGCGTGACCAGCTCAAGGTTATGGACGCCGCCGCCTTCTCCCTATGCCAGGAGAATCACATCCCTATCATCGTGTTCAATTTCTTCAAGAAAGACGAAATACTCCGCGCCGTGCTCGGCAAAAGCGCCGGCACACTTGTGGATAGTAGCAGCAAAACTTAATCCGGGAGTCTTATCATGGAATCCACCGACGACGTTCTTCTCGAAGCCGAAGACAAAATGACCAAGTGCATGGAGCACCTCACCCACGAGTTCACCGGACTGCGCACCGGCAAGGCTTCGCCCAGCCTCGTCGACAGTATTCCGGTTGAGTATTACGGGGCCATGACCAAGCTGCGCGAAATCGCGGGCATCAGCACACCCGAGCCTCGCCTCATCGTCATTAATGCTTACGACCCCTCCGCCCTCCCCGCCATCGACAAGGCCATCCTGGCCGCCAACATCGGCGTGACTCCCATCAACGATGGTAAAGTGATTCGCATTCCCATCCCCGAGCTAAGCGAAGATCGCCGCAAGGAACTGATCAAGGTTGGCAAACGTATGGCCGAGGAGGCGCGGGTGGCTATCCGCAACGTCCGCCGCGACGCCAACGAGCAGATCAAAGGCTTGCAGAAGGACAGCAAGATCACCGAGGACGAGCGAGATGCCGCCACGGATGAGATTCAAAAGATGACCGACGGTTGGATCGCCAAGATCGACACCATGATCACGGCGAAAGAAAAAGACATCATGACCGTTTAGCGGCCTTTGAGCAGCAGCCAGAGCCGGAACTTGAGCCGGGCCCACCACGGGGCGCGACCCTTGACCGGGCGGCGATAAGGCGACTCGCCCGCTTCCATCCGGCGCGGTTTTTCATCCCGCATGTAATCTCGGTCATAAACGCCCATGGAAAAAAACTAGCGCATCGTCCACGATCTGCCAACCCTCGATGGTGCATGGCAACCCGGGAGAACGAGTCGCATGTGAACGAGGGACATAGATGATTTCCAATCACTGGAAATCGCATGTCAAACAACCTCCAATCGTTGGAAGTCAACGGGTTACGACATTTTAACCCTTCGAGGAAATAGTCGCTCGATTACTTTAACCAAATCCGTTGAACTTCCAGCCTAAAGGATTCCGCCCTGGCGTTGGCGATCATGAAGCGTAGCTGAGTGAGGGTTTTGCCGGGAAAAACGGGGAGATCGAGGCGCTCGCCTCGCCAGGTCGGCTTAAGGCTGCCAAAGGGAATTTCAACGGTCTCCCAATCGCCGGAGGTTGAAAATTCAGCCTCGTAATAATGACGGGCTCCGGGCTCGCCTTCGATTATGAAACGGTAATTCCTGCCATCGCCCCGAACCCGCAAACAGAAAGTCCGGCGGGCCGAAACATCCAACGGATCGAAGTTGTACTGCACCGACGAAAAGCCGCCGTTATTCTCGAGCGAAACGTCACCTGAAAAAATGCCGACACCGTCATGGCTGACCGCGAATTGGCCCCGCGACTTTC
>JBMTVS010000130.1:0-6480 GCA_049451655.1 Kiritimatiellia bacterium | reverse complement strand
TGAGAAAAAACCTCCACACCCAATCCATTGACCAGCCGAAAATGATGCTCGTCCTTGGCGGATACAAGAACGCGCATATTCATAGCCCGTGCTGTTGCTGCCACCATCATATCATTTTGGGGGATTGGCGTTCCGGCAGATCTCAATTCCGCATAAATATCTGCATAGTGTTCGGCGTATTCGGGCGTGAATGGTTTGATGGCTACCATGGAGCGGATAAGTTCCAACCGCGCCCTGCGTTGAGCGGCTTTAACCGGCGTAGCCGCCAGACGAACACCGATGAGCGCCTCGGCCCAGACGATGGCTGGCATATAAATCAATTCACTTCCGAGCGAAGCATTCTTCAGGTTATTCGCTTGACTGCGCTCCCATGCTACGAGCGCGGATGTATCAATTATCAGTCCCATGGATTGGCCAAACACTTGTCGCTCGCGCCCACCCGCTCCAAATCATCTGCAAAAGTGGGGTCATAGGGCAATTTAGACATCGCATGTTCAAGTTCTGCCCAAGTGACGGTGGCTTCGCTTTCACACGGGGTAATTTCCGCGACGGGACGTTCATTCTTCGTCAAAACAAAATGCTCATGCTTGTACCGGACGCGAGCCAGGACATCGCCAAAGTGCCGCGCGACTTCCGTAGCTGAAATAGTCGTCTTCATAATCAAAATACTAAATTACGTAATTACGTAATTCAAGTGCTTGTTGCATGGTTATTTCGCGCGTCGAACCTGAATATACCGCACGAGCATCCCCGCAAACAACGCATCCAGCCGCCGGTACATTTCCGGGATGTTGTCCTCCTCGTTCAGGAAGGGGACGACGACGGCGATGGTTTTGGGGGCTGGCTCGACGGATGTCATGGAATTTAAATACAGGTAAACATTTCCGAGTGCTTCAATGCCTTGTCGAAGGTAAATGTTTGATGAGCCCCCTCGGCCCGGTTGCGGTATCCCACATAATAATCGGCAAAGTCTCCCTTACCCTGACGATAAGCATCGAGCGACTTGCGCAGCAAATTTTTATCGATCATCTCGAATTGAGCCGTAGTCATTATTTTTTCCAGCGCTTCCGCAATCTCGTCTCTCCGGTAATCGTAAGCTGATTCGAGCACCCAAACCAGCTCACACATCACGATGGGGCTTAAGACAAAACTTGTTTCCGCATCTGCGTGATCAATAACACGGCAAGCCGCTTGGTATTGTTTCCCGTCGTCCCGCGTCAGATACCTGACCAGCACGTTGGTGTCCAATCCGCTCTTGCTCATCGGGCTGCCCGCGCCCAGATGGCTTTATTCATTTCATCAAGACTGACCGGTTTTCTTCCTCGACGGTATAGCATGCCTTTCAATTCCCGGACATCAGTCGATGCCGGCCGGATTTCAACCTGGTGGTTTTCATGGATAACAAAGTCCAACCGGTCTCCGGGGTGCAAATCCAGGTAATCCCGGATTGGCTTCGGTATCACCATTTGTCCCTTGCTGGTTAGTGTTGCGGTCGGCATGTATAATCTCCGTTTTGTAAATTCTTACCATCAGTAAGGATTTAAGGCAACCCAATCGCTCGCTCAATTCACCCGCTGCATTTGAATATCTCGCACCAGCAGCGCCCGCACATTCCCGCCGCGGTGGCGGATTTCGAGGGTGGTTTCCGGTTCGGTCAGCGCAACGCCGCGCAGGGGCACCTGTGTGAATTGACCGGGGGTAAGGTTGTAGCTGACCGGGGGTTGGCCGGTCAGGCGGAGGGTGATGGTTTCGGAGGTGGATTCAGCGATGATGGCGAGGGTGGCGACCAGGTCGCCGGTGACGGGTTCATCCGTGACCCGGGTGATCTGCACGTTCGAGATGGTTCCGGGGGCGATGCGGAAGTAGTCGGTGGCATTGGGGGCGATTTGCTGGCCGTTGATGGTCCAGCCGGGATAGTCGGTTATGATTACGGCACCTTCCTCGCGGGCGATCAGCAGGCGATCTTCGTGGGTGTTGTACCAAATCGGCGTCCACAGTTCGGTGATGGCCGCGCGACGGCCAGGTGACAAGTGAATGCCCAGACTGGACATGCGGGCGAGTGGTTCGTTGCGCAAATCAGCACGTTGCCGGAAACGCTCATGGGGCCAGGTCCAACCGCCGAGTTCCGTCTGCTGGTCCATATTATGGCGAGCCGACTCCACCCAGGGCGCTTCGGGGAATTGACGCATAAAGGCCTGTTGCCGCTGATGCAGCGTGGCGAGATCGCCGTGAACGTATGGGGCAGCGCCCACGCGGCCGGGGGTGGGATGATAACCGGAGATGAATCGCAGCTCATACGCGCTCTCGAGCAGGAACGTTCCACCTTCGGGCACGTGCTGGTTAATCCAGTCGGCGATGCGGCCGAAGTCGACCGATTTTGATTCCAGCCGCAGCATGGCCGGCATGTAGATGAGAAGTTGAATGACGATGAATACGCCAGTGATGAAGGACACTGCGCCGCCGGCCCGCGATTTGAAG
The DNA here is from genome assembly GCA_049451655.1 of Kiritimatiellia bacterium. GTDB lineage: Bacteria > Verrucomicrobiota > Kiritimatiellia > CAIVKH01 > CAIVKH01 > CALMUP01. The sequence continues at coordinate 4,002 of JBMTVS010000130.1, read as the reverse complement.
ATAGCGCGCGCCAAGGTCAGCAGACCGGCGGCGAAACACACATACATGAGCGGTGTTAGCACGGAGAAATAACGCACATGATATTGCGTTTTATAGGTGCTGATGCCCATGACGAGCAAACCAACGATGAGGAGACCAGCCATGAAGCGGGATGTCGCCCGGCGCTCTCCACCCAATAGAAAAAGACCGGCAAATCCGGTTAGCAACAGGGCGACGGCCAACCAGTTCCAGCCAAGCTGGCTACCCATGAAAAATTTTCCGCAAACATCAAACAAGATGCCAGATACGGAAAGTCCGGATGCGCTGGTGGCGGACTGCACCTTGTTCAGGGCAAGTTTGAGTACCCACGGGCTGATCATCAGCAGAGGAAGTGCGGCCAGGCCAACCAGTTTTCCGGGCACCAAGCGTGTCTCCGGGGTGCGTGCCTTCCCTGCCAGCCATACCAGGCCTAGACCAACAGTGATCAAAGCCATGAACACGATGCCGCTCATGTGTGAGTAGGCCATGCCGGTTCCCGCAAGCGCGAAAAGGATCAGAGTCTTTCGCTGCGGTTGCCCGTTACCGAGCAGAGCTGCCAGATGGCAGAGAGTCACCGTCGAAAAGAAAATAAGCGGTGCGTAATAGTAGGCTTCCCGCGCGTAGTAGACGGGTAGCACGAAAAAAGCAACCATCAGCGTGGCCGACCAAGCAGCCGAAGCGTCGTTCAGCACACGCATCGCCAGTTTATGGATGGCCGGTATGGTGAGTACGCCGAAGATAAGCGCGGGCAGGCGGTTTAACCAGGCGATGCGCGTGACATCCTCGACCCGGCCATGCGCCGCCCACAAGACGATGTTTTGGATGACTTCGGGGAGCGGAAGATGGGTTACGATAAGCAGGCGCTCCCATTGGTTCACCACCACATCCCACGGGTTCATCGGTGGCGCGGAAAGCCAGACGAACAGAATTTCGTCGGTCCACAAATCCGCGCGCCCCACATGCCAAAGACGTACGATCAAGCCGGCCAGCATGATCCCGGGCAACAGCAGGCGTTGGACGGACCTGGGTCGCATCATCCTTTTTTCCGCGCGATCACCGTCCAAGAGCCTTGATTGCAGTCGTAGGCGTTGATTTCCTCCACCGGCAAGCCGTCGAAGAGCGCTTTTGCCTCATCCGCGGTCCAGTAGTTGGCGATTTCCGGTAGCAACTGATCGAACACGATCGAGTGCAAGTGCCAAAAGGAGGCGGTGCGCAGCAGCTTCATGTAAGGGTGGCGATGCGGGAGTTTAAAGTACAAATACACCAGCGCGGAAATGGGGTAGGTGAGCAGGTTGAGCAGGGGCAGCGGCATTTTCGAGGTGATTTTTCGGGCGATGTTCACTGCCCGCTTGGCCCAGGCGTACCCTTCCGCGCCATACACCCAGATGAGCACGCGGCCGCCCGGCTTGACCGCATCCATCAGCTTCTTGACCGCCAGCTTCGGGTCGGCCAGGTGATGGATGACCCCGATCGAGTAGGCGAGGTCAAACTCCTCATGATACGGAATATCGTAAATGGAATGTTGCTCGACGCGGGAACGCTCCTCCTTGCCGAGGTTGCGGGCGGCCACTGCCACCGTGCGCGGGTCGACGTCGAAGGACGTGACGTGTTCGGCTCCATATTGAATGGGCCACCAGGAATTACGCCCGGTACCGCACCCGGCATCCAGCACCCGCAAGCCCTTGAAGTCGGGCGGTTGTAGAGGCGCGACCCAGCCTAAAAACTGTCGCTCATAAAGAGGGATAATCTTGGGGTACTTTGACCACTCGAAACCAAATCGATTCTTTTCCATCTATCGTTCCTTGTTATCGACCGTAATTACGTTTCCAAATTTGAAAGGCCAGCAACGTCCAGATCATCTTGCGGCAATCGCGACGCTTATTGAAATGGTCATCGAGCATGGTCCGCACGTACACCGGATCGAAGAAGCCGTCGTTCTCGATCGTCTCGCGGGAACAATAATCCTCAACCATGTCCCTCAATTCGTTGGACAGCCAGGAGGCGAGGGGGATCATGAAACCCGCTTTGCGCCGCTTGAGGATGGAGGCCGGCAAGTCGTTTTTCATGGCCATCTTCAGCACATATTTGGTGGCCATGCCGTGCAACTTGAAGTCGGGATGCATGCCGGCGGCATAGGCTACGACATCATGATCGAGGAACGGCACGCGCACCTCCAGTCCGTGCGCCATGCTGGCCCGGTCGACCTTCACGAGGATGCCATCCTGCATGTAAAGTTTCATGCAGAGGTACTGCAGGCGCTCGAAATCGCGGGTCAGGCCGCTTTGCCGGACATAGTTAATGATGTCCTCGTAGGCGTTTTGGCGGAGCAGTCGCTCCCGGAGACCGGCGCTGAGGAGTCCACGCTTCTGCTCGCTACCGTAGCTGCCCATCCAGAGAAAGAAGCGAATTTCCGGGGAGACGCCCGCGCCTTTGAAAAATTGCTGCACGAGGAAATCGACGCTGGCATAGCGATGCGACACCGGCAGCTTCTTGGCCATGTTGATGAGCGCGTGCCGCCAGGAGGTGGGGAGAAACGAGATGCGTTCCATCAGGCGATGCGCCTGGAAGGAGGGGTAGCCGGCGAAGAGTTCGTCCCCGCCATCGCCGCCGAGCGCCACCTTGACCTGCTGCGAGGTGAATTGGGAAAGCATCCAGGTCGGCAGGATGGAGGCGTCGCCGAACGGTTCATCGAGCATATTCATCACGCCGGGCAACAGGGAAAGCGCGCGGGATGCGGAAAGCGTTTCGTGATGATGCTCGGTGCCGAAGCGGGCAGCCACTTCGCGGGCAAAGGGTGACTCATCGTAGGAGGATTCCTCGAATCCGACTGAGAATGTGTGCACCTTGTTTCCTGCCACCTCGGCGGCGAGGGCGGTGATCGCGCTGGAGTCGATACCTCCGCTGAGAAAAACACCCACCGGCACGTCGCTGCGGAGTTGCTTCTTCACCGCATCACGCAAAAGACTGCGCAGGTCGCTGGCGCATTCATCCAGCGGGGCCACGTTCAGCGGATTGTCTTCGAGGGGGATATCCCAATACACATCCTTACGCGTAATGCCATCCGTGTTAAAAACGACAAAGGCACCGGGTTCCAGCTTTTGGACTTCCGAGAAAATGGTGTGAGGCGCGGGGACATAGCTGTAGGTGAAGTATTTGCTGATCGAGAGATGATTGATGTCGTGCCGGAAACCCGGGTGGGGGAACAGCGCCTTCATTTCCGAGGCGAAGAGGACATCTTTTCCGGGGCGGCTGTAATACAGTGGTTTCACCCCGAGGCGATCGCGGGCTAGCAGCAATTCGCGCCGCTCGCGGTCCCAGAGCGCGAAAGCAAAAATCCCGTTGAGCGCCTGCAGTCCAGCGATGCCATACAGAGCAAGTTGCCAGAGCAGGACCTCCGTATCGGAAGTGGTTTGAAATACGCACCCCCTGGCTTTGAGGGTGTCCCTTAGTTCGACGTAGTTATAAATCTCGCCGTTGTAGCAAATGGTGAATCTTCCATCCGGGGTGGTCATAGGCTGGGTTCCACCCTCGAGGTCAATGATGCTCAGGCGGCGATGACCGAGTGCGACATTTTCTTCAAGATGAAACCCCTCGCCATCCGGACCCCGGTGGGCCAGCGCCCGGGTCATTTCCCGCAAAACCTCGTTCCGGCCATCAAGTTCTTGAAACGTTGTGAATCCGGCTATGCCGCACACGGGCCTGCCTCCGCTGGTTCAAGTTTTAGCTTCGCTTTCATATTTAAAAGATGCCTGCTTGACGGAGGGTTATAAACAGGCTTGTAATCCGGGGCGATGAAATTTTCAGTGATTGTGCCGGTATTTAATGAGGAAGACAACATACCGCCTCTGGTGGCGGAGTTGGTGGCCATGGCGTCCGGGCGGGAGGTTGCGGAGATTTTGCTGGTGGATGATGGCAGTCGTGACCGGACGTGGACGCTGATCGAGCGGGCCGAGGCGGAGCATGCGGTGATCAAAGGTTTGCGGC
>JBMTVS010000129.1:0-6506 GCA_049451655.1 Kiritimatiellia bacterium | reverse complement strand
CCCGAAATCCGCGAACTCCTCCTCGAAGCCGGCTTTCCCAAGGTTGAAATCTACACCCACGGCTCGAGCCGCCAGGGCGAAGGCAACAGCAATTACCTATTGCGTAAACGCTACGAAAACGCCAACGGCTGGCTGGCGTATCTGGTGGCGGTTAAGTAGCAGTGCGCTTGAGAGAATCCATTCTCCATCTTGCATCGTCAAAATCACGGCGAGCTACGTCGATCAAGACCAGGATGACTTCAAAGAGAATGTGCTGCCGCCAAGATCAATCCGGACGAATATTCATTGACCCAACAAACGAATCCGGCCCAAGGAAAAGGACCGGAATCCTCGATCGAACGTGATCATTTCGGCGTCGGCCGCTTCGGCATAGGCAGCAAGCCAGGCATCGGTCCACAGATTAGGGGTGGGTTCACGATCACGCACCAACCGTAACCAGATGCGATCCAATCCAACGGGATTTTGATGATGAATGACCGACCTTATGTCACCCGTCAGCAAATGCAACGCCTCCCAAGCCTGATCAGGCTGAAGCACGCCCTCACCCATAAGTTTCCGGTTAGTTAACAAACGCAAAATACTCATACGCACCGGCAGGGTGAAAATGACGGACTGATCAGGCTGTTCATCCCACCATTTGGCGGCCGCCTCTCGATGTGTATGCTGCTCAAGAATTAGTGGAAGCACCACATTACTATCAATGACGGCCAAGGTCATGACGAGAAACCTCTTCATTGTTATCAACTTCAGCCAACCCGGAAGGCGACATATTCAAAATCGGTGCATTATCCGGCAAACGGATCGCTGGCAACGGATGACGTCCAACAAGACCGGACATTGCGTGTCCCTCTAACTCGTGAACCAGTGCGTCGGTAAACAAATCCTTTAACGTGCAGTCACGAGCCAGAGCTTCTCGCTTCGCACTTCGGAAAAGTTCATCGGAAATATCAACAGTTGTTCTCATGTGCGCATATTTATGCGCACATGCATGACCGTCAATGATTTTATGCCTTATCGCCGCTCGCGCACGATCTCCACGGCCACGCTCCGCGCGAAGCGCAACGCCCCCGGCTTATCGAGCGTGACCGTTGCCCGCATGACGCGCGGGTCGGAGAGGCAGACTTCTGAAATCTTCTCAGCCAGAGTCTCTACGAGGAAAAACTCGCTCTCCTCGACCAACTGAATGATTTGCTTGGTGATGGTCTTGTAGTTGGCGGTGTGCTCGATGTTGTCGGTCCGGGCCGCCTCGGAGAAAGGTCCCTCCAGCATGAGATTAACCAGCACATCCTGCCGGTTCTTCCGTTCATCCGGATAGATGCCAATAATGCAGCGCAGGCTCAAATCACGCACATAAATCTTATCGTAGTCACTCATACGCCATTCCCCAGCAGGTGTTGTCCATTGTCGATGTAAAGAATCTGTCCCGTTGCCCCGCGCAACCCCAGCAGCGCCATCATCGCCCCGGCGATCGCGCCCGGATCGAGCTCGTCGTCCAGCAATTGTCGCCCGCCCTTTTCTTTCAAGTACGCCAGACTCTCCCCCGGCGGCGGCAAAATCGGTCCCGGCGCAATCCCGTGCACCTTGATGCGCGGAGCCAGCTCGACGGCTGCCAGTTTGGTGAAATCGGCCAGCCCTTTCTTGGCCAGGCTGTATGCGAAAAAACGTGCATCGTTGGCGGTAATTCGCCGGTCAAGCAGGTTGATGATGATACCGTCACCGCTGACGCCCTCCGCGAAGAAGCGACTCAGCATCACCGGCGCGAACAAATTGGGCCAGAATTCGCGTTCGAGCGATGCCTGCGTGGTTTGCAATAGCGATTCCCGGGTAAAAACCGATGCATTGTTGATCAGCACATCCAGCCCGCCCAGCGCAGCGTGGGCCTCATCGACCATTTTTTTACAAGCAGACTCGCTCGACAAATCCGCTTGCAGCATGACCGCCTGCCCTCCCGACGCGGTAATTTCCTCCACCAGCGAGGCCGCTTCGCTCTCTGACGAGCGATAATGCACCGCCACTGCTGCCCCCGCCCGCGCCAGCGTCCGGCACAACTCCCGCCCGATGCGCGTCGCGCCCCCGGTGACCAGCGCTTTTTTACCGTGTAATTCCATTATGATTCAGCAAAAGCCTCACTCGCCCTTTCTATAGCGACGTGCTATATTGAACACGATTATGAAACACATGCCAATTGTTCTGCGCGTTTTTTTTGCCGGGCTCGCCATCGCGAGCCTGTGGAGCTTCGTCGCTAGTGCTGACGAAGCCGCGCCGCTGACCACGAACGCCACGGAATTCACTGCGCCTGCCGACTCCGGCCCTGCCCCTGTCGTTTACCAGATTCCCGTTAGAGATATGATTGAACCGTCGCTTCTCTACATCATGCGGCGCGGCATGAAAGAGGCCGAGGCGGCAGGAGCCGACGCCATCGTTTTCGTTATGGACACCCCGGGCGGACGCGTCGACACCACCGAAGAAATCATCCGCCTCATCGAGGCTATCGATCTACCCACCTATACCTTCGTCGAGCACAACGCCATTTCCGCCGGCGCCATCATCGCACTTTCCACCGATCACATCTATATGGCGCCCGGTAGTAAAATCGGCGACGCCATGCCGGTCATCGCCTCACCCCAGGGCGGCATGCAACAGCTCGGCGATGCAGAACGCGAAAAGGTTGAATCCTACGTCGACTCGCTCATCCGCGGCATCGCCCAGCGGAAGGGACGCTCCGAGGAAATGGCCTCGGCCATGGTGCGTCGTAGCGTGGAATATAAAATCGGCGATGAAATCATCTCGAAGGAAGGTGAAATCCTCACCCTGACCCACCTCGAGGCGGAGCGCGTGTTCGAGATCGAAGGCGTCGAGCGTCCACTCCTGTCCGAAGGCACGGTTGAATCGGTCGATGAGATGCTGGGCCGGGTCGACCTCGCCGGTGCGGAAATCAAAAGCCTCGAAATCACCGGCGTTGAAAAAGTCGCCCGCGTCATAGCCATGGTCGCGCCCATCCTTCTTACCATTGGCATGCTCGCCCTCTGGATTGAGTTTCAGACTCCGGGTATTGGCTACGGTGCCATCGTCGGCGCGGTATGTCTGGTGCTGTTTTTCTTCGGCCACCACATCGCCGGACTCGCCGGTCACGAGGAGATTCTGCTTTTCGCGCTTGGGCTCATTTTGCTCCTCGTGGAAATCTTCGCCCTCCCCGGTTTCGGGCTCATCGGCCTCACCGGCATCTTTCTCATGGCTTGGAGCCTGCTGGTTTCCATGGCCCCATCCCTTCCCAATGGCCCGGTTATTCCCAGCCTGCCCGATCTTCGCATTCCCATCCGCAATCTCGTCGTGTCACTTCTGCTGAGCGGCGTCGGCATGCTCCTGCTCAGCCGCTCACTCCCCAAGGCACGTAGTGCAAGCTGGCTGGTGCTGAAGGAATCAACCTCAAAAACCGACGGTTACAACTCTTCTGAGGAGCACGAGGACTTGCTCGGTCAGCTCGGTCGAACCTTGACCCCGCTCCGTCCCGGCGGCGCCGCCATGTTTGGCGAAAAGCGGCAAGACGTGGTCGCCCGCGGTGAATTCATTGATGCTAAAACCGCCGTGAAAGTTGTCGAAGTGCACGGTAACCGCATTGTCGTGGAGGCCGCTTCATGAACCTTGACGCCCAAAGCCTGTATTGGATCCTTGTGGCCGCTGGTTTCTTCCTGATTGCGGTTGAGATTTTCATTCCCGGCGGATTTCTCGGAGCCATCGGCGTTTTCGCCATTATCGGCGCCGGCGTGGTCGGGTTTAACGTGTTCGGCGCACAGGGTGGACTGTTGAGCGGACTCGGACTCTTCATCGGCGGCACCATCTTCCTCGGTTTGTGGATCAAGTACGCGCCAAAATCCTTCTTCGGAAAGTGGTTCACCCTGCAAGAGGATGGCCGGGACTACAAATCTTTCGACGATTCACAACAAGTTCTCGTCGGCAAGAACGGACATGCCCACTCCGATCTCCGTCCCAGCGGCATCGCACTAATAGAAGGGAAAAAAGTCGATGTCGTTTCCGAAGCGGGTTTCGTGGAACACGGCACGCCGCTGAAAGTCATCGAGGTCGTGGGCAGCCGGGTCGTGGTGCGCGCCATCGAGGCAGAATGACCATGTTTATCCGTTCGCGCCTCAACCTTGCCGCGTTTGCCGCGGCCGCCATGATTCTCCCGATGGCATCCCCGCCCGTATACGCGGAAAAGGGACCCGTTATTACCAGCACCAACACCTGGCGTCTCGAGGCTGGCGACTCGCTTGAGCGGACAACCTTTGTCATCGCGCCCGGCGTCGAGATGACAGGCAGTGCGCAAAATGATTCCTTCTGGATTGCCGAGACCATTCAGCTCGACGGACTATTCCGCAATGATGCCTGGGCCATCGGCTCTGAGACGCGCCTCAACGGAATCTTCCATGACCATGCCCGCATCGCCGCACGTTCGCTACATGTTAACGCCGTTATCAGCAACGGCCTCTGGGCCGCCGCCGGCTCCATCGCCACCACGACCAACTCGCTCCTGAGCGGCGACAACTACCTTTTCGCAAACAACCTATCCCTGCTCGGCGATATCAACGGCAACCTTCACGCGCGTGGAAATCAAATTACCCTCGGCGGACATATAACCGGCGACGTTCATCTCTACGGCAATGATATCGTCATACGGCCCGGCACGGTCATCAACGGCAGCATTCACTATGACACCGCTGGCGAGCCCATCATCGTCGGTTCCACCAGCAAGGTTAGCGGCGAAGTGAAGCGACTTGAATCAGCGAATGGCGACGATGACCTATCAACCTGGCAATTGAGTTTTAACTTATTATCCGGCCTCTTCTGGTTCGCCGCCGCGTTGCTGGTCGGCATCCCCTTCATGCTTATTTTTCCACGCTTCACCGGCAAGTCGGTACAAGGCCTGCGCGCCAGCACCATCAAATGTGGCCTGGTCGGTCTCGCCGCCCTGATCCTCACGCCCGTATTCCTGTTCATGCTATTCTTCACTATCGTCGGAATTCCGTTGGTGTTTGTTACTGCCGCCGCTTATGGCTTGCTGTTGTACCTCGGAAAATTTCCCGTGGCACTGGCCATTGGCTCTGCCCTGCTCATGCGTCGCGGCCAAATATCGTTCTCCCTCGCCCTGCTTGCCCTTGTGATAGGATTAGCGGTGTTTTATAGTATGGCCGTGGTGCCGTTTGTTGGTGGTTCGTTGCAAACCGCCGCCTCCGCTTTCGGTGCCGGTAGCATTTTAATCGCCCTCGTCGCGGGTCGCGGCCGGGTCAGGAATCAAATCAACGGGACTGCCGGGCAGCCCAAAGCTTAAAGCAAAAGGAAAAACGTCATGACTGGAACCCTCATCTCGGTATTGGCGGTCATAGCCGCCATCGTCATTCTCATCCTCCTCGCGGTGGTCTTCTCGTTCCTGAACGTCTGGATACGGGCCTGGACCTCCAACGCCTACATCAGCTTCCGCTCGCTTATCGCGATGAAGCTGCGCGCGGTGCCGCCCAAGGTCATCGTCGACGCCCGCATCCGCATGGTGAAGGCCGGCCTCGAAATGAACACCAACGACCTCGAGGCTCACTTCCTCGCCGGCGGCAACGTCATCCAGGTGGTCAATGCCCTTATCGCCGCCGACAAGGCTAACATTCCTCTCATCTTCAAGCGGGCCGCCGCCATCGACCTCGCCGGACGCGACGTCTACGACGCCGTGCGCACCAGTGTGAATCCCAAAGTCATCGATTGCCCCGACCCGGCCAAGGGTACCTCGATGCTCGATGCCGTGGCCAAGGACGGCATCCGCCTGCTGGTCAAAGCCCGCGTGACGGTTCGCGCCAACCTCGACCGTCTCGTCGGCGGTGCCACCGAGGACACCATTATCGCGCGCGTCGGCCAGGGCATCGTGAGCGCCATCGGCTCCTCGCCCACCTACAAGAACGTGCTCGAAAATCCCGACCACATCAGCCAGAAGGTGCTGAACAGTGGCCTCGACGCGCAGACCGCGTTTGAAATCGTTTCCATCGACATCGCCGATGTAAGCGTCGCCGGTGTCAGCGGCGCACGCGAAGTCGCCAACGTCGGCGCCTTGCTGGAAACCGAACGCGCCGAAGCAGACAAGAAACTTCGTCAGGCCGAAGCCGAAGGCCGCCGCGCCATGGCCATCGCCGCCGAACAGGAAATGCGCGCCAAGGTGCAGGAGATGCAAGCCAAGGTCATCGAGGCCCAAGCCGAAGTCCCCATGGCCATCTCGCAAGCCCTCCGCGAAGGCAAGCTCGGCGTCATGGATTTCTACCGCCTCCAGAACATCATGGCCGACACCTCCATGCGCGAATCCCTCGCCGAAGGCGACAAGGAACAAGCCAAGGAATCGAAGTAGGATAAAGGGAACCAAGGAGTTCAGCCCCCCAAGCTGAACTCCTCCCCCTTCTTTCCCGAACTCCAAACCCTGAACCCGGTCTCAATCCCCCATAACCCATCAACCATTTCTCCCACCTCCCTCCACC
>JBMTVS010000128.1:0-6601 GCA_049451655.1 Kiritimatiellia bacterium | reverse complement strand
GCATGGGGGAGAACATGGAGAGAGCGGAACGGCTGAGCTGCGTCGCGCGTTGTCTGCTCGATTGACTGTAGACGGAAGACGAAGAGATTCTGGTGCATGAGCTAGGAGAGCGCCTTCCTCCACCTACTCGTACACGCAAATCGAAAGCTGCCGTCCATGCGTTGCGCTGCCCGCGAGCTACGCGCCTTTTCATTTTCCTATTCATGCTCACGGCTCGGACCCACGCCAGAGGCGGGTCACGGGGAGCCTCGCCCTCCAGAACTGGAGGGGCATGTCCTTATTGCCCGCGGAGCATGGGGAAGAAAGTCAATCCGCCAGCTCCTGTTCAGTCTGGTCCCGAACCCTGAACCCCGAACGCCCGGCGGCGTTTTTCGCCGCGGTCCCTTCGCCACCATCGCCACACCTTCGCCGCCACCATTGACACTCCAGCAGAAGATCGCTAGTTTTTGAACGTCATGAAAAACACGTCATCCACCGGAGTAACCTGTTGAGCGCCAACGACGAATACGTGGTGGAAATCCTCGAGGGCGTGGGGTTGATCAGCCGCGATCAGGGGCGCGATACTCTGGCTTGGGCTGCTGAGCATGATCAGCCGGTCGTGGATGTGCTGGTGGCGAACGAAATTGCCAGCAAGGTTGACATCTTGAAGGCGCTGGCCAGCCAGTTCGGTATGGAATTCGTATCCCTGGACGGGGTCGACATCGAGCCGGAGGTGATCGATCTGGTTCCAGGCGAGGTGGCGCATCGCTATAAAATCGTCCCGCTCTACCGGCATGACAACACCATCACGGTGGCCTTGAGCGATCCGCTGGATGTGGAGACCCTGGACAGCCTGCGCTACGTTTTGCGCACCGGTGTGGAAGGCGCGGTGGCGACGCCGGAAGAAATTGAAGTGGCCCTGCAACGGTATTACGCGGCCAGCGCTTTCTCCGTCGCCTCAGTGTTGGATGGTATGACCGAAGGGGCCACCCAAGTCGAAGAAACAGGGCTGGATTTGTCCGGCGAGGATGACGTGACCGACGCGGATGCGCCGATCATCAAATTGTGCAGCTTGATCATTCTGGAGGCGTTCCGCAATCGCGCGTCCGACATCCATCTTGAACCACAGGAGCGGGCGTTCCGCGTGCGTTACCGTATCGACGGTGTGCTGCACGAGGTGGAAAGCCCTCCCAAGCGTCTGCAGTCCGCGATCATCAGCCGCATCAAGATCATGGCCAATATGAGCATTGCGGAAAAACGCCTACCGCAGGACGGGCGCATCCAGATCAACGTGATGGGGCGCGACCTCGATTTGCGCGTGTCCTCGGTGCCGTCGAACCACGGCGAGTCGATCGTCATGCGATTGCTGGACAAGGAGAGCCTGCAGCTCGGTCTGCCCAAGCTGGGATTTTTCTCCGACGATCAGCAAACCTTCGAGCGCTTGATCGGCCTCTCGGATGGCATCGTGCTGGTGACCGGCCCGACCGGTTCCGGCAAAACCACCACGCTTTACGCCTGCTTGAACTACATCAACAAACCCGACCGCAAGATCATCACGGTGGAGGATCCGGTCGAGTATCAGTTGTCCGGCATTAACCAGGTACACGTGCGCAGCGACATCGGTCTCACCTTTGGCTCCGCGCTGCGAGCGATGTTGCGCCAAGCGCCGAACATCATCATGATCGGGGAAATTCGCGACCTGGAAACCGCCGAAATCGCGGTGAACGCCTCGCTGACCGGTCACCTGGTCTTCAGCACCCTGCACACCAACGACGCGCCCAGCGCAGTGACCCGTTTGATCGACATCGGGGTGAAACCCTTTCTGGTGGCTTCATCGACCCGGGCCATCATGGCGCAACGTCTGGTGCGCAAGATTTGCGAGAAATGCAAGGAGCCGGTCCAGGCTACCGACAATCAGCTTCGTCTGCTTGGTCCCGCCGCGGAACAGATTTCACAGGCTAGCCTGTATCAGGGTCGCGGTTGCCCGGAATGTGCCCACACCGGCTACAAGAGCCGCATTGGTTTGTTTGAGATATTCCTGATCAACGACGTCGTTCGCCATTTGATTTTCGAGCGCGTCTCCGCGGCGGTGTTGCGGACCAAGGCCCGTGAACTGGGCATGCGCACCTTGCGCGAGGACGGTTTGCGCAAGGTGATCGCCGGTCAGACCACCCTTGAGGAAGTATTCCGCGTGACCATGGGAGATAAGAACTGATGACCACACCTTCTTCCGCCATCAACATGCATGACCTGCTCACCCTGTGCGTCGAGGAGGGCGCGAGCGATTTGCACATTACGGTCAATTCACCGCCGGTGTTGCGCTTGCATGGCAGCATGCAGCCGCTGGAATCCGATCCGCTAACCCCGGCCGATACCGAGCGGTTGATGATGGAGATCACCGACGAGGAGCATCTGCAGAAGCTGAACCAGAATCAGGGCAGTGACTTTGGTTTTGCCTTTGAAAACCGGGCCCGTTTTCGCGTTAGTGTATTCAAGCAAAAGCACAACGTGGCCATGGTGCTGCGCCAGATTCCCACCTCGCTGTTGACGCTGGAGCAGATCGGTTTACCGCCGGTGGTACGCGAGTTGCTCGAACGCCCGCGCGGCTTGATTCTGGTCACCGGTCCCACCGGCTCCGGAAAAACCACCACCCTGGCCAGTATGATCAACATCATCAACGAGAACCGCGATGTGCATGTCATCACCATCGAGGATCCGATTGAGTATTATCATCCACACAAGAAGAGCATCGTAACCCAGCGCGAGATCGGGGTGGATGTGCCGTCCTTCAGCGAGGCGCTGCGAAGGGCGTTACGTCAGGATCCGGATGTCATTCTGGTGGGGGAAATGCGCGACCTGGAGACCATGGAAGCCGCTATTACCGCGGCGGAAACGGGACACCTGGTGTTCGCCACCCTGCACACCACCGGGGCCGCCCGTACCGTGGACCGTATCGTCGACGCGTTCCCGACCAATCAGCAGGAGCAGATCCGCACCCAGCTGGCCTCAAGCATTGTCGCGGTTATTTCCCAGTTGCTGCTGGTGCGTCAGGACAAGCCGGGCCGGGTGGCTGCGTTGGAGGTCATGATCACCACGCCTTCCATCCGCGCGCTGATTCGCGACAACAAGACCTATCGCATCGAGTCCGACATCCAGACCGGGGCCAAATACGGCATGAATACCCTGGATGCCCACCTGATCTCTTTGTTCCAGCAAGGCAAGATCAGCTATGAGGAAGTGATCACCAGCGCGCAGGATCTTGAGGCGATCGGGCAGAAGTTACAGCATTTGGAGGCGTCGAAGCGCTAACGATATGACCGACCTCGATTTAAAGGATGCGCTTCTGCAGCAACTGTTCGATGATCAACTGATCACCGGGCAGCAGGCGAGTGAGCTTGTTGATGAGCATGAGCGAACGGGGCGACCGGTGCGCGAATTGCTGGTCGACATGGACATCATGACCGAGGAGTCCTTGCTCGAGGCGATCGCCCGGCAACTCGGCGCCGAGGTGGTGGACATCGCCCACATGACCATACCCGACGAGGTGATTCGCGCCGTTCCCGCTAGCGTGGCGCGTATGTACAATGTGGTGCCGGTGCAAATGGATAACCAGTCGGTCGTCTTCGCCACCTTTGATTTAATCAGTCCCGAAGTGATCGATGAATTGACCTTCGTGCTGACCCGCGACATCTCCTTCGTGGTGGCCCGCGAGAGCGATATCAAGGGCTTCTTTGACCAGTTCTACGGGGATGACAGCGAATCGGTCATGGATATGCTTTCCTCGCTGGAGGATGAGCTGGAGCATGTCGGTGAGCTTTCCGCCACCGGTTTGAAGGACGAGGAGCTCGAGCTGGAAAGCGCGGCCAACCAGGCGCCGGTGATCCGTTTCGTGAACCTGATTCTTTATCAGGCGGTCAAGGACAAGGCCTCGGATATTCACTTCGAACCGTTCGAGCACGAGTTCAAGATTCGCTACCGTGTGGATGGCGCGCTCTATGAAATGGCGCCGCCGCCCAAGCATTTGGCCCTGCCGGTGACCTCCCGCGTAAAGGTGATCTCCGGGCTGAATATTGCCGAACGCCGTCTTCCTCAGGACGGTCGCATTCAGCTCAATATCGGTGGCAGTCAGATCGACTTCCGTGTTTCCACGTTGCCGACCCAATTCGGCGAGAGCGTGGTGATCCGCGTGCTCGACCGGAGCGTGGTGTCGCTCGACTTGGATAACATCGGCATGCCCGAGGACATTTATCAGGACTTCTGCGATGACATTGCCAAGCCCAACGGAATCGTCGTGGTTACCGGACCAACCGGTTCAGGAAAAACCACCACGCTGTATTCCGCCCTCCGAAGGTTGAATCAAATCGAGAGCAAGCTGCTCACCGCCGAGGATCCGGTGGAGTATGACATTGAGGGCATTATCCAGATTCCCATGCACGAAGGCATCGGGCTGACCTTTGCCCGCACGCTGCGCGCTTTTCTGCGTCAGGATCCGGACATCATCATGGTCGGCGAAATTCGCGACAAGGAGACCGCGGAAATCGCCATTCAGGCGTCGCTGACCGGTCACTTGGTTTTCAGCACCCTGCACACCAATGATGCGTCCGGCGCGGTGACCCGGTTAATTGACATGGGCGTGGAGCCTTTTCTGATCGCCTCCACCATGGAGGGCGTGCTTGGTCAACGCCTGGTCCGCACCATCTGTAGCGCTTGCAAGACGGCGTATGATCCGGAAGACGACATCCTGCAGCAACTTGGATTAACCCGTGAAAGCATCGGCGGCCGGTCGTTTTATTACGGCGAAGGTTGTGCCGCCTGCAACCAGACCGGCTACAAAGGCCGGCGCGGTATTTACGAATACCTGCGGGTGAGCGATCCTATCCGTCAGCTTATCAACGAGCGCAAACCGACGCTGGTGATCCGCGACAAGGCGGTCGAACTCGGCATGCGCACCCTGCGCGAAGACGGTATTCGTTGTGTGCTGGACGGGTACACGACGGTCGAGGAAGTTCTCAAGTATACCTAGGCTTGGCTCGAGTGCCTGGATGAAGCGGCCTCGCTTTCTATGTTCGCCAAAGCTGCTCCGCTTGCTTAAGCCACCGGTTTTGCCGGCGCGACATGGCCGCGCGCTCGGCGGGGGTGGCGTCATCGGCGCCACCGAGATGCTGGCAGCCGTGGGCCAGGTAAAGGGCTGCTTCCCGCAGCGTTGAAACCCCGCGACGATCCGCCTGTTCCGCGGCTTCCTCGACATTGATCACGATCTCGCCCCGCCAACCCGCGGGATGCTCGCCGGGTGCGGTTGGATAATGAAACGTGATGACATCGGTGGTGCCTTCGTGCTGCAGTGCCTCCTCGTTGAGCCGGATCATGGCCTGGTGGTCAACCAGTACCACGGAGCACTCAACCCATGTAACTTCCGGACGCATGGCGGACGCTTTTTTCATGAAAAAGTCGGCGAGTTTTTTGATGGTCAAACGCGATAAGCTTACCCGGCGCTGCCGGTTGGTTACGATGAGGTTCATGAACCGGTGCGGCCCGTCGCGGATGGCGCTTGCTCGCGCAATTCACGGTAGGCTTGGATGATGCGTTGCACCAGGGCATGCCGCACCACGTCGGCGTCGCTGAGTTCAATGATGGTGACACCCTTGGTGTGGCGCAGGGCGTGGCGGGCCTCGATCAGGCCGGAGGCCCGGTGGGTGGGCAGGTCGATTTGGGTCAGGTCGCCGGTCACCACGCATTTTGAATCGAAGCCCAGGCGGGTGAGGAACATGAGCATCTGTTCCGGGGTGGTGTTCTGGGCTTCATCGAGAATCACGAAGGCATGATTGAGCGTGCGGCCGCGCATGAAGGCCAACGGGGCGATTTCGATCACGCCGCGCTCGACGTGCTTCTCGATCTCGGCGGCATCCATCATGTCGTGCAGGGCATCGTAAAGCGGGCGCAGGTAAGGCAGGACTTTTTCCCGCATGTCGCCCGGCAGATAGCCGAGATTCTCGCCCGCTTCAACCGCGGGCCGGGTGAGGATGATGCGGCTCACTTCTCCGCGAAGCAAACTGGATACCGCCATGGCCATGGCTTGATAGGTTTTGCCGGTGCCGGCGGGTCCGATGCCGAAAACACAATCGCAGGATTTAATGGCCTCCATGTAGCGCAGCTGCCCAAAGGTTTTCGGGAACACGGGTGATTTGCCGGGCGCGACGTCGATGCGGGAAATGTAGAGTTTTTCGAGGTCGTGCTCGCGGCCCTCGGTGAAGGCGGAGAGGGCGAACTGGATGCCGGTTTCGCGCAGGGCGATGCCCCGGTTGCGGGCAGAGCGAATGGTTTCGAAGAATTTAAGGGCGCGCGTGGTTTCGGCGGCATCTCCCTTAATAGTAAGCCACAAGTCGCGGGTGGTGATGCTTATCTTCAGCGCCTGCTCGATCAGCGGTAGGAATTCCATCTTGCGCCCGGTCAATTCCTGCGCTTCGCGGGCATTGTCAAAATGGAAGGTTTTTTCGGTGGTCATTGTTAAAAGTCTAAATCCGAAGCCGGAGAGGATCAAGGGGCAGATTGCGGGGTAGGCGGGTGAAGAGGGTGTTCGGGGTTCTGGGTGCGGCGAATTCGGCTCAAAATCCAGGATTTTGAG
>JBMTVS010000127.1:0-6776 GCA_049451655.1 Kiritimatiellia bacterium | reverse complement strand
TAGTACTTTTCGCGGGTCTTGGAGATGCGCACTTCACGCGGGCCGGTCTGGCTCATTTCGATCAGGGAACCGGTGACCATGTATTTCGCTCCGAGCTGGCGTCCGATCAGGGCCTGGGTTTCCGGGGTGGCATTGGCGGCTTGATAGCCCTGTTCGGCCAGCAGGTCGGCGCGGCGGGCCTCGTTGATGAATTGGGCCTTGCCGGAACGAATCACCTCGGTGCGCATGCGGTCGGTCAGGGCCTTGGTGTCAACATACTGGCTGGTGCGGTTCTCGATGCCGGGGATCATCATAATGGGCGGCTCGCTCTGGCGGGTGAGGAAGGTGTTGATCATCTCGTCGGCGATGCTCTGCGAGATCTCACGCATATCGACGAAGTCGTAATCCGCCTTCAAGTGGGGCTTGCGATCGAGGTCGAGGTCGCTGGTAGAGGCGCGGAACATGGCGCACCCTGAGCCGGCAAGCAGGATCCAACCTGCTGCGATGATGGTCATACTATTACGCGCAATTTGCATTTTTTTCATGTTGAACTCCTGTGCCTAATGAAATCTGAATGTTTTGCCACTCGTTTTCCTGTTTAAACTCTAGCTTTCGGGGTTATTTGACGCAAGAAACTTGCCGCTATTCACATTTATTGAACGTGGTTGATGATTGACGCGACCGGACTCGTCCGCTATCTATTATCGCTTGATTTTTGGCGCTGGCAGACGGTTTGCCGGGTCATTTTGCACGAATACGATTAACAACAGGAGTAGTATAACATGACAATCAAAGTAGGTATCAACGGTTTTGGCCGTATCGGGCGTCTGGTTTTCCGCGCCTCCATGAACAATCCCTCCGTGCAAGTGGTCGCCATTAACGACCCCTTCATCGATCTCGAATACATGGTTTATATGACCAAATACGACTCCGTTCATGGCCGCTTTGACGGCGAAGTCAGCCACGCCAACGGCAAGCTGGTGGTGAACGGCAAGGAAATTACCGTATTCGGCGAGAAAGATCCTGCCGCGATCGCCTGGTCTTCGGCCGGCGCTGATTACGTGGTCGAGTCCACTGGCGTGTTCACCGACACCGCCGGCGCTTCCGCTCACCTGAAGGGCGGGGCCAAGAAGGTGGTCATTTCCGCTCCTTCCAAGGATGCCCCGATGTTCGTCATGGGCGTCAACAACGACAAGTACACCTCCGACATGACCGTCGTTTCCAACGCGTCCTGCACCACCAACTGTCTGGCCCCGCTGGCCAAGGTGGTGAATGACAACTTCGGCATCGTCGAAGGTTTGATGACCACCGTGCACGCGATTACTGCGACCCAGAAGACGGTGGATGGTCCCTCCAAGAAGGACTGGCGCGGTGGCCGCGCTGGCGCCCACAACATCATCCCCTCCAGCACCGGCGCCGCCAAGGCGGTGGGCAAGGTGATTCCTGAATTGAATGGCAAGCTGACCGGTATGGCCTTCCGCGTGCCGACCATCAACGTTTCGGTGGTTGACCTGACCTGCCGTCTCGAGAAGCCCGCGAGCTACGATGACATCAAGGCCGCCATGAAGGCTGCCTCCGAAGGTCCGCTGAAGGGTATTCTCGCCTACACCGAAGACGCGGTGGTCTCCACCGACTTCATTGGTGAGTCCTGCACCAGCGTATTCGATGCCGACGCCGGCATCGCGCTGAACGACAACTTCGTGAAGCTGGTTTCCTGGTACGACAACGAGTGGGGCTACTCCAATAAGGTGATCGATCTCATCGTGCACATGGCCGGTGTTGACGGCGCGGCCTAAACCAGAAGTCTTGATCGCGCAGGCGGTCCGGGATTAACCGGATCGCCTGCGCAACACCTACCTACTTTATCCGGCGGAGTTGATTTATGGACAAGATGACCATCAGGGATATTGATCTCAAGGGAAAGCGCGTGCTGATTCGCGTGGATTTCAATGTGCCGGTGAAAGACGGCAAGGTTACCGATGCCACGCGCATTACTTCGGCGTTGCCCACCATCAAGTACATTCTCGATCATGGCGCTTCGGTCATTCTGATGAGCCACCTGGGCCGGCCCAAGGGCAAGCCCGCGCCGGAGTTTAGTTTGAAGCCGGTGGCGGATGCGTTGTCAGAGCTGTTGCATCGACCCGTTTTGTTTGCGCCCGATTGCGCGGGAGAAGAGGTCAAAAAGATGGCCGAGTCGCTGCGCCGCGAGCAACACATCCTTCTGCTGGAGAATCTTCGTTTTCATGCCGAGGAAGAAGGCAAGGCCAAGCTTCCGGATGACGCCACCGATGATCAAAAGAAGCAGGCCAAGGCGGATATGAAGGTCAAACAGGAGGCCTTCGCGCGCGAACTGGCTGAATTGGGCGACTTGTACGTCAATGACGCTTTCGGGACCGCCCACCGCGCGCATGCCTCCACGGCGATCATCACCAAATTTTTCGACATCAACGTCGCCGGCTTTTTGATGGAGAAGGAGATCAAGTATCTCGGTCAGGCCATGGCGAATCCCGAGCGGCCGTTCGTGGCCATCCTCGGCGGGGCCAAGGTCAGTGATAAAGTTAATGTGATTTCCAACCTCCTCGGCAAAGTCGATGCCCTGCTGATCGGCGGTGCGATGGCTTACACGTTCTACCGGGCCATGGGATTGCCCACCGGCAAGTCGCTGGTGGAGGAGGATAAGGTTGAATTGGCCCGCAGCCTTTTAAAGCAGGCGGAGGAGAAGAAGGTCAAGTTGCTGCTGCCGGTTGACCACGTGATTGCCGATGCGTTCTCCGCTGAAGCAAATTACAAGACGGTGGCCAAGGATGGCATCGAGGATGGCTGGATGGCTCTCGACATCGGACCCGACACGGCCAAGTTGTATGCCGCCGAAATCAAGGGTGCCCGAACCGTGGTGTGGAATGGCCCCATGGGCTGTTTCGAAATGGCGCCTTATGCCAAGGGAACGCTGGGCGTGGCCAAGGCCATCGCCGAAACGGATTGCGTGAGCATTATCGGCGGCGGTGACAGCGTGGCGGCCATCAATCAGAGTGGTTTGGCCGACCAGATGACCCATATCAGCACGGGCGGGGGAGCCAGTCTGGAATTTCTTGAGGGCAAGGATTTGCCCGGCGTTGCCGCTCTTTCATCACAAGCTTAACCTAAAAACAGGAATAGATTCATGACGACAAAAAGCCGGAAGCCCATCGTTGCGGGCAATTGGAAAATGAACAAAACGGTGGCCGATGCCATTGATCTTGCCGAAGACATTAAACGCGATCTCGGCGGATGCAAGGATGTGGACATCGTGTTGTGCCCGCCCTTTACCGCGCTCAAGGCGGTCAGTGACGTGGTTAGCGGCACGCACGTGGATCTTGGCGCGCAAAACATGCACTGGGAAAAGTCGGGCGCTTACACCGGCGAGATTTCCGCCGAAATGTTGCGCGAGATTTACTGCCATTACGTGATTCTCGGTCACAGCGAGCGTCGCACCTATTTCGGCGAGACCGATGAGATCGTGAACAAGAAAACCAAGGCTGCCTTGAGCGGTAATCTTACGCCCATCGTATGCGTCGGGGAAACGCTCGAGGAGCGTGAGGCGGGCAAGACCAATGACGTGGTCGGTACGCAAGTGCGCGGCAGCCTGGCGGGGTTGAATCCCCGTGAACTGGTCGAGACGGTCATCGCCTACGAGCCGGTATGGGCCATTGGCACGGGCAAAACCGCATCGCCGGAACAGGCGCAGGAGGTCCATGCTTACATTCGTGGCGTGTTGGTGGAAATAGCCGACGAGGCGGTGGCGCAGTCGGTACGTATTCAGTACGGAGGAAGCGTGAAGGCTTCCAACGCCAAGGAACTTTTCAGCTTGCCGGACATCGACGGCGGATTGATTGGCGGGGCCTCGCTTGAGGCGCGCTCGTTTATTGAAATTGTGCGGGCCGCGATTTAGGCGGACCGGGAGGGATATATGGAAATTCTGCGATTCATTCTGATTGTGGTTGAAGTGTTGTGCTGCTTGTTGCTGATCGGGGTTATCCTGTTGCAACAGTCCAAGAGCCAGGGTATGGGCCTTGCTTTCGGTGGCGGCATGGGCGAGAGCTTGTTCGGCTCGAGGGCGGGAAATGTGCTGACCAAAATCACGGTCATTTTGGCGTTAGTGTTTTTAGCCAACACCACGATTCTAGGCATCATGTACACCTCCGGTGGCGAAGAGCGCTCGCTGGTGGAATCGGCTCCGGCTCCCGCGCCGGTGCAAGCTGCGCCGTCCGGCCCGGTTACCCCGGCGCCTCAAGCGCAACCCCAGATGCTTACGGTTGATGATACCTTGCCGATGGCTCAACCGATTGAGCTGAGCGCCGAGCCGGTCGAAATAGCAGCCGAGCCGGTATCGATGGAAGTCGAGACCGCCGCCCCGGTCGAAGTGAGTGTTGAGCCGGAAGTCGTTCCGGTTGCCGCAGAGCCTGTGCCGGCGAATTAAATTATTCCAACGGGCGGGATATTCGTTTCCGCCCTTTTTTTCCTATCCGCTCGCGGACACGGCCCACGCCACAAGCTACCCTCAGGGGGTGTGTCCATTCCGGGCGCGAAATTTCGTTTCGGAATTTGACTTTGGGTCTCTCTCGGGTAATATATTCATCTATCCGGAAGAACGCATATATCAATAAACACCGTGGAACCCATCGAAATATTCAAGGCTTTAGCCGATGACGTGCGTTTGCGCCTGATCCGGGCGTTGATGACGGCCGAGCTCTCGGTGGCGGAATTGGTGCAGGTGCTTGGTTTGCCTCAATCGACGGTTAGTCGTCATCTTAAACCCTTGCGGGACTGTGACTTAGTAGAGACTCGACGGGAAGGGACCTCTATATACTACCGGAAAGGTGACGCACTTGCCGATCCAGCACTTAGTGATGTGCTGGAGAAGCAGCTGGCCCGCTTGTCGACCGCCGGGGATGACGCCGCCGCTGTGCGTAAAGCTTTGGAGCAGCGTCGTCAGCGCAGTAAGGAGTTTTTCGAGAAGATCGCTGGTAAATATGGTGAAATGACGCAGCCGGGCGGTGGTTGGCCAGCGCTGGCGGCGGGTCTGGCGGCCGGATTTGCCGGCAAGGATGTGGTGGATTTGGGCGCTGGTGAAGGTGAGCTTTCACTGCTGTTGGCCCGTTTTGCCGGTTCTGTAACCGCGGTGGACCAATCGCGCGCCATGCTCAACGAAGTGGTTTCGCGGGCGGAGACCACTGGCCTGGGTTGCATCGTTAAGGTTTGTGAGGCCGATTTGGAGGCCTTGCCGCTCGCGGACGAGTCGGCTGACGCGGTAATACTGAGCCAAGCCCTGCATCACGCGGCACTTCCCGCACAAGCCGTCAGTGAGGCGGCTCGCATTTTGCGCCCGGGTGGACGACTCATTATTCTCGATTTATTAAAGCACGAGCAGGACTGGGTGCGTGAACAGTGGGCGGATCAATGGCTCGGCTTTGATGAAAATGAATTGCGCGGATGGATCGAAGCAACCTGTCTTCGAGATGTGCGCATGGACCGGCTTTCGGCGGCAGCGCCGGAATTTAGTGTGATATTAGCAAGTGCAACCAAATAAGGAGAAAGCAATGGCAACGGCAACTGCAAAAAATAAGCGAGTAAAAGGCGGAGACGATTACATCGTAGCCGACATGAGTCTGGCCGAGTTCGGCCGCAAGGAAATCGAAATGGCCGAGAAGGAAATGCCCGGCCTGATGGCGCTTCGTGACGAGTTCGGCAAGAACAAGCCCCTGCGTGGCGCCCGCATCACCGGCTCATTGCACATGACCATCCAGACCGCGGTGTTGATCGAGACCCTCCAGGCGCTTGGCGCGAAGGTGCGCTGGGCTAGCTGCAACATTTTCTCCACCCAAGACCACGCCGCCGCCGCCATCGCGGCCGTGGGCACTCCGGTTTTTGCCTTCAAGGGCGAGTCGCTGGAAGAGTACTGGGAATACACCGATCGTATCCTCGATTGGGGCAACGGTGAAGGTCCGAACATGATTCTCGACGACGGCGGCGACGCCACGTTGTTCGTGCACCTCGGTTATCAGGCTGAAAACGACATCACCATTCTCGATCGCAAGCCGGGTAGCCCGGAAGAAAAGGTGTTGCTGGCCCAGGTTCGTAAGGCGGTCAAACGCGATCCCGGTCGCTTCCATCGCATGGTCGAGAAGATTCGCGGCGTCAGCGAGGAAACCACCACCGGCGTGCATCGTTTGTACCAGATGATGGAGCGCGAAGAACTGCTCTTCCCGGCCTTCAACGTCAACGACGCGGTCACCAAGTCCAAGTTCGACAACGTATACGGTTGCCGTCACTCCATGATCGACGCGCTGAACCGCGCCACCGACGTGATGCTATCCGGCAAGATTGCGGTCGTCGCTGGCTTCGGTGACGTGGGCAAGGGCTCGGCGGCCTCGCTGCGCGGCCAGCATGCCCGCGTGATCATCACCGAGATTGACCCCATCTGCGCCCTCCAGGCCGCGATGGAAGGCTACGAAGTGATGTCGATGAATGACGCCTGCAAAATCGGCGACATCTTCGTCACCACCACCGGATGTTGCGATGTCATCACCGAGAAGCACATGCGCCAGATGAAAGACATGGCGATCGTCTGCAACATTGGTCACTTCGATAGCGAGATTCAGGTCGAGAAGATGCGCAAGTACAAGTGGGACGAGATCAAGCCCCAGGTGCATAAGATCACCATGCCGGGGAACCGTAGCATCATTCTGTTGGCCGAAGGCCGTCTGGTGAACCTTGGCTGCGCCACCGGTCATCCGAGCTTCGTGATGTCCAACAGCTTC
>JBMTVS010000126.1:0-6837 GCA_049451655.1 Kiritimatiellia bacterium | reverse complement strand
GCGACGTATTACATCATCGCGACCGCCGAGGCCTCGGCGAACCTGGCGCGCTTCGATGGTGTGCGTTACGGCAACCGCATCAATGGGGCGGATCCAATCGATATGTACGAGAAAACGCGCTCCGCCGGCTTTGGCAATGAAGTGAAACGACGCATCATTCTCGGTACCTATGTGTTGAGCAGCGGTTATTACGATGCCTACTACAAAAGGGCGCAACGGGTGCGGGCGTTGATCCGGCGTGACTTCGACGAAGCATTCAAGCAGTGCGATGTCATCCTGACCCCGACCACGCCGACCCCGGCGTTCGGTTTCGGCGAAAAGACCACCGATCCGCTGCAGATGTACTTGAGCGACATTTTTACCGTGACCGCAAACCTTGCCGGGATTTGCGGGATGTCGGTGCCATGCGGTTTTTCGAGCGGCGGGCTTCCGCTGGGGCTGCAAATCCTCGGCCCGGCCTTTCGCGAGGATGTGATGTTCAAGGCGGCTTACGCCTACGAGCAGGCGACCGACTGGCGGGCGAAGCGTCCACCGCTGGCGGTGAATGCGGGAGGTGCGTCATGATCGCCTCGATCGGACTCGAAGTGCATGTGCAATTAAAGACCCGCACCAAAATGTTCTGCGGGTGTCCGAATCGTTATGGTGAGGAACCGAACCGGCTGGTTTGTCCGGTTTGTCTCGGTTATCCGGGTGCCTTGCCCGTGATGAATGAGGAGGCCATCAAGCTCACGGTGATGACGGGGCTGCTCCTCGGTTGCACCATCAACCTGCGCAATAAATTCGACCGGAAGAATTATTTCTATCCTGACCAGGCCAAGAACTACCAGATTTCGCAATTCGACGAACCGCTATGTCTCGGCGGACAACTTGAAATTCAGCTCAAGGACCGTACAAAAGTGGTGCGGCTTACCCGTATTCACCTCGAAGAGGACGTAGCCAAGAATACGCACTTTCCGGATGGTAGCGGGATCGACTTCAATCGCGGGGGAACACCGCTTATGGAAATCGTAACCGAGCCGGATATGGAGAACGAGGACGAGGCATTCGCGTTCCTCACCGCGCTCAAGCAAGTGCTGGCCTACGGAAACATCAGCGACTGCAACCTCGAGCAGGGGAACATCCGCTGCGATATCAATACCTCGGTGCGTCCGACCCGTGAGAGTCCGCTCGGCACCAAGGTGGAGATCAAAAACATGAATACCTTCCGCGGGGCGCACCGGGCGCTGGCCTATGAAATCACCCGCCAGACCCGCGAAGTGCAGCGGGGGATTGAGATTCCTCAGGAGACACGTCGCTGGGACGATGATGCCGGCGTTTCGACTTCGATGCGCAGCAAGGAGTACGCCCATGACTACCGGTACTTTCCCGAGCCGGACTTGTTGCCGGTCGAGTTGACGGCGGAGCAGGTCGAGGCTTGGCGGGGGTTGTTGCCCGAGCTGCCCGCAGCCCGGCGCGAACGCATGGTGAAAGAGTATGACATTCCCGCCTACGACGCTGGTGTACTGGCGGCGGATCGCGCGGTGGCGGATTTCTTTGAGGAAGCGGCGCGGGCTTGTGGCAAAGGCAAGGCAGTGTCAAACTGGATGATGACGGAAATGTTACGGATGCTTTCCGATCACGATGGCGATATCAGCAAGGCGGCCATCACGCCTGCGGCACTGGCGGGGCTGGTCAAGCTGGTCGAGAACAAAACCATCAATCAGCCCGCCGCCAAAGAAGTGTTCGCTATCCTGTTCAAGGATGGCGGCGATCCGGATGAGATCGTCAAGCAAAAGGGCCTGGCACAGGTCAGTGATGCCGGTGCGTTACAGGCACTGGTGGATCAGGTTCTCGCGGAGCATGCCGGACCGGTGGAGGATTACCGTAAGGGTAAGGAGGCTTCACTTCAATTTCTGGTGGGTCAGGTCATGCGCTTGAGTAAGGGAAAAGCTAACCCTCAGATGGCGAGGGACTTACTTATTAAGGCCATCCGTTGATTTACGTTTTAAAAATTATTGGAAATATATTTGATAAAACGCTTGACTGGTTTTTGCGGGAAGGGCATCGTTAACACGTTCGGAATGAATGAAGGATAAAGGTTTGTAGGTTTTTGTTATGCCGAAATTCTCATACGTAGCTCTGGATTCTCGAGGTGCCGAGGTGCGCGGCGAAGTGGATGCCGATACGCAGACGAGCGCTCTGTCCAAAATTCGTGAAAAGGGTTTCTTCCCCACCAGTGTTAGCGAAGCCGCGCTGACCGCCAAGCCTTCCAAAAAAGCCGGCGGCAAGAAAGCCAAGTCCGGTAGTGGCGGACTGAAAACCGAGATCAAGCTACCGGTTTTGTTTACCAAAGTTAAACCCAAGGAACTCATGGTTTTTACGCGCCAGTTGGCCACGCTGGTCGACGCAGGGCTTCCCTTGGTCAGGGCCATGCAGGTACTGGAGCGTCAGGAAAAAAATCCCGGCATGAAAAAGGCGCTGGGTGAGATGGCTGATTCGATCCAGTCCGGCAGCACATTTGCCGAAGCGCTGGCCCAGCATCCTAAAATTTATAACAAGCTCTATGTGAACATGGCCAAAGCGGGTGAAATCGGCGGCGTGCTCGATCAAGTGTTGTTACGCCTCGCCGAATTCATGGAGAAGGCCCAGAAGATCAAGAACAAGGTCGTCGGTGCCATGGTTTATCCGCTGGTGGTGCTTGTGATGGCCGTGGGTATCTTGACCTTCCTGATGATTGTGATCATCCCCAAGTTCAAGGAGATCTTTTCCGAATTGCTTGATGGTCAGGCCTTGCCCGGCTTGACCCAGGTCGTCATGAATATTAGTGAGACCATGACTACACGACTTCCCCTGGTGATCGGGGCCATTGTTGTCTTGGTCTTTGCTTTCAAGCTGGCGGCCAAGACCAAAAAGGGATCGTACTTCGTTGACGCGCTCAAATTACGTATGCCGGTCTTCGGCAATTTAATTCGCAAGACCGTTGTTGGACGCTTTACCCGCACGTTGGGCACCTTGATGTCCTCCGGGGTGCCTGTGCTTCAGGCATTGAATATTGTCCGTGATACCGCTGGCAATGAAGTCATCGCTAATGCGGTCGCCACCGTGCATGATGCGGTCAAAGAGGGCGAAAACATGGCCCCCCCGATCGAGTCTTCCGGCGTGTTTCCTCCCATGGTGGTAAGCATGGTGCAAGTAGGCGAGGAAACGGGTGAGCTGCCGGAAATGTTGATGAAGATTGCCGACAGCTACGATGACGAAGTCGACAACGCGGTGGCCGGTTTGACCTCGGTTATCGAGCCGCTATTGATCGTATTTCTGGCAGTGATCGTGGGTACAATCGTGATCGCCTTGTTCCTGCCGCTCATCTCGATCATCGGCAACCTCAGCTAGTTCCCGCAGTCCTTCGGACGCTTTTCATGAAGCCTTCGACCCACGGATCGCTTGGTTTTGCCCGGCCCGAGATTCTCTTTCTATTTGCCTGCTTGCTGATTGTGCTGTCGCTGGGCGTGCCGGTGTTTCTGGAGTGGCGCGATTATCAGTATTCACAGAAAGCTTATCAGGAGCTGCGCATTATGCTTTCCGCTGCGGATCAGTTTCATCGCGAGTATCGTCTATGGCCGGCTTCTGCTCGTGATGCTCGCCATGATATTCGCTTTGGTTTACAGCGCGAAAATGGCGATGTGATCAGAACCTTGGCGGCCATGGAGGGGGAAGGTAACGAGGATAACCTGACCAATCCTCAGCGGTTGAATTGCTTCGAATTAACCGGGGTCTCCGATGTTTTCGTCGAGCTCACACTGGATCCGCGTGGCAATGCGATTGACCCGTGGGGCAATCCCTACCAGATGGTTTTCGATGTCAACTACGACAGCATCTGCTCTATTCCGGAAAGCAGCTATGCCGCTGTGGTGGGCGAAGGGGTGGTGATGTGGTCGATGGGTCCGGATCGCCGGACCGGCACGCGCGACGATTTGAGGTCGTGGGTTATCGAAAATGCCAGATGATGAGAACGAGCGCGATGGCGGCCTCGATAAAGGCGATGACCTTCACATTCCAGCCGGGCATTCGCGCCCGCACGCGGTCTTCAAATAGCAGGGCAAAGCCGGCATCCAGCAGCAATAAAATGGCAATCCAAATCGTCATTTGCTTTCGTAGTTGCAGGTCGGTAATTGGTGCAATCACTTGCGCTCTGCAAAAACTCGTATAACACAAACTATCACATACAACGCGGATGAGCTAAATGAGTTTGAAAGAGAAACTATCGTGTTTTGATCCAAACGCCCCGGGACGGGAGGATTCGGGAATTTTCGGGTTACCCTTTTCCGTGGAGGAATCGGCATGCGTGGTCTTGCCGGTACCGTGGGAAGTAACCGTGTCGTATGGCGGCGGTACCGTCGAGGGGCCGGAGGCGGTGCTGGCAGCCTCGCGGCAAGTTGATTTGTATGAACCGGATCACCCTGATGGATGGAAATCAGGCATCGCGATGGATCGTGTTCCCGCCAAGCTGAAACGCGAAAGCAAGCGACTTCGCAAAATAGCCGGGCAGGTAATTGCCTCGCTGGAAAGCGGTTCCAGCGGTAAAGGGACACAGAATAATTTGGCTCAGGTCAACCGTGGTTGCGCACTGATGGTGAACCATGTCCGGAAGCGCGCGGGGGAACTGTTGGATGCAGGAAAACTGGTAGCGTTACTCGGTGGCGATCACTCTACGCCACTAGGTTTCCTGGAGGCGCTGTCGGAACGTCATAAGTCGTTCGGCATCCTGCAAATCGACGCCCACGCAGACTTGCGGGCGGCCTATGAGGGGTTCACGTACTCACACGCTTCCATCATGTTTAATGCTCTGAAAATCAAGCAGATCAAGAAGTTGGTCCAGGTCGGCATACGCGATTATTGCGATGAGGAATTAGCCGTCATGCGCCGGGAAAAATCCCGTGTGATCACGTTTTTTGACCGGGATATCAAGCGCAAGCAATACGAAGGCAAATCCGTGGCGGATCTTCACCGTAAGATTGTAAAAGCATTGCCGCAAAAGGTTTACATCAGTTTCGATATCGACGGACTCGACCCTAAGCTCTGTCCCCATACCGGTACGCCGGTTCCGGGCGGATTGGAGTTCGAGGAGGCGCTTCATCTGGTTCGCTGCGTGGTGCAAAGTGGTCGTGCCATCATTGGTCTGGACGTAAACGAGGTGAGCCCGGGAGCAGACGAATGGGACGCTAACGTGGGGGCGCGGCTGCTATACCGATTGATTAACTTGATGCTGAAGTCACGATCAGCGTAATTGCACCTCAACCAGCTTGGATGCCTGGTCCCGGCACTCGGTGTCGGTACAGAGTTGGTAGGAGACGTTCAGCTTGAACCGACCGAGCAGCGGGACGTCGGGCGAGCTCTTAACCAGCGTGATGCTCCAGGCATCTTGACCAACCGGTTTGAAGTCGATGTCGACCGGGGGTGCGGGATTGCTCCAGCTGACGGCGATAGCCTGCGAGTTGTCTCCGGCGCGGTTCATGAGTTCATTCAGGTACCAGCCGGCTGGCAAATGTAAGTGAAGCATCGTGTGAGCTCGCCCGTCGCGGGAAAAAACGACAACGTCCGGATCGACGCTGAATGCCGCGTCATGCGGTTCCAGAATGTCATCATCACCAAGTTCTCCCGTTTCGAGGAGCAACAGCATTCCGTGCAGCAATGATGATGAGATAAGCGGTGCGCGGTGCATCCACTGGTTAACCGTCAGGCTTATGGAGCGGGCAGCCTTGGTCATTTTATCGTTTTGTAGCTCGTTGGTTAAACGGGCGAGCAATTGAAGGGTCAGTCCGGTGCCGGACGCGGATCCGGAATCGGCGACATCGCGTAAACGAATACCGGCCATGGTATCGCTGGCGGTAGTCATGAACAGGTCGCCGCTGGTTTTGTTGTAAAAATTTCTCAACAAGCGCTTGGTGATCTTTTCTGCGCGGTCTAAAAATTCCACACGAGTGGTCGCTTCATAAAGATCAAGTTCGGCCAAAGCCAGCGCTGCATAATCCTCAAGTCGGCCCTCCTGCGGCGAGGTTTTGTCCCCGCACCGACAGCGCAAGATCTTCCCGTTTTTGCTTAGATACTTTGCGATATAGTCGCGAGCGCTTATGGCGGCATTAATCAGGTGGCCATCATTCAATGCCGTGTATGCAACCGCGAGGGCGCTGATCATCAAACCGTTCCAGGCGGTAATAATTTTGTCGTCAAGTCCGGGCCTAACCCGTTTTTCGCGGGCGGCCAACAGTTTTTCGCGTGCTCCGGCCAGAGCCTTGGTGGCTTTGCTGGTAGCGTCGAGGCGCAGCACCGGAATGTTACGGCCAGTAATTTGACCGGTGGCTTCATCGTGAAAGTTTCCCCCCGTCTCGATCTGATACCAGTGACAGAATTCCTTCAGTTCGTCCTTTTCGAGAACTTCCTTTAATTCATCGAAGGTCCAGGTGTAAAAGCGTCCTTCCTCACCCTCGCTGTCGGCATCAAGGGCGGCGTAGAATCCACCACCGGGATGCGTCATCTCCCGGGTCAGCCAGTTGGCAATGCCGAGCGCGACCTCGCGGTATTCATGGTTGGCGAAACGGGCGGCGGCCAGGCTATAGGCCTTGAGCAACAGGGCATTGTCGTAAAGCATCTTCTCGAAGTGAGGAAGCTTCCAACGCTCATCGGTGGAGTAGCGGTGGAATCCGCCGCCGATCTGATCGTGTATGCCGCCCCGCGCCATGGCGTCGAGGGTGGTCTGGATCATGATCGTCGCTTCGGGAGAAGGATCGAACTCAAGGGATTCGAGGAGAAATAACAGGACATTATGGGGTGGAAATTTAGGTGCCTCGCCAAAGCCGGCGA
>JBMTVS010000125.1:0-6843 GCA_049451655.1 Kiritimatiellia bacterium | reverse complement strand
ATCGGATAGGCGCGGAAGTAGTAGCCGGCGTCACTCGCGGAAATCGAGTTGCCGGGACGCGGGAAGATGCCCTCTTCGGTGACGATGCCGTCGGCATTGGTCCAGACCTGAGTGGCGAGGTCACGGCGGTTGAGGTTGCTGAAGATTTCCACCTGGGTGACATTGGTGGCGGCGTGGGGCCGAAAGACCACATTCACGGGAAAAGAATCGCTGGCGGTTTCATCCGCGAAAAACTTGGTGGTGGTGTAATTTGCGTTGATGCCGTTGACGGTAAGAACCGGGACATTGAAGTCGAAGGTAGCGGTGTAGTTTGCGCCATCGTTGCTGAAGAACTTGGTTTCGTTGGGGCCGGTGCCGCGACCGGTGAAGTAGACTTCAATGCGATAGGTGCCGGGCTTGGGCAAGGAGGCCAACACATTGACATTCAGCGTGGTGGTTTGCCAGGTCTGGTCACCGGCTGTGACGAGGTTTTCAAAGAATGGAAGATTATTCGAAACGAAGGCACCGCCTCCGCTGTCAACCGGGTAGATGCGGTAGAACATGGCCCCGCCCTGCACGTCGCTGGCCCCGTTTTTGTAGGTTTTGATTTCACCGCCGGATAGCACCAGCGTGTCATTGCTCACCGAAACAAATGACCCGAGGTAGGCGCCGTTGAAGTCAGCGGCGCTGTAATAGTTCTGGCCGGCGCCGTTTGGATTGACGAATACGCCCGCAGCCCAAATGCCCCAATCCGCGCGCACCGCTCCAGTGATCAGCATCATCGCGCCGGTCATCATAAAAACAAAAGCTGACTTCTTCATGGCTTCCCCTCGCATGGTGCCGCTCTCTGTTCGGGACCGTGTTTACTTCAATTTTACGGCCCAGCCGACGGCTAGTATTAAATTAACCCAGCATCAATGTTCTGTCTAAAATTTTTGAGTTCAGCCGAATTCGTAATGCAACACGCCGAGAACGTAGAGGGCGGCGGTTTCGCTGCGCAGGACGCGCGGGCCGAGGCTGACCATGCGGGCTCCGGCGTTGCGGGCAGCTGCGTATTCGCGGGTGGATAAATCGCCTTCGGGGCCGATGAGGAAGGCGATGGATTTGGGATGATTGGCTTGCGCCGATTCGATGACCTGTTTGAGCGGCAGGGTGTCCGCCTCGAGGGAGCAGGTGAGCCAGACGTCGTAGCGCGGCATCGCGGTCAGGTAATCGAGTAATCCCGAGACCGGCTGAATCTCCGGCAGCCAGAGCGAGCCGGATTGTTTGGCGGCGCTCAGGGCGATTTTGTTCCAGCGCTCGAGCTTGCCCGCGTCCTCGCCCGGCTTGATGCGCACCACGGCGTTATCGCTGACCACCGGCACGATGCGACGGATGCCGAATTCGGTGGCTTTTTGCAGGATAAGGTCCATCCGCTGTTCGCGGGGCAGCGCCTGGATGAGGGTGATTTCGACCGGCGGGGGAGGTGACTGCGTTTGCTGGATGACCTGGATGCGGGCCTCCTTACGGTTGGCCTCCACCACCTCGGTGAAGGCCTCGCGCCCCGCGCCATCCATGACCGTGATCTGATCACCGACCTTACCCCGAAGCACGTGAAGCAGGTGGTGCGCTTCCTCGCCCTCGAGGCACATCCCGTCGGCCGACCAGCGGTCCGGCGCGATGTAGTAGCGCATCATTTACAGGCTTCCCGCCCGGGTGTCGCGTTTGCGGTAGAACTCCTCGGCCGTGCGATGAATCTGCTTTTGCTTGGGATAGTTGTCGATGCTGCATCCGGCGGCGAAGGATTCGAGTGCCTTGCGCTGGGAACGGTCGAGCCGGTCCGGTACTTCAACCACCACCCGCACATGCTGGTCGCCCAGGCGTCCGCCGCCGATGGCCGCGATGCCCTTGCCGCGCAGCCGCAGCACGGTGCCGCTGGCGGTACCGGCGGGAATCTTCAGCGAGGCGAAACCCTGCACCGTGGGCACCTCGACGGTACCGCCCAGCGCGGCGACGTCGAACGGAATGGGCATTTCGACGATGATATCCTCGCCGTGCCGTTGGAAGAAGGCGTGGTTCTTGACGTGCACCACCACATACAAATCACCGGCCGGTCCGCCGCGCGCGCCGCCTTCGCCCTTGCCGGCCAGGCGTAGACGTGAGCCGGTTTCGACCCCGGCAGGAATTTTCAGGGTGATGTTCTTGCGGGTCTTAACCCGACCCTCACCGCGGCATTCGCGGCAGGGATTGGTAATGACCTCGCCAGCCCCGCCGCAACTCGGACAGGTTTGCCGCACTTGGAAGAAACCGCTGGAGGCGACCACGCTACCCGCGCCACGACAGCGCGGACAGGTTTCGCGCTTGCTGCCTGATTCGGCGCCACTGCCGTGGCACTTGGGGCACTCATCCATGACGCTCAAGGTCATTTCGTGCTGCGAGCCAAAGACCGCCTCCTCGAATTCTATTTCGAGGTCATACCGCAAATCGGAGCCGCGCATGGCCGTTTCACGACCGCCTCGTCTTCCGCCCCCACCACCACCGAAAAAGTCATCAAAAATACTTCCGCCTCCGCCACCCATGGCTCCCATAAAGGTGCGCAAGGCTTCCTCGAGGTCGATGCCGCCGCCGAAACCCCCGCCCCCGAATCCGCCGGGGCCTCCGCCTCCGCCCGGACCGAACGCGGCGGAGCCGAACTGGTCGTAGCGGCGCCGTTTTTCCGGGTCGCTTAAGACTTCGTAGGCCTCGGTGATGGTTTTGAACTTCTCCTCGGCTTCCTTGTTGCCGGGGTTCTTGTCCGGGTGGTACTGGACGGCCAGTTTGCGGTAGGCCTTTTTGATTTCATCCGCGGTGGCGGAGCGTCCCACCCCGAGGGTGGCGTAAAAATCCTTGTTGCCGGGGGCCATGACTTATCCTTCTGCCGTTTGCGCGGCGCCGCTGGAGACCACGACCTGAAGCGGGCGAATCATCTTCTCGCCGATGAGGTAGCCGCGCCGGGTTTCCGCGATGATGACATCGGCGGGATGTTCCTCGGAGGGGATGTGCGAGATCGCCTCCTGTTTATGCGGGTCGAATGGGGTGCCGGGCTCGGCCTTCACCTGGGTGACGCCGTTTTTCTTGAGGACGCCGAGCAGCTGGTCGTAGACGAGTTTCAGCCCCTCGAGTACCGGCGCAGAGGTCTGTTCCTTTTTCGCGGTTTCGAGGCCGAGTTCGTAGTGGTCGACCACGGGGAGCAGATCCTGCACGAATTGCTCGAGGGCAAACACCTGCCAATCGGCGCGTTCGCGGGCGGAACGCTTGCGGAAGTTGTCGAAGTCCGCCTGCAGGCGCAGCAGGCGATCCTTCAGGATGGCGGCTTCATCGGGCGTGACAGATGGTGTCACCTCTTCTGCATTGGCGACTGCTTCAGAAGGCGCCTCTGTTTGACCGCCGGTTTCGGGAGCTTCATTGATGATCTCCCCTTGAATTTCCGTTTCGTTTTGTTCGGTATTTTGTTCGCTATTATTCATGATGATGTCTGAAAGATTTTTCAGGAACCGGCGGTTCAGCAGAACCGTAAGGCATCGTAAAAGCCCGGCCGGACCAAGTGGGGAATATAAGCGAAAACGCCTTGATTACAAGCGCTTCGTCATGCGCAGGCAATGCCCGTAAGGCGTGTTGCGCTCGTAGGCGACATCATCCACAAATTTACGGATAATATACATGCCGAGGCCACGTTCGTGACCGTCGCGCATATACTGTTCCGGTTCCATGATGATGTGATCATTGAAATCAAATCCGCGCCCGCGGTCGAAAATTTCCACCAGAACCTTGCCGTCCTGCTGGATGAGGTTAATGCGCAGGCCGGGATGTTGCGGTTCTTTGCGGGTGTCGGTTTCGCCCCCGTAGCTGTGTTCCATGACGTTTGAACAGGCTTCGTCAACGGCCATTTCCAGGGAAGCCGCCTTGAGTTCGGACATGCCGGCGCGCGCGCAAAGATCGGTCACCGCCTGACGAACCATACGCAGGAACCGGTATTTGCAGGGCAAATCAAGCGTGACGAAGCTGCGGGCAGGTTCGCTGCTTTTGTTTTGTTCTTCAGATGATGCCAGGTTGTCCATCATACGGCTTGTGTGAAGTCTTCCATTGCATCATCCACGGAAGCGTAAAGTTTCAGGATCTTGTCGAAACCAAGGAGGTTAACGATGCCGGCGATTTTGGCGGAAAGTCCGGCTAGCTTTAAGTCGCCCCCTTCTTTTTCGCGTACTTTGCGGGTAAACCCGATCAGCGCGCCGAGGGATGCGCTATTGATGTAATCCAAGGTGGAGAAATCGAGAATGATGCGATGACGTTGACCTTCCAGCAAATGTTTGAAGATGTTTTCAAGCCGCGGAAAGGACTGTGTGTCCAGGGCGCCATCGAACCGGATAATATCCAGCTCACCTTCCACATCATGTTGTATACGGCATCCCATCATGTCGTTTTTTCTCCTCAACCTTCGTTGGTCACGCGCAAGGCCACCAATGTCATATCATCATACTGGGCATAATCACCTACAAAACGCTGTATGCGCTCGCGCACATGATTGACCAGACTGTGCGCACCTTCCGCCGAGGCGGTCACGCAAGTATCGGTGAAGGGGCCGATGCCCCACTCATCCTTCGCTGCGTTCATCGCCTCGGTTATGCCATCTGTATAGGTTATGACCAGATCACCGGGATGCAAGTCTACACTTACCTCGGTCATGATCCCGTCGAACAAGGCCGGATCGGTCAGTCCGACCGCTGCGCCGTTGGATTCGATGATGTCCACTTGCCGGTTGGCCCTCACAATCAGCGGTTTTTCATGACCGGCCCGGGCGATGACCAGTTTGCGGGTTTCGAGGTGAAGCACCATGTAAACCATCGTGATAAACATGTCTTCGGCGATGTCCTTGCTCAAAACGCGGTTGATGGAGCGCAGCAGATCGGCGGGATTAAGATGGCCGGGGGCCTGGGCGCGCACCACGCTCCGGCAAACCGACATGAGCATGGCGCCCCCGATACTTTTGCCGGAGACGTCGGCCAATACGATCCCGATGTGCCGTTCATCGATCGGAATAATGTCGTAATAATCGCCGCCGATTTCCTTCGCTGGTTGATTAAAAGCGGCGAGCTCGAATCCGGGGATGTGCGGCAATTCGGCGGGCAACAGGGTTGCCTGAATTTGACGGGCAAGGGAGAGGTCGTGATCAAGGCGTTTTTTCTCGTCGAGCGAATCGCGGAGCCCTGCATAGTAGATGGCCGCCGAGGCCTGGTCGGAGAGGGCCTGCAGCAGACTGAGGTCGGCTTCCAGGAAGGGTTTGCCGTCAACGCGGTTCACCACGGCGAGTACGCCGGTCACGCTTTGATGAAAGCGCATGGGGACCAGCAGCACGGAGCGGATATGAAGGAAATCGAGTTGATGCTTCGGCACGCGCGGGTCGTATTCGGCGTCGGTGATGAGCAGCGGGGTGCCGAGGTCGGCCACCGATCCGATCAGCCCCTCACCTTTTTCGATTACCCGGGCGCGCACGAGCTGTTCGATATGTTTGGACTTGCTGACTGTGCTGGTAAGGCTGCCGTTAGTATCGCCGACCAGCGGAGGAAAAACCCCGGTCAAGGCCCGGGCGTGCAGCGATTCCTCGCGCGGGTCAATCAAGTAAATGGCGCCAGACGAGGCCCGGGTGGTACGGAGTGCGTAATACAGGACGCGCTTAAGAAGCAGGTTGGGTTCAATGTGTTCGGATTCGGCGAACACCTCGCCCACATCATGCATGAAGCCAAAAATAACCTCGCGCTCCTGTTGTAATTGCTCGCAGACCTTCCGCTGCCGCAACCAGCGGAAATACATGTAGGCCCCGCCCGAGGCGAGGAGGAAGTTCGTCAGGGCGGTGATAATGATAAATGTCTGACTCATGCCTGAAATCGCACGTTAAGCGCCGTCTGACTGGTTTGGCTTATCTTTGCGTTGTACCTCTTCACGCAGATAATCGAGCACATCCTTGAATTGGGGGAGATTTTCCGGAACCAGATCGACCAGTTTCTGGTGTGCATCGAGCATGGTTTTCACCGTTTCCGCATCCTTGGCTCCGGCGGGATTGAGTTCCTGCTGCGGATCACGTCCTTCCATCAGGGTGGCATAACGGGCGGGGGTGTCCGCGGTCTCGTAGGCGGGGATCAATTGATCCAGGCCCAGTGTTGCGAGTAGACCGCGGGTGCGAGTGGTGCAATTCGCAAGGACCACCTCGCCACCGTTGATTTTTAGTCTTGAAGCAACACCGGCTAAAACGCCCATGAAGGTACTGTCCATGCCGATGCACTGCGTCATGTCCACGAGCATCAGGGGCAGGGCCTTGCGGATGACCGATTCAGAAAATTGTTTCAGCGAAGAACTGACTTTAAAGGAACCCCGTCCGCTGACTTTTACCAGTGCGTAACGACCTGTCAGCGCGACATAAACCGCGTCGGCCGGGGCTGTTTCGCCCGTGCTCAAGCCCGAACTCCAGGAAAATAGGATACCGCAAAGATGGAAGAAGCATTCACGCGAAAGAAAAAACTATCATCCGTGTGAAGATGGTGTCCATCCTCTATTTCAAGAATTCCGCCCGGAATTTCATTGTGGGGTGGGGAATGATTGAGTCTTCGCATGTCGAGCTGTTTGCCTGGCTAACACGGAAGACCTCGCTGCCGGAATACCTCAATGGTTTGGCGGCCGCTTTTGTCTCTTATTTCACGCGTATTCGCAAACGGCATTTCAGAATTTCCCGGGGATCACTGGACAATACAAACAAAAAAAGCCCGGGCAAAAGCCCGGGCTTTTTTGAATGAAAGGCGGTTAAGCCTTAGAAGCTGTGGCTGACGCCAACGGTTCCGATGAAGTCTACGTCAT
>JBMTVS010000124.1:0-6849 GCA_049451655.1 Kiritimatiellia bacterium | reverse complement strand
GGTTACCGATATCAGTTCATCACACTGGCTGGCTTCCACACTCAGAACTATGCCATCTTTGATCTAGCAGACAAGTATCGAACACAGGGTATGTCAGCATATTCAGAAGGTACCGTCGGTCATGTTGTTGAATTTGCCGGACCATGATGCAGTGGCGGAATTGCCGGGAATATCAACCAGCAGGTTGGCGGTGCCGATCAGGGTGGTGGCGTAGTTAGCATTACCGGCCTTGGCGGCGGCGATGCCGGGGCGATCGGCCGGGGTTTGCAGCACATAGCTTTGGGCGCCTTCGAAAATGTTCTGGAAGGCCGACTCGGTCAGCACATCGCCCGCCGCCCAAAATCCTTCGGTATATTGTTCAAGGTCGCTAACCCCGTCATTGATTTGATGAGAACCATACCATTCGCCCCATACCCAACCATCGCCACCACTACTCGCGCTGATTTCCAACAACTGTTCATTGTTAACGTAGCCACCCTGAAACCGTTGGTCGTCTACATACAAACTCGCCTCTGGATTGCCCAGTTGAAGATCATTGATGACGTCGGGCTGAGCAGGGTTGACTCCTGCGTAAAGATTAATACCGAGGTTGTTTACCGGCAGATCACGATCAATGCTGATTTCCACCCGGCCCTCATTGGCGGCAAAAGTATCAACAAGCGAGTCTGAACTTGATAAGTATCTGGTTTGCCAGCCCCCAAAAGGCGGTTGATCAACACCCGCGGCATAACCGTTAATGGTCCTCATGCCGGTTGGCGCAGCTACGGCCGGCGTATCAACGTCTCTGAAGCCAGCCATAATGCCGGGCGAGTCGATGAGTGATGGGTCTACTATCGCCCCCAGGCCTTCATTCGGAAGCGTTTGATCCGGGATCGATCCAGGCTTTACAGCCCCGATCCCTTGACCTTCCGCACCGAAAACATCGAGCAACGCACCTGGTCCGTATCCATTATGAAAATCACCATCAAATTCGATCACCCATGCTCCAGTTCTGGTGTTCCAGGTCAAGGTTCCTGATCTGGTTTGTAAGGTTGACGTATCATCCACGCCAGCCGGGTATTCAAGTGCTTCGATCTTGTACGTGATCAAACTGTCTGCAGGCAGGGTGGATTCAACATTTTCGGTTTCGATGCCCCAATAAAGCAGACCCTCGGCGAGATTTCCGGTGTTTATCCGGCGCACAAACTCACCCAAATTATCATTGGCTATCCGCACGCCTGCGGCCTCATTCTCCCTAAAACCCTGATAACCGGATTCGCGATTCCATGTGTCCAGCATGATACGCCCCAGGTTCAACGTCTCTGTTCGGAGGGGGTACCCAAAATAATCCAAGATGTTTGCGGTCAAGGTTAATTCCGCGTAACTCGAGGCCTCACCGTTTACAACTTGATGAACAATTACACCTTCTCCCAGAACATATCGAATCACCTCATTCAAGGTGTTGTTGTAGTAATAGCTGTTTTTGGTAGATAGCTGATTTTTATATAGGCCACTGTAGAGGTTTTGATAAGTGCCTCCGATCCCTTTGGCATCGCTAACAGCAGAAATCACCGGTTCAGGTTCAGGGTCAGGTGCAGGTTCAGGTTCAGGTTCAGGCTCAGGTTCGGGTTCCGGCTCCGGTTCGGGTTCTGGCTCGGGCTCTGGTTCGGGTCGAGTACCGCCGCCGCCCTGTTCATCCTCGCCCGAGTCATTTTCGTCAGCTTTCCTTAAGGGAGTTTCTGCGGTGGCCTCCTCGGACTCATCACGTAGATTGTTTTCCTGCAAGGCTTCCTGTCTCTCGGACTCGGGTTGAGGTGATTGTTCATCTGCACCGCCTTGATCATCAGGACCATCAAAGTTGCCCGTATCGGACTGTGAACTTTCACCTTCATCGCTACCGGAAAACCCTTGATCATCATCCGCTTTCCCGGAAGATCCGTCCTCGCTGCCTCCGCTCTCCTCATCTTCCCCGTCGCTTGCCCCCGGGGAAGTGTCCCCGAAGATTTTCCCCGCCTCGCCCGGCGGAATCTCCTCCACCTGCATGCGACCATTATCGAAGATGGTGATCATGCGGCCGGCGCGAGGAAAGACGCGGGCGTCTTTGAGCTGTTGACCCGCAGGTCCAATGATAATCTGGCGGCCGCCGGGAATACGGATGAGCAGTATGCGATCCGCGTCTTCATCGATCAGGAAGCCCAGCTCACAGCCCCGAATACCGATGCTCGAGCGCGCGGTCTTGACCTTGAAGCGATCGGGATTGAGATCGGTAATCTTACCGGTGATTAAGCGAAAAATGCCTTTGCCGAAACTTGCCCCGAAGCTGTTGTCCTTCTTTTCCGTCGGATTGTAGACGTATTCATCAATAACCGCCTCGCTGTTTTCGCCCAGCGCCAGCACGGAGTCGTCATCGAAAAGGATCTGCAGTTTGGCGCCCGACCGCGTGAGGATGCGGTCGTTGAGCTCTACCTTGGCGCTGAGGCTCAGCGGACTTTCCGTTCCGCCACGCTCAATCACCGCTTGTCCTTGCAGTCCGACCACCGTACCGATGGTTTGAGCCTGCACCGAAACGGCCATGAGGCAAAGCATGGCCGTACATACCGTCATCCAAACCGTCCGCTTCATAGCGATCTCCTAAAAATTCACATAGGTGCTTAACGTGACCACATTCCGGTCATAAGCATACAACCCGAAATTCGAGTCGTTGTTAACATGCCGGACATTCAAATCCATGCCCGAGCGCGGGGTGAGTTTCTTCTGCAGGCCGAGCGCCACCTGCCACTGCTCGTCTTCGCGCGGCGAACCCTGCAGGCTGGCCAGCAGAATCTCGTCGTAATCCGTCACCCGGAAATTGGCCGATGCGTAGGCCGTGACGCTGAAAGGCAGGGAGGCCTCCGCGCCCAGTTCGGCCAGCCAGCCCTGGTTGGAAAAACCATCGATATCTGCATCCTCGCGAAACACCCCGGCAGTGGCGTGCACCCGGTAGCGCTGTTTTTCGAGCAGGCGATGCGCGGTGAAGCGCGCCTCACCATACAGCGCGTCGCGCTCCTCGTTATCGGTATAATCGCGTTGCTCCAACTTGCCGCTGCATTCCGAAAGCCATGCTTTATCGATGGTCTGGTGCCAGCGGAAGGCGGCACCGTAAGTGTTGAGCAGGGATTCGCCACCATAGTTCAGGTGATCAAAAACGCCTTCCAGTCGCACCAGGGTTTCCGCATCGACAAACTGCGCCCCCGCACTGGCCCGGCCGAACAGGATTTCCTGGTCGGTCTCATCGCTGAGCCAACTTTTATAGCCGCTGGCTCCACTGATAAACTGCCAGGAATCGCGCATACCGCTGTCGTAGATCATATTTGCGCCACCGCTAAGCGCGAGTCCTACCGTGTCCGCCTCCTGCGCCGGCGGCGCCACCAGAAGCGTGCCAAGCAAGGTATCGATTTCCTCGTCGGCGGGGCCGTAGTTTACGTTGTCGTCGTAGAAGACCGAAATATTTACCTGCCCGCTCACCAGCCACTTTTGCTCCGCGCGTTTAATCGCAGCCAGAAAAGCATCGATGTTTTTCCGCACTTCGGGCGGCGGATCGGAAGCCATCACTTCCTGAAAAAGCAGTTGGGCCTGGGTGTATTGCCCCATGAGATAATACGCGCGGGCCAGCTCGAGGCGGG
The DNA here is from genome assembly GCA_049451655.1 of Kiritimatiellia bacterium. Taxonomy (GTDB): domain Bacteria; phylum Verrucomicrobiota; class Kiritimatiellia; order CAIVKH01; family CAIVKH01; genus CALMUP01. Next base: position 3,208 of record JBMTVS010000124.1, on the reverse strand, counting down.
CGCGCTGGTTGCCGGGCTGAAGCGAAAGCACGCGTTCGAAGGCAAAGGCGGCGTGCGAAGTTTTGCCGCGCGCGAGGGAGACTTGACCAAGCAGGAAGTTGACCTTCAGGTCGCCCGGATTGTCGCGGAGCAACGTAGTCAGAATGCGATCAGCCTCGCCGTGACGCCCGGCCTGCCAAGCGTCCTCGGCGTCTTCGTACGTCATGGCTCCAAGGGGTCGCGCCGCTAAAATCAGCGCCAAAAACGCGACCACGCACACGGTGAAAAGTCCTCGATTTCCCATGATGTGGGATTATTGGCGTGACCCCGGCAGATTGCAACCGTGTATTTCAGGTTATTCCGGCCCATTTCGACATCGGTATCGGAATGGATTTTTTCTCAAGTCGTTGTAATCTCTTCCCCGAACCACCGCATTTACTGAATGGAGAATATTTTATGGACACCATAACTGCTATCGAAACCCGCCGCGCCGTGAAGCATTACGATCCGGGGCACCGCATGACCGACGAGGAGATCAACCAACTGATCGGCCTCGCCATGCTGTCGCCCACCGCCTTCAACATCCAGAACTGGCGCTTTGTGCTGGTGCAGGATCCGGAAGTGCGCAAGCAGATCCGCGCCGCCGCCTGGGATCAGGCGCAAGTCACCGACGCCTCGCTGCTCATCGTGATGTGTGCCAGCTTAAAAGCGTGGGAGCATGATCCCGCCCGCTACTGGAAGGACGCCCCCAAGGCGGCGCAGGACATGCTGGTTCCCGCTATCGGCCAGTACTACGGTGGCCGCGAGCAGGTCCAGCGCGACGAGGCCATGCGCTCTTGCGGCATCGCCGCCCAGACCCTCATGCTGGCCGCCAAGGCCATGGGCTATGATTCCTGCCCGATGGACGGATTCGATTTCGACGCCGTCGGCAAGATCATCAACCTCCCCGAAGACCATGTCATCACCATGTTTGTGGTGGTCGGCAAAGCCACCAAGGAAGCCTGGCCCCGTCCCGGCCAGCTCCCGATGTCCGACGTGGTGATCAAGAACAAGTTCGCCTGATCCGGCGTTTTTCCAATCGTTGGAAGTTTTCCCGCCTGCTTTTTCCAATGATTGGAAGCTGACATGATCGAGTTTCGTCAGGTCTCCAAGCACTACGGCGCGCAGGACATTCTCGTCGCGGCGGGCTTTCAGATCGCGGCCGGCGAGCGGGTGGGGCTGGTGGGGCCGAACGGCGCGGGCAAGAGCACCATCTTCGGGTTGATCACCGGCGACATCGAACCGGATGCCGGCCACATTCACGTCGCCGATCGTGGGCGGCTTGGTTTCCTGCGGCAGGTGTTGAATAACCGCGGCAACGACGTTCCGCTCCTCGACTACGTCGCCGATGCCTTGCCCGAGCTGGGGGACATCGACGCCCGCATCCACGTCATCGAGCGCGAAATTGAGCGGCCGGATCATCCGCGCCGTGCTGAACTGCTCAGCGAAATGGGTGAACTTCAGCATCGCTATGAGGCGCTGGGCGGCTACCTGTTGCGCGGGCGGGCGCAGGCCGCGCTGGGCGGACTTGGCTTCGCGCCGGATGCGCTGACCAAGCCGCTCTCCAGTTTCAGCGGAGGCTGGCAAATGCGGGCCGAGCTGGCGCGGGTGTTGATCGCCCGGCCGGAAACGCTGTTGCTCGACGAACCTTCGAACTATCTGGATTTGCCGGCGATCGAATGGCTCCAGCGTTTCCTGCGTGATTTCGAGGGCACCATGGTGCTCATTTCCCACGATCGCTTTCTGCTCAATTCACTCACTACCCGCACCATCGAGGTCAATGCCGGTCGCGTTACCTCCTACGCCGGCAACTACGATACCTACCAGCGCGAACGGGTGGTGCGCATCGAGCAGGCGATGGCCCGGCGCAAGAACCAGGACCAGAAGCGGCGCGAGATGGAACGGTTCGTCGAGCGGTTCCGCGCCAAGGCCAACAAGGCTTCGCAAGCGCAAAGCCGCATGAAGATGTTAGAAAAGATGGAAGAGGTCGAGGTGATGGAGGACATCCAGGTGCGCGGGCGCATTCGTCTCGCCGATCCTCCGCATTGCGGAGCCGAAGTGATGCGGCTTGAAAGCGCCGGTTTCAGTTATGACGGCAGCCGCTGGGTGCTGCGCGGCGTGGATTTGGCGGTGCAGCGCGGGGAGAAGCTCGCGTTGATTGGCCATAACGGGCTGGGAAAGACTACGTTGCTGCGGGTACTGGCCGGTGCCTTGCCGTTGAACGAGGGCCAGCGCATGTCCGGTCATCACGTAGTGCCCGGCTACCAGACCCAGGATTTCGCCGAGGCGATGAACGAGCGCGACACCGTGCTCGCCGCGGTCAAGCAGGCTTGCCCAGACGTGCCGGAGAAGGATGCGCGGGGATTGCTGGGCAGCTTCGGGTTTTCCGGCGATGCGATTGAAAAGACCGTCGGGGTATTAAGCGGCGGCGAGAAAATCCGCCTCGCCTTCGCCCGCATTCTCATGAAGCCGCCGAACCTGTTGCTGCTCGACGAGCCGACCACCCACCTCGATATTCACGCGCGCGAGGCGCTGGAGGAGGCTTTGCGCGCCTACCGCGGAACGATTCTGTTGGTCAGCCACGATGTCGAATTCGTGCGGCGCGTGGCCACCGGCATCATCGAGATGCGTCCGCCGGGCATTCGTCGTTATGCTGGCGATTTCGATTACTACAAGGAAAAGCTCGCGAGCGAGCAGGTCGAGGGCGAGGCGGCCAAGCCGGTCACTTCCAAGGCCAAACGTTCGCGACAGGAGCGGGCTGCGCTGGTTCAGCAGAACGCCGCCCGCAAGCGCGCGCTCGCCAAGACCATTCAGGAAGCAGAGCAAAAAATCGAAGCGCTGGAGGAGGAGCAAGCGCGTCTAGCCGACTCCTTCGAGGCGGCCGCGGGATTATCCTTCGCCGAAATCAACCAACGCCTGTCCTCCATCCCCACCGAAATCGCCGAAGCCACCCAAGCCTGGGAATCCGCCTCAATCGAGCTAGAGGAACTCAACGCCGCGCAGTAATTAAAGCGACGATGGGAACCCCGCCGGAAGATCTCTTGACGATTTTGGATTGGTATGGAATGCCTTCCCGCCGGACTCTGCTCGGCGAGCATTAGCGCTCGACGAAAATTTAAGAGATTGGAGTGTACGAGCCGAGGATGGGAATGAATACCTCCGGCGGAAACCAGTAAACCGTCCGCGCCAC
>JBMTVS010000123.1:0-7026 GCA_049451655.1 Kiritimatiellia bacterium | reverse complement strand
ATGCATGTCGTTCTCATCAATCAATTCTACCCGCCCGCCAAGGCACCGACCGGTCGGCTGCTGCAGGATTTGGCTCGCGGGCTGGTAGCGGCCGGGCATCAGGTCACAGTCATCGCTTCGGATGCGGCATATGGGGTGACGGGAAGCGCGGAGAAGGCGGCCGGGGGCGAAGGTTTGCGTATACTCCGGGTAGGCGGCCGCAGGCGTCACGGATTTGGCATGTTGGCCAAGGCGCTGGATTATCTCTCCTTCTTCAAAGCAGCGTATGCGAGATGCAAGCAGCTCAATCCGGCTCCCGACGCGCTGGTTTGCATGACCACGCCACCTTTCATCGGGCTGGTGGGGTACCAGTTGCGACGCAAGCGGAACATTCCTTACCTCTTGTGGTGCATGGATTTATATCCAGAGGCCCTTAGTGCTCACGGGTTGCTTCGCCCGGGTTTTCTGCTGAATCCCCTCGCGAAGGGGATTTCAAGAATGGAGCGGCGAAACGCAAGCTCGGTCGTAAGTCTTGGTCCTGACATGTCGGGGTTACTTGCAAAAAACGGGTGTTCCGGGGTTTGCGAGATTCCTGTTTGGAGTGATATAAAGACGTCGCCTGAATCTTTGTCGCGAGCGCGCGCATTGCGCCGCGAACGGGGGTGGGGCGATGAGGAATGTATCGTGATGTACAGTGGAAATATGGGACGGGCTCATCGCGTGAGCGAGGCTGCCGCGTTGGCCCGGCAGGTGAGAAAGACATCCCGCCCGGTGCGGGTTATTTTTTGCGGTGACGGGCCCGCCCGCGCGGGATGGGAACGTGATCACGGAGACGTTATCGAATTTATGACACCTTACGCCGGTGATGATTTGGCCGCGCACTTGTTGTCCGCGGATGTTCATCTGGTTACCCAGGAACCAGTCTGGACCGGCGTGGTGGTACCCAGCAAGTTTCAGGCGGCTTGCGCGGTTGGGCGGCCGGTGATTTTCGCCGGACCCGAGCATGCCTCGGTAGCTCGTTGGATTGAAGAACATGATTGCGGGTGGGTGATTGCGCCCGACAACCAACAAGCGGTCTACCATGTGGCGGAATTGCTCGCTGACCGCGATGAACTTCAGGCGAAAGGCGAACATGCGGCGGCACTTTCGCGCAACTTGTTTGATGCCGCTGAAAATCGTCAGAAGATTATTGCGTTGCTGGAGCAGATGGCGAACACATGAACTTCGACTGGGAAATGTATGGCAAGTATCCGCTGGTCGTGCTGGCGGGTTTGTTGGCTACCCTTACACTGACCCCTCAATGGCGCAATTTCGCCTTGCGTCGGCAGTTCGTGGATCAGCCCGGTGGACGTAAGATTCACCGGGAGCCCATTGCGCTGGGCGGCGGAGTCGCACTTTTCGTCGGCTTTCATCTGGTGTGCGCGCTCGTCTTTCTCTATCCGTGGAAACCTTTTGCCGGACAAATCTCCATCGATTGGTGGTACCGCTTTGCTCTGTTGTCCTCGTGCGTGGTAGCGCTGGGATTATGGGATGATCGCTTCGGCACGAGGCCGGCGTTCAAGCTGGGCGTTCAAACCGCGATTTCTGTTTGCGCCTACTTGTTGGATATCCGCATGCAGAATATCCTCGGCGTGGAGTTGCCCGGCTGGATCGACCTGTTGGCTACCGTGCTGTGGTTTCTGGTGTTGATGAACTCCTTTAACCTGATCGATGGCGTTGATGGACTCGCCACCGGCATCGCCATGATCGCCTCGGCGGGTATTGGCCTGTCCATGATCTTCCGCTCCGGGCCGGGCGACACCCTGTTGTTCATCGGGCTGGCTGGGGTGTGCCTGGGGTTTTTGCGTTACAATTTCTATCCCGCATCGATATTTCTTGGTGATACCGGCAGTCTTTTTTTGGGCTTCACCATAGCCGCACTGGCCTTGTCGACGAATTCCAAGGGAACCGCCATCGCCGGTATTGGCATGCCTTTGCTGGCGGTCGGTGTTCCCTTGTTTGATACCCTGTTGGCTGTCTGGCGCCGCTCGGTTCGACGCATGATGACGCGCTCCGATCATGGCCAAGCCGGAGGGTTGGGCATCGATCGCGCGGATGCCGAACATCTACATCACCGACTGCTGGGAACAACCGGCAAGCACAGCCGGGTCGCTTTACTTTTGTACACGTTCACATTATTCCTCACTGCGGGTGGGTTGCTGGCCAGTATTTTCAACGATCGCGCGCTGGGCATTCTTTCCCTGACCTTTCTGATTGCCGCCTACACCGTGGTGCGGCATCTCGCCTGGATCGAGCTGCGTGACAGCGGGCAATTCCTTTTGCGCGGGTTGACCCGGCCCATCCGGCGCAACCGCACGCTTTTATTTTATATCGCTATCGACATGCTTGTTCTTAACGCCGCCATGCTAATCGCTATGGTGATGTTGGATTGGCGTGATGGCGTGTTGGACGACCCATGGAAGGCGATGTGGTTGAGTTCGGCGCCCATGAATCTTTTCGTGCCGTTTCTATTTTTGTTGTCGTTCCGGGCTTACACGCGGGTGTGGCATCTGGCGCGGATTTCGGAATACGTTTCGGTGGGTGTTGCGGTGTTGTTGGGTTCGGCCACGACCTTCAGTTTGTCCATGCTTGGTCTTAATGGCGATGTATCAACCTGGTATAAACTGGTCTACTATCTCGTGTTTGCGGGATTCGCCGCGCCGGCTGTGGTGGCGGCCCGGGCGGGTTTACGACTCGTGCAGGACGTCATGCAGTGGCGCGGCAAGATGCCGTCGCGCCCGGACGGACATGTTGACCGTGCCTTGGTTTGTGGTTCCGATTATCTGACCACGATTTTTCTTCGCCAGCACGCCACGCACATTCGTGAGCAGGTCACACCGGTCGATGTAATCGGACTTATTTCGGCCGACGATGCCATCCGCGGCCATTTCGTGCACGGGGTCAAGGTGCTGGGAAATCTCGAAGAGGTTCCGGCCCTGATTGATATGCATAAAATCGACTTGTTGGTGCTGGTGGAACCATCGAGGGGCGAGCAAGTGGATCGATTGCTGGCTGAGGTTGCTTCGCTTCCCGTAAAAGTAGTGCGTTGGGAGGCCGTGGAAACGGTGCTCAAGTAATTTGGGTCACGGCCGGTCGATTTATCCGGCTCACCATAAATCGAATTGGGCGGATGGGCCAATAGAGGAATAGCGCCTTGCGGGGCAGGGGAAGGCCGGCGAAATCGCCATCGCCCGGCGTTAACACACGGCGCAGGTCATAACCGGTTTTCTCGATAAAATTCATCCCGCTCCGGTGCTGCTTGCGCAAGTTTGCGCCATGCCTTTCGGCAGGGGCTTGTTCGAGAATTTCTTTCAGATTTGCGGTTCCGCTGGCGTATGCAAGTCCGAGCAACTCGCTCGCCAATGAAACGCCCTGGCGTAAGCTGACGCGGGCGAAGCCATGACGAATTGACTGTGCGCGTGCTTCTTCAAGGGCCTCCGGATGCCTGATCAACAATCCGCCAATATCAATCAACCAGGCCAGCCGCTCCCAGCCATGCCATGCCGCGTGCAGACAGGCATATTGCAGATGCACCGCTGGGGTAAGGGTACACACGGATTGCTCGTCGAGCTTGATCGTAGTGATGAATTCCTCGCGTGCCGGATGAAATCCTCCCGGCACCGGGAAGTGCGGCGGAAAAAAACGGTGATTGAATTCCACGATGGAGCCTTCCCCGTTGCGAAAGCCGATACCCCAGCCGAAATGCCACAGCGCGTAACGCCGCCGCGGGTCATCCGTAAGGGGCCGGTAGCCGGAAGCGGTCATCACCTCGATGAGCTGGTCATATTCGCCCCGCGCCACCCGGAAATCCAGGTCATCGAACACCCGCAAGGAAAGGTCCGGCCAAGCCTGCGCGGCGAGGGCAGGACCCTTGATCAACACCGGGCGCGTCAATGCATCTTCCAAGAATTTGAACAACCTCTCCGCCTCGCTGACCCGTGCCGACGTATGCCGTGCCTGCCCGAACACCGCTTGCTGCCAGCGGACGGCCTGTTCCGTCGGTAGTACCCGCGAAAGCCCTAGACCCGCCTCAAGCAGGTTTATTACCCGGTGTCGTCTTGCCAGAGCGAGAAAGTCGTCTGTGAAGCCGGTTGGCGAAATGTCCTCCGCCTCGTTACTTATTCCATACAGTCGCCGAAAAGCTTCGCGGCAGCTTGCAATGAGATGAAGCGTGACGGACATAACGGAATCATCGGCAACGATGAGCAGCGAGGTTGATGAATCCGGACTTCATGAACAACCGCCATGTCGTAGCGTGCATTATTTCGATGCCCGGAGTTGACGCATGGTGAGTGAAAATGGTGGAAGATCAGGGGCTCGAACCCTGGACCCGCTGATTAAGAGTCAGCTGCTCTACCAACTGAGCTAATCTTCCACAGGCGCAAGACTTGAGTATATAAAACCCAAAACCGATTCGCGCAACAAAAAGTTGACCAAGAGACCCTGCGCGGGGATAGTGCGCGGGCAAGAAACGGAGATTTCCTTATGAGTGCAGCTCGAAAAGACAGGACGTTGAAGGAGTACGCCGGCGTGGCCGGGGTAGGGGTGGCCATGGGCGCGGCGGATGTGGTGCCCGGCGTATCCGGCGGAACCATGGCGTTCATCCTCGGTATCTACGAGGAACTGCTGGCGACCATCAAGTCGGTCAACATCACCTTCATCAAGCTGATCTTCTCCTTCAAGATCAAGGAGGCGCTGGACCATGTAAACTGGAAGTTTCTGGCCGCCCTTGGCACCGGCCTTGCGGTCTCCATCCTTTCGCTGGCCCGCGTGGTCACATGGTTGTACGAGCATCACCAGAACAATTTGTTCGCGTTCTTCTTCGGACTGATCCTTGGTTCCATCCTTATCATCGCCTCGCACGTGCGCTGGGGCGCCAAAACTGCGCTCTCGCTAACCGTGGGCACGCTGATCGCCTATTTTGTCGTGCGGCTTGTACCGGTGAGCATGCCCAACGACCCACTGACTATTTTTTGGTGCGGCTCCGTGGCGATCATGGCCATGATCCTACCGGGTATTTCCGGATCCTTTATCCTGCTGATTCTGGGTCAATACCACTACGTCATGAACGCAGTTAAAGGCCTGGACATTCCCGCCATGGCACCATTTGCGGTGGGCGCACTCGCGGGTCTTTTGATTTTCGCGCGAATTCTGAGCTGGCTGCTCGATCGCTTCCATCAGCTTATGATCAGTTTTCTGACCGGCTTCATGGTGGGATCGCTATGGAAAATTTGGCCGTTTCGCGAGGTGCTGGAAACCATGGAAGGTTCGGATGGCGAACTGGTACCGGTGCGCGAAGCCATCCACCTGCCCGCGGCATCCCTCGACGCATGGCTGGTTCCATTGCTCTTGTGCATCGCTGGTTTTGTGGCCGTGTATGGTCTTGACCGCCTACAAAAGAAACTCGCACCCGGTCACGCGCTCGGAGGTTGAGGTCGTCCGTACCAGCATCGAGATCTAAATCGTTCCTTAAAGATTTCCAGGGCACTTTCGCTTTTGGAAAAAAGCGTTAAGAAATCTGATCGACCTTTTCGCAGACACCTTCCGTTCAAGCCAGGAGCTTTTCCGAAACTTCATCCTTACTTCAACTTCAGCGTCCAGGCGTCTTGGGGTGGTATGAGCACCCCGGGAAGGTCATTTTGCACGCGGCTAAGGAGTTCATGGGCGGAGTGGGGGGTGCGGTCGAGGGATTTTTCGACGAAGAGGAGAGTTTCGGGCTGCACGCGTTGGAGCCATTCGGTGGATAGGGCGTTGAGCCCTTCGATTTGACCGACGGCGAGCACGTCCGCATGCCAATCGATCGGCAGGCTGAGGGCCTCGCGTTCGAGCGGCGCGGCGGCTTGACCCATGTAAAGTACGGAACGGTGACCGAGCGAGGCGTGAATCACCATGGAAGAGACGCGCGCGTTTTGATAGGGCGCGTCCGCGGGCGGGTAGAGCGCGCGCAATACAAGTCCGTCGAACTCCTGATGCCGATCATCGGGCCAGTCCTTGATGACGTTCTTGCCCCAGCGCTCTCGCCATGCAGCTTTAGCTCTTCGATAGTGAGACTGGGACGGAGCATCGGGCGTGAATACTTCGCCGACCGGCATGGCTTCTAGCAGCGATGTCAGTCCGCCGTAGGCACCGGAGGTGGCGCGGGTGACCCAGATTTGGTCGAGCTGGTTTATGCCGCGGGAGCGAATGGTTCGTAGTAGACGGCGTTGATAGAAGTCATCGCCCGTGTCGAACAGGGTGGCTCGCCGGCCGGGACCATCGAGCAGCAGGGCTGAACCGTCGCCGGCGGGAATCAGCACGAGGTCTACCCGCGATGACCAGGCGCGCTGGCTGAGTGAGCCCGCCAGCATGAGGATTAGTCCGAGCGCGGCTGCGAAACGCCAGCGGCTGCGGCTAATTATCCAGACGCCGAGCAGTAAAAACCAGCCCGCCACCGCAAGCCAACCCCAGGCGGGGACATAGCTGTAGTTGGCGGGCAGGCGTGATGCGGCATCGACCAGCTCGACCAGCAAGCGCGCGAAAATGTCGTTGGCATGGTTGAAAATGCCTGCCAGCGGAAGGAACACCAGTCCGCTCACGACGGATAAACAGGCGGTCAGCAAAATGACGAAAGCCAGCGGCACAATTGGCACATTCACCAGCAAGGCGACCGGGCTGATGAGGCTGAAGTGCGCGGCGATGATCGGGGTGGAGACCAGCCAGGCAGCGAGTGATACCGCGAACAAGTCGATGAGGCGCTGCCACCAGGAACGATGGGCGGCCCACCAGGACGTCTCCGGCTCCATCCAGGGATCCGGTTGGAGGCGGGGCAGAAGCAGGTTGCGGATAGGCTCAACCAGCGCGATGAGTCCGCCGACGACTACGAAAGAGAGAAGAAATCCGGGTGTGAAAAGTTGCGTCGGATCGAACAGCAGCATGATCAACGCGGCGAGGGACAAGGCAGAAGGCGCATCAGGCTGGCGGCGAAATGCGTAGGCGGCGAAGTAACAGATGGCCATGAGCGAGGCGCGG
>JBMTVS010000122.1:0-7120 GCA_049451655.1 Kiritimatiellia bacterium | reverse complement strand
CCCGGCGGGAAGGTTTCGAAGACTCAACCATTCACGCCCCACAATTCCTTGGAAGTTGAGAGTTGGATGTTGAATGGTGCACGTTCCGCGCCGCGCTATCGCCGGATCGGCTTGAACTTCATGCGGTGCGGGCGGTCGGCATCATCGCCGAGGCGGCGTCTGCGGTCTTCGTGATAGGCCTCGTAGTTCCCTTCGAACCAGGTGACCACACTGTCGCCCTCGAAGGCGAGAATGTGGGTGGCGATGCGGTCGAGAAACCAGCGGTCGTGGCTGACCACCACCGCGCAGCCACCGAAATTCATCAACCCTTCCTCGAGCGATCGCAGCGTGTCGACGTCGAGATCATTGGTCGGCTCGTCAAGCAGCAGGACATTGCCGCCGGAACGCAACAGCTTGGCAAGGTGCACGCGGTTGCGCTCGCCGCCGGATAGCTGCCCGACCTTCTTCTGCTGATCGCCACCCTTGAAGTTGAAACGTGCGCAGTACGCTCGGCTGTTCATGGGCTTGCCGCCGAGGTCCAGAAATTCGGCCCCGCCGCTGATTTCCTCGTAGACGGTTTTGTCGGCAGCAAGGTTGTCGCGGAATTGGTCGACATAAGACAAGCTTACCGTCGCGCCAATATCCAGCGCACCGGCATCCGGCTTCTCCGCGCCCATGATCATCTTGAACAAGGTGGTCTTGCCCGCGCCGTTTCCGCCGATCACGCCGACGATGCCGCCGCGCGGCAATTCGAATTCGACATTCTCGAAGAGCACGCGATCGCCGAATCCCTTGGCGAGTCCGTTGGCCCGGATAACCAGATCGCCCAGCCGCTCGCCTGAGGGAATTTGAATCTGCAAGTTGCTTTCACGGGTGTCGACTTGCTGGGCCGCGAGCTCCTCGTAACGGGCGATGCGCGCCTTGCTCTTGGCCTGACGCGCCTTCGGATTCATGCGAATCCACGCGAGTTCCTGCTCGAGCATCTTGGAACGACTGGCCGCCATCTTGGCCTCGCGTTTGGACTCCTCCTCTTTCTGCAGCAACCACTGTTCGTAGTTTCCTTTGTACGGATAGCCGCGCCCGCCATCGAGCTCAAGAATCCATTCGGTGACATTGCTCAAGAAGTAACGATCGTGCGTGACCACGACGATGGTGCCGGAGAAGTTTTTCAGATAATGCTCAATCCACGCCACCGACTCCGCATCGAGGTGGTTGGTGGGTTCGTCGAGCAGCAGCACGTCGGGATTCGAAAGCAAGAGGCGGCAAAGGGCCACACGGCGTTTTTCGCCACCGGAGATGTTGCTGATCGGCGCGTCGGCGGGCGGCAGGCGCAAGGCTTCCATGGCCATTTCCACCTGATGATCGAGTTCCCACAACTCGCGTGCGTCGATCATGTCCTGCACACGTCCGAGCTCGTCGTTCAGCTTGTCCTGCTCCTCGTCGGAAAGGTCGCCGCCGAGCAGATCGCAGATCTCGTCGTAGCGGTTCAGGATTGCGCGCGCTTCGGCGACGCCTTCATCGACCACTTCGGCCACCGTCTTGCTCGCGTCGAGCTCCGGCTCCTGGGCGAGGTAGCCAATCTTGGTGTTTTTGGCGCGATAGACATCCCCCATGTAGTCGTTATCGATGCCGGCCATGATACGCAGCAAGGTCGACTTGCCCGCGCCGTTGCCGCCGATCACGCCGATTTTCGCGCCGAAGAAAAAGGCGAGATTAATCTCATCAAGGATGGTGGTTTTATTGTGCTGCTTGGTGAGTTTCTGAAGATTGAAGACGTATTCGCCGGCCATGTTGTTGATTTCCTTGTTTCGCGTGGTCGCAAAATGTACCGCCTGCCGCGGACGGGTAAAGATCAAATCGACGTGCGTCGGTCAAAGCTGCCCGGTGGCGGCCTGCAGGCGGTCCCACTCCTCAAGGTACTTCTCGAGAAAGGCAAGTTCGGGCTGCTCGGTCCAGCCCATGATGGAGTCGCGCAGAAGATTTTGTTCTTCGTCGTATTGGTCGCGATCGAGGTGGCCGCCGAAATGGGCCATGCGCAACCAGACCAGGTAGGTGGTGAGGGCGTCGTAGCAATTGTATTCAACGATCTCACGCCAGCGTCCGGTCAACCACATCTGCGCGACCTGCTCCCCGTCGGTTTCGAACTTGCCGGGAATACCGGATAGCGAGGCGACCTCATTGAGGGCGAGCGTGGACTTGCCCCAAGAGCCGAGGATTTCGATCATGTCAATGTTGGCCTCGCTGCCGCGCCCGAAGTAATCGACGCCTTCCCAAGGCTTCTCGGGACGGCGGCAGAAACCGGGCGCGGATAGGCCTTTTACCACCGCGCGCTGGACGAGGATTTTCAAATCGGCCCCATGGGAATTGAAGCCCACGAGTTGCGGGTGATGCTTGCCAAGCGCTTGCAGGAAGGTGCCGATGACGTGCTCCTCGGGTTGCTGAGCGGGATCGTTGGTATCGCGCGGCAGCCAAAGCAGGCTCAGTTCTATTTCGCCATTGCTCTTCACCTTGCGTTGCAGGGCGGCGATGGAAAGTACGCGGCACAATACGGTTTTCAGAAAAGGTGTGGGATCCTCCTCGGTGGCCCCGCCACGCCGCCACATCTCAACCACGACCTCGGCGTCGCTCATCTCGGCGGGCAACTTGTACAGCACTCGTCCTGCCATCGGGTCCGGCGCCCACTCGGCATCGAAGGCCCATAGTAACGGTTGAACGGTTTTGAACATCGTAATGATCGTGGCGGATGGGTCAGGCAGTTACAGCGTAATCCTCGCGGAGCCGTTTGAGTTTTCCAGACAAGGTGAATCGTTTTGCGGCGGACATGCGGTCGATGAACAGCACGCCGTTGAGGTGATCGACCTCATGCTGGATAACCCGCGCGGTAAAGCCGGTTACATCGAGTTCGCGCGCTGCACCATGCTCATCGATAAAGCTCAGGTGAATAGACCGCGGACGATTGATCGAGCCGCGAATACCGGGAAAGCTTAGGCAGCCTTCGTCGTGAGCATCCTCCTTTTTTGAGGAATTGGTGATGACCGGGTTGATCAACACCGCCGGCATCGCGAGTTCCGGATTCAGGCGGTTGCCATCCGCATCGACGTCATATTCCTCCGGAACCTCAATCACGCAAATAGCCCGGGTCTCACCGATTTGTTGGGCAGCCAACCCTACGCCTTCGGATTTACGCATGATGTCGATCATTTCATGGCCGAGAGCACGGATTTCGTCATCGATATTCTCCACCGGATCAGCTTTGGTGCGCAACACCGGGTCGCCAAAAAATCTTATGTCATGATTCACGATTATGCTTTCCAATCTCCGTTAGCTGAACATTATACACAGCAGGCGTTACGAATAAAAGCAAGCATGAACGATACCCTGGTTGTCATCCCCACCTATAACGAAATCGACAACGTTCAACCCATCGCAAACGCGGTTTTGAAGACGTTGCCGGGGGCGGATGTTTTGTTCGTGGACGACAACTCTCCCGACGGCACCGGTCAACTGATCGACAGCATGCGTGAAAGCGAGCCGCGCATTCACGTCATTCACCGCAAAGAGAAGCAGGGACTCGGCCGCGCCTACATCGCAGGCTTCAAGTGGGCGCTGGAGAGGCATTACGAATTTATCTTCGAGATGGACGCGGATTTCTCGCACGACCCGAAGGCTCTTCCTGATTTCCGCGCCGCCGCGGATACCGCCGACCTATGCCTCGGCACCCGCTACAAGGGCGGGGTGCGGGTCATCAACTGGCCGCTGGGGCGGCTCATCTTAAGCAAGGGCGCGGCGATTTACGTCCACCTCATTACCGGCCTTCCGGTGACCGATCCGACGGGGGGCTTCAAATGCTTCCGGCGGGCGGTGCTCGAATCGATCGACCTCGATCACATCACCTCGAATGGCTACTCCTTCCAGATTGAGTTAAGCCACAAGTCCTGGATGCGCGGATTTCACATTGCCGAGGTGCCGATCACCTTCGAAGAGCGGCGTTCCGGTTCATCCAAGATGAGTTCGGCGATTGTGCGGGAGGCGTTGTGGATGGTTTGGAAATTATGGCTGGCTTGCGGCATGAAACGTAGGGGTCCATCACAACCGCATCCGCGCAGTGTGCGAGCCGCCGCATCATGAGTCCAGGTGTCATCTTGCGGGCTATGCGCCCGAAGCAATGGACGAAAAACGGCGTGGTTTTCGCGGCGTTGATTTTTGCAGCAGGCGATCGCGCCCAACAGATCGACTGGTCGGTCGCGTTGGGACAGGTTTTCGCGGCGCTGGCGGTTTTCTGTCTCGCCTCCAGCGCAGTCTATCTGCTTAACGACATTAAGGACGTCGCCCTTGATCGGGCACATCCACAGAAAAAATTCCGACCCATCGCATCCGGCGAATTGCCGGTGGCGGTAGCGCGTGGAGTGGCTTTGGTATTGATCGCGGTGGCGCTAGGCGGAGCCTGGCTGGTCACCCCGGCGCTGGCGGGAGTGATCGGCGGTTACCTCGTTTTGCAGATGGCGTATGTCTATGCGTTGAAGAAAGTTCCGCTGGTTGATTTATTCGTTATTTCTATAGGATTTGTGATGCGAGCGCTTGCCGGGGCGGTCGCGGTGTCAGTGGTAATTTCGCCTTGGCTGCTGCTGGTAACCCTGCTGCTGGCCATGTTTCTTGCCTTATGCAAGCGACGGCAGGAGTTCGTGCTGGTATCTGAGGCGGGTAACCGCGAAACGCGTCCTTCGCTGTTGGGCTACAACGAGCGTATGCTCGACCAACTCATCGCTATGACCGGTGCCTCCACACTGGTCTGTTACGCGCTCTACACGCAATGGCCGGACACGGTGGCCAAATTTGGCAGCCATAAGCTCGGTTTCACTTTGCCTTTCGTCATGTTCGGTCTTTTCCGCTACATCAATCTCGTCTACCACTACCAGCAAGGCGAACGCCCCGAACAAGTCCTCCTCACCGACCGCCCCTTGCTCATCACGGTTGCACTCTACGCAATAGCCGTTGGGATCATCTTGGCGCTCGGCGCCTGAGAGCGAATCAAATTGTCGCCGGCAGCGTTTGGCTTCCAAAAGTAACTGCCATCAGTGCATTCTTTTCCGTCCATCAGATTCCGGGCGTTTTGGTATCCCCTAAATATCAATATTCAAAATTGATAAATTAATTCTGTAAGCCATTTTCCAGCTCGGCGTCATAAGTCGTTCATATAAAACACCTTGTGCGGTCGAGATGAATTCCCAAACGGGGACATAGACGTTGTGTAGGTAACTATGTCTATGTCCCCATTTCGGCGGCTTTACAAATGACCGGCGGCTTTGCATGGTGGACGCATGCTTTTTCATGATCAGCACTACAACCAAAATGAGCCAGGTTTTCTCCGGCGAAATGGCTGGTGGTTGGTACCTTTGCTGGTTTTCGACCTATTTTTTCTGATTTGGTGGTTGGGTCGCGCCCAGGAATCTTTGCCTCCAGCTTTCGCCGAAGATCAACCCGCTGATACCGCGACCATGATTCATGCTCCGGAACCGCCGCCGGGGCTCATCATCGGTTTCGCGACCGCGCAGGAAAATCTTTTCGATACGAATTCAACCGTCGTCTATATGCCCACGGCATCGGGACGGATTGAATCGGCGTTTTATGGTTCAACGCGCACCCGGAAACTGGGCAATGGCGTGGTGGCATCCTTTCACGAGGGCATCGATATCGCCCCGCTCGAGCGCGGCAAGAAGAACGCACCCCTCGACCGTATTCTGGCCGTGGCTGACGGCGAGGTTGCCCACATTAGTCAATATCCGGGTAACTCCAATTACGGCCGCTATATCGTCACGGTACACGATGATCCGATCGGCAAAATTTATGCCCTCTACGCACATCTGGATGAAATCGCGTCCGGTCTCCGCGCCGGACAAACCATAGCCCGTGGGCACGATCTCGGTCGTCTCGGATCATCGCCATCGCACATCGTTCCGGTCGCGCGGGCTCACCTACACCTGGAAATCGGCGTGATCTTGAATCAACATTTTAACGTCTGGCACAAACAGCAAAAACTGAAACCCGACCACGGCAATTATCACGGCCACAACCTCTACGGTATCGATCCGCTGGATGTCTACCGGATCCGCGCGAGTCAACAGGGTCGATTCAACATGAGCGCCTATCTGCTGGCACTCAAGCCAGCCTTCACCCTCATTTTTCGTACGGACCGTAAACCCGATTACTACCAACGCTACAGCGCATTGTGGTCCGGCGAAGACCTCATCAATGGTGCCATCGTAATGGGCGTTTCTGAAGGCGGCGTTCCTCTGCGCGGTCGACCAGCCAGCGATGACGAAGAAAATCAATTAGGTCGGGCAGCCAACGACGTTCTAAGTGTCGACGAGGATGTGCTGGGGCGTAACGGCATGCGCTTGATTTTGACCCGACAAGGTAAACGCGTCCTCTCATCAAAAGGCAATCGCTGGCTCGAAGTGATTACCTTTCGTCCATGAGCTGCGGGCTCAAAAACGATCGTCCAGCACCCACCGTTTATTGAACCAGAAATACTGATCGGGATACTCGCGCACCGCCCGATCAAACCGGGCCATGACTTCAGTCGTCATCCGTAAAATATCCTCGTCGCGATCGATGTTTTCATCCGGATAAACCGGATCCTGAACCTCCCATACATGACGAGACCATCCCTCGCGCCGCACGATCACGGTGACGATAGGTTTGCCTGCCAGCCGCGCGAAAAGCGCCATGCCGCCCGTCAGAAAGGCCTCGCGCCCCAAGTACGGAACGCGAATCGATGCGTCCCTGCTTTTGGCGCGAATATCAGGCAGAATAGAGAAGACACCACCCGCCTTAATACGCTTCACCACCGAGCCGAGCGAGCGACCGCGCTCCATGGCCTCAACCCGAAAACGATCTCGCGTGCGGTCGAGGTAGCGGGTAACCAGCGGATTGGATTGCGCCCGCGCGAGCGCAAAGATGGGCAAACCAAACTGCCGCACGGCAAACCCGGCCAGATCCCAGTTACCCATGTGACTGACCGCCAACACATAACCTCCCTCACGTTGTCTTAGGTCGAGCAACTTGTTGATCTCCGGACAATCCACCTGCCGGGTGATTTCATCAACAGGGCGTCGCCCGGCCCTGGCCACCTCGACGACAT
>JBMTVS010000121.1:0-7109 GCA_049451655.1 Kiritimatiellia bacterium | reverse complement strand
CATTCCAGACGTAGTGGCTGGTTGGTTTTTCGCCGCGGCAACCTTTGCCGCTGGCCATTTTCTTCTTTTTTATTCAAAAAAAGCTACAGACCAGCCTCTTTTACCCTTGGGTGTCATTGCGTTAAGGCTGTTTTTCTTGATTATCATTTTTCTTGCTGTATTAGTTTACGGAATTTTTCGGGCCGGACCCTTCGCCATCGGTATGCTTTGCGGCTACCTGGTCGCCGGGTGGATGGAAATCGGAGCATTGGCCCGCAACCTGACAAGTAGAGCAAAGTAACACTTTAGATTAGCAAATGGCGGATCAGAACCAACCTATGGAAGCGGGAACAGACAAAGCTCAACTGGTGCAGGATGCTGTCATGTACAAGGTCTCTGATCATGACTACTGGCAGCTGCCCGGCTTGCAGCTCGATTTGAGTCCACTTCACATGACCTCTCATGGTTTGATGCTGATTTTGGCCGGATTATTTTTGGCCCTGATCTTTGGTCTGTTTTACCGTAAAAAGAGCCTCATACCAAAGGGCTTTACGAACCTGCTTGAGGTCCTGGTGCTTTTCGTGCGTGATCAGATTGTAATTCCCAACCTTGGCGAAAAAGACGGACGCAAGATGGCCCCGCTTTTTCTCTCCTTCTTTTTCTTTATCCTTTTGCTGAACCTTATGGGGCTCATACCTGTCTTCTCGGGTGCGACAGGAAACGTTAATGTCACCGCCGGCCTCGCTTTGGTAACGCTAACCGTGATGATCGGCGGAGCCATTATCAAAAACGGCCCAAGTGGCTTTGTCGGCGCTTTCGTTCCCCATGGAGTGCCCTGGCCGGTATTGATCATTCTCGTGCCCATAGAGTTTATGGGTATGTTCATCAAAGCTTTCGCGCTAACCATGCGTTTATTCGCCAACATGTTTGCCGGCTCGATTGTGGTTTATTCCATTATAGGTCTGTTGCTTATCTTTGGCTACGCGGGTCTACCCGCTCTCGCTCTCGCTATCGCCATTTATATGCTTAAAGTTTTCGTCGCCTTCTTGCAGGCTTTCGTATTTACGTTATTGTCAGCCCTCTTCATTAACCAGATTCATCATCCGGCGCATTAGGGTTGCAGGGTGTCAGCCGGAGGCGGATCAGCCTTGGGCGCACAGGTTGAATGTTGAAAAAATAGAAATTGAACAGAACAAAACAATAAACTGAAGGAGATAAAGTCATGGGTTCCATATCAGCTATTGGAGCAGGATTAGTCGTAATTGGCGCCGGTTTGGGTATCGGCAAATTGGCCGCTTCGGCCATGGATGGCATTGCCCGTCAGCCGGAAGCCGCACCTAAAATTCAAACGGCCATGATCATCGCTGCCGCGCTGATCGAAGGTGTGGCGCTTTTTGGCGCCGTGGTTTGTTTGCTGAACAAGTAATCAGGGCGTTCGCACGCCAAGGCAGGTAGCATGGCTGAGCAAGCCCAATACTCCACCACCGCGGAAATACCGGTAGACGCCGGACACGGTCACAAAAAAGCCGGTCCGGTGGACGTCAAACCGTCGCTAATCGCGCTGACCTACATCACATTTGTAATCACCGCAGTGGTGCTTTACAAGGTGGCGTGGAAGCCGATACTGGCACTTCTTGACAAGCGTGAAGAGACCCTTCGTCAATCCGTGGATGACGCGGAAAAGCTCAAGCAGGAGTTGGCGACCATAAGCCAACAGCGCGAGGAAATACTCTCCTCAGCTGAACAGCAGGCTCGTGAACTCATCGACAAAGGTCGTCAGGCCGCTGCCGATGCTGCTCGCGCTATCGAGGACAAGGCCCGCGAAGAATCGCAAATCCTGCTCGAGAATGCCCGTCGTGAGATCAAGGCTGAATCGGACAAGGCGCGTGCCGCCTTGCGTCGGGAAAGCGCAGAACTTGCCGTGGGTATATCCCGGAAGATCCTGCTGGATGGCCTTGATGAAAATCGCAGCCGCGATCTCGCCGATCGCATGATCGCCCAACTCTAACCGCTCAAGCATGTCTACACGCGTTACCGCTCAACGATACGCCAAAGCCCTTTTCGAGCTGAGTCTCGAAAAGGATGCTATGGAGCAGATTCGTGCGGATTTGACCAACCTCACGCTGCTGATCGATGCCTCTCCCGAGTGGAGAACATTCGTCCGTGAGCCGTCGGGACCCAAGAGCCTGAGAGAAAAGGCCATCTTCGAACTACTCAAGCCTAAATGCCATCAAATCACGGCTAATTTCATTGCCCTGCTCGATCACCGGAGCCGGTTACCTCTGCTGGAAATCATGGTCGAGGAGTGGATGGCCCTGTACGACCGTCATCAGGGTATAATCAGGGCAACCGTACTCTCTGCCGTAACCCTTACGGCGCAGCAAAAGGACGCTCTGACCGAAAAATTAAGCCAGCGGTATGACCACCGGGTCGTGATCGACGCCCGGGTGGATGCCTCCCTGATTGGAGGAATCCGCATCCTGATTGGCGATCAAGTCTATGACCACAGTGTTGAAAGCCAGCTCCAGCAACTTCAAAAACGCCTGATCTTTGCCACCTAAGCGAGAACCTAAACTATGACCGCAATCCTTAAACCTGAAGAAGTTTCCGCCATCCTGAAGAGAGAAATCGAGCATTTCGGCCTTCAAGAGCAATCCTACGAAATCGGTACCGTGCTCAGCATCGGCGACGGCATCGCCCGTGCCCACGGCCTTTCCAACGTGCTGGCCGGCGAGCTGGTGGAGTTCGAAAGCGGCATCATGGGCATGGCGCTCAACCTCGAGACCGACAACGTCGGTATCGCCATCTTCGGCGAGGACACCCACATCAAGGAAGGCGACGAAGTCCGCCGAACCGGCAAAATCGCCTCCGTCCCGGTGGGCGACCAGCTCATCGGCCGCATCGTCGATGCCCTCGGCAATGCCATCGACGGCGGCGCCCCCATCACCTCCGAACTTTCCAGTCCCATCGAAGTGAAAGCCCCCGGCATCATCGACCGGCAGGACGTCAAGGAACCGATGCAGACCGGAACCAAGGTCATCGACGCCCTCACCCCCATCGGACGCGGCCAACGCGAACTGATCATCGGCGACCGCAAAACCGGCAAGACCACCATCGCCATCGACACCATCATCAACCAGCGCGGCGAGAACGTGAAATGCTTCTACGTCGCCATCGGCCAAAAGCGCTCGACCGTGGTGCAGGTTTACGAAACCCTCAAGAAATACGGCGCGATGGAATACACCACCATCATCGCCGCCACCGCCTCCGACCCGGCCACCATGCAGTTCCTCGCTTCCTACAGCGGTTGCGCCATGGCCGAGTACTACCGCGACAACGGCCAGCACGCCCTGATCGTCTACGACGACTTGACCAAGCAAGCCCAGGCCTACCGCCAGCTGTCGCTCCTCCTCCGCCGCCCGCCCGGCCGCGAAGCCTTCCCCGGCGACATCTTCTATTTACACAGCCGCCTGCTCGAGCGCGCCGCCAAGATGAGCGCCGAAAAAGGCGGGGGCAGCCTCACCGCCCTCCCCGTCATTGAAACCCAGGCTAACGATGTGTCGGCCTACATCCCGACCAACGTCATTTCCATCACCGACGGCCAGATCTTCCTCGAGTCCGACCTCTTCAACGCCGGGCAACGCCCCGCCGTGAACGCCGGTCTCTCCGTTTCGCGCGTCGGTGGCGATGCGCAAACCAAAGGCATGAAGCAAACCGCCGGATCGCTCCGCCTTGAGCTCGCCCAGTTCCGCGAGCTGGCCGCTTTCTCGCAGTTTGCCTCCGACCTCGATCCTGCCACCCGCAAGCAGCTCGAACGCGGCAAGCGGCTCATGGAAATCATGAAGCAGGGGATTCACGAACCGTTGCCGGTGGCTAAGCAGGTCGCCGTGATCTTTGCGGGTACCAACGGCTTTCTGGATGACATCCCCGCCGAGGAAGTACGCGCTTTCGAGGCACGTTTGATCGAGGAAATGGACGGTCCTTATGCCGCTTCGGTTGAGTTGTTCAACCGCGAAAAAGCAATGACCGATGAGGTTAAGAAATCCTACGTCGACATGCTGACCGACTTCAAACAACGGTTTTACGCGAAGAAATAATGCCTTCCCTCAAGGAATATAAAGCCAAGCTCGCGTCGTTATCCAACACGCGCAAAATGACCAAGACCATGAAGATGGTCTCGGCCAGTAAGCTTTACCGCACCATGGACGCGCAGCGCAAAGCCACCGCCATGGCCCTCCAGATCAACAAAATGATTCGCCGCCTCGCCGGCTCGATCGACCAGTCCGTCGATCCGACCTTTCAGGCGCACGGAGCGACCGGCCGCATCCTCGTCTTGCTCATCACTTCTGACAAAGGCTTGTGCGGCGGTTTCAACAACAACCTGATCAAGCAGCTCGCCCGCTGGATGGATGACCCGGCCCGGGCCGACAAAAAACTGGTGTTGAGCTGCTGCGGACGACGCGGCCACGTCTTCTTCCGCAGCCGCCGCGAAATTTACCGCCATTACGAAGGCGTGACCCAGAAACCCGGCTATCACCACGCCGAGGAAATCAGCGCCGAGCTCCGCAAGGATTTCATCGGCCAGCAATTCGACGAGGTCTACCTCGCCTACAACCATTTCATCAACCCCATCTCCCAGAAGCCGGTCATCGAGAAAATACTACCCATCGAACCGGAAGAACTCGGGGACAATGAGGAAGCTCAAAACAACACATCCGAGTATTTGCTGGAGCCCTCCCGCGACGAACTGCTTCATCGCCTCCTCCCCATGGTGCTCACCTTCAAGGTTTACTATGCGTTGCTCGAAAACGCCGCTGGCGAAAACGGTGCCCGCATGACCGCGATGGACAATGCCACCACCAATGCCACCAAACTGATCGATTTGTACACCCTGCTGCGCAACCGCGCCCGGCAGGCCGCCATCACCAAGGAACTGATTGAAATCATCTCCGGGGCAGAGTCCCTGAAGAGCTAAAGGAACGGACCATGAGCACAGCTACCGCCACCGAAACCTCCACCGGCAGAATCACCCAGATCACCGGCGCCGTCGTCGATGTGGAATTTCCCTCCGGCTCCCTGCCCCCGGTGTTCACCGCGCTGAAGCTGTCGAACCCGACCATCGATGACCGCCCCGACAACCTCACCCTCGAGGTCGCCCAACACCTCGGCGACAACGTCGTGCGCACCATCGCCATGGACACCACCGACGGCCTCGTCCGCGGTGCCGAAGTCAAGAACACCGGCGGCGAAATCATGATGCCGGTCGGCCCCCCGACCCTCGGCCGCGTAATGAACCTGCTCGGCGATCCCATCGACAACGCCGGGCCCATCGTTACCGAAAACTTTTTGCCCATCCACAGCCCGGCTCCGAAGTTCGAGGACCAGGACACCAAGGAATCGATGCTGGTCACCGGCATCAAGGTCATCGACTTGCTCGCTCCCTACAAGAAGGGAGGCAAGATCGGCCTCTTCGGCGGCGCCGGCGTGGGCAAGACCGTGCTGATTCAGGAACTCATCCGCAACATCGCCACCGAGCACGGCGGTTACTCCGTGTTTGCCGGCGTCGGTGAGCGCACCCGCGAAGGCACCGCGCTTTTCCGCGAAATGAAGGAGTCCGGCGTTATCGACAAAACCGCCATGGTCTTCGGCCAGATGAACGAGCCGCCCGGCGCCCGCGCCCGTGTCGCCCTTTCCGCGCTGACCATCGCCGAGTACTTCCGCGACGCCATGCGCCAGGACGTGCTGCTCTTCGTCGACAACATCTTCCGCTTCACTCAGGCCGGTTCCGAAGTGTCCGCGCTGCTCGGCCGCATTCCTTCCGCCGTGGGTTATCAGCCCACCCTCGGCACCGACATGGGCGAGTTGCAGGAACGCATCACCTCCACCCGCACCGGATCCATCACCTCCATTCAGGCGGTATACGTGCCGGCGGACGACTACAGCGACCCTGCCCCCGCCACCACCTTCGCGCACTTGGATGCCACCACCGAGCTTTCGCGTCCGATCGCCGAGCTTGGCATTTATCCGGCGGTCGATCCGCTCTCCTCGTCCTCCACCATTCTCTCCCCCGAGACGGTCGGACTGGAGCACTACCAGACCGCGCGCGGCGTGCAGGAAATTCTGCAACGCTACAAGGAACTGCAGGACATCATCGCGATTCTCGGCATGGACGAGCTTTCCGAGGACGACCGCCGCACCGTCAACCGCGCCCGCAAGATTCAGCGTTTCCTCTCCCAGCCTTTCCACGTCGCCGAAACCTTCACCGGCATCCACGGCGCCTACGTTGAAATCGCCGACACCGTCCGCTCCTTCAAGGAAGTGCTCGAAGGCAAGCACGACGACCTCCCCGAACAGGCGTTCTACATGGTCGGCCACATCGACCACGTGCTCGAGAAGGCGGCCAAGATCAAGGCGGGTTAATGGCCAACACCTTCCATCTCACCCTCGTCTCCGCGACCGGCAAGGTGTTTGACGGTCCGGTCGAGGCGTTGCAGCTGCCGGGGCCGCGCGGTTACTTCGGCATCCTCGCCCAACACACCGCGCTCATCAGCGCCGTCTCGCAAGGCCTCGCCAAAATCATCGTCGATGGCGTCGACCGTTTCTTCATGGTCGGCGACGGCTACGTCGAAGTTGCCGATAACGAAGCCGGTGTCATCGTCGGCGAAGCCATATCCGTGAAAGACCGCCAAACCGGTTTGCGCTTCCTGGCGCAAGAGCATCCTTGGGATGCGGCAGCCGCGGAATTATCGGAGTAAATATGAGCAGTCTCTCAATCCTCCTCTGGCTCCACATCATCTCCATGGTCAGTATCATAGGCGTATTGCTAGGCACCCAGCTATGTGTTGATCGGGATGTCCGCAACCACGCCGAGCCTTCGCGCAGGGTCGCCCGGCTGGCGAACATCCTGCTTGCCGTCGGCCTGGTCGCCGCGCTGACCTATTACAGCCTCTCCGGCGGCCACACCAAGGGACCGCACTACAACGGTGTCATCGGGGTCAAATTCGTCTTCCTGCTCGCCAGCGGAGCGGTTATCGGCATCAGTAAAAAGACCGACAAAGGCGACACCCTCCGCTGGGTCGCCATCGCCCTCCTCCTCCTCGCCTCGCTCTTCGGCACGACGCTCAACATAT
>JBMTVS010000120.1:0-7167 GCA_049451655.1 Kiritimatiellia bacterium | reverse complement strand
GGTGTTCAGTGTTCGGGGTGGGGGATGGTCACCCCTGAACTCTGAACTCCT
The DNA here is from genome assembly GCA_049451655.1 of Kiritimatiellia bacterium. Taxonomy (GTDB): domain Bacteria; phylum Verrucomicrobiota; class Kiritimatiellia; order CAIVKH01; family CAIVKH01; genus CALMUP01. Next base: position 7,116 of record JBMTVS010000120.1, on the reverse strand, counting down.
AACACCGAAACCGAGGTGACTTGGTGACGCCCGGGCTCGTTTGACGTGGGCCTTGGTGAATAGGGTGGCAATCTAGCGGCGGGGATATTAGGCTTCACGCCTTAATTTTTGAGGAGACGATAATGCAGAACATGATGGTTACCGGCGGTTGCGGATTTATTGGCGCGAACTTTATTCGCTACCTGTTGACCGAGACGGATTTTCAGGGGCGGATTATCAACCTCGACAAGTTGACCTACGCGGGTAACCCGGAAAGTCTGGCCGATTTGGAGGACTCGTTCGCGGGGCGCTATGTGCTGGTGAAGGCGGATATCTGCGACCGGGAGGCCATCGCGGACGCGCTCGATCGCTATGAGATCGACACCATCGCTCACTTCGCGGCGGAGTCGCATGTCGACCGCTCCATTGTCCGTCCGGATGATTTCGTGCAGACCAACATCTTTGGCACCTACAACCTCCTGCAACTCGCTCGCGAGCGGATGGAGCGCATTAAGCTCTTCCACCATGTCAGCACTGATGAGGTCTTCGGCAGCCTGGGTGATACCGGCTATTTTGTCGAAGAGACGCCCTATGCGCCGAACAGCCCTTACTCCGCCTCCAAGGCTTCGTCCGACCACCTCGTGCGCGCCTACCATGAGACGTACGGGCTGCCAGTGACCATGTCGAATTGTTCGAACAACTACGGTCCGTATCAATTCCCCGAAAAGCTCATCTCACTGATGATTTTGAACGCCCGCGACGGCAAGCCGCTACCGGTGTATGGCGACGGGCTGAACGTGCGCGACTGGCTGTATGTGCGCGACCACTGCGTGGCGATCTGGGAAATCATGAAGCGCGGCGAAAAGGGTCGCACCTATAATGTCGGCGGCCGCAACGAGATGAAGAACATCGACGTGGTTCAGACCATTTGCGACCTGCTCGACGAGGTGGATGGTCCGATGACCAACGGCGAACCGCGCCGCTCGCTCATAACCTATGTTAAGGACCGGCCCGGCCATGACCGTCGCTACGCCATCGATTGCACCCGCATCGAACGCGAGCTGGGTTGGCTACCCGCCGAGTCGTTCGCCTCCGGCATCCGCAAGACCATTCAATGGTATATCGAGAACGGCACTTGGGTGGAACGAGTGCGCAGCGGGGATTACCAGAAGTGGATTGCGGAGCATTATGGGTGATGGTTCAAGGTTGCAGGGGTGAGCGGGGGTGGTGCCTTACTCCTGACGGATTTTCGTGGTGACCACGATTTCGAGCGTTCTAAAGACCCATCATGATTTTATCGAGGTTGAGACGGTTGGTTATCCCCGTCCAGCAGCGCTATCATCGGTGTCGCAACTAGATTCGCTCTACTAAAACTGCGTGAAGCGCAGGGAAATATTGCCGACAAACCCGTCGTAGACATCGCTTTCCACGCCGGCCATATCCAAATCCTCAACCATCAGGTAGCTTGCGCCAATGCCCAGCATCGTGGTCTCGCTGACGTTGACCCAAAGGTTGATGCCGGGTTCGATGACCATGAAGCTGCTGTCGCGGAAGGCGGTATCTACTTCTCCTGCGCCCAACAAGACGTCGAAGGACCAGTACACCAGGCTTTCGGCCCGGCTAACGAATTCGAAGTAACCACCCGCATACCAGAAATCGCGACCTTCGATGGTGCCGGCGGTCTTGCCATCGGCATCGTCCAGCAGCAACCGCCCACGAATACCCACCCCGAGGCGGTCGTTCAGCAAGCCGCCCACGGAAAGGCCACCCAGGATGGATCCGTCGCCATCCAAATCGGCAAGGCCACCATCAAACCGGGTGTTCAAATTCCACTTGTCCGTGTGATCAAGCAGGGCCTCGCGCTGGGCGAATGCGCTGGTGACGGAAATGCAGACAAACAAGGCGGCGTAAATAAATGATTTCATGAACAAGGCTCCTTTTATGCAAACGTAGTCATTTCCGGACGAAAAGAGAAGTTGGAACTTCGTCAAGTGCTGGTCGTTCATTATTTTTTTATTTCCGCGGCATCATTCAGTTGACGGAGAACGTTTGCTGTCATACGTTTAGCCACCTTTATTCGTGTTACTTTATCGGGGATAAGCTGGTTTCCCCGGACGAAAAACGTGATTTTTGGAGCTTGAATGGCGCAGGTATTTCATCCCGCGGCAAACATTATTGCCCGGCTCAGCATCATAGTAGCGATTGGCGGTCTGGTCGGCACGCTGGTGTTGTTTGACGCCCTGCAGAAGTCTGCACACGTCACCGAGGTTCGCGTGCCCAAAGAGCAGATCGTGCCGTTCAGCCACAAACACCATTCCGAACTGGGGCTGGATTGCCGCTATTGCCACACATCGGTTGAAGATCAGGCGTTTGCAGGAATTCCTCCTACCAAGACCTGCATGAATTGCCACGGCATCGTCTGGAACGAAGCCCCCATCCTCGAGCCTGTCCGGGAAAGCTGGCGCACGAAAGAGCCCATGGAATGGAATCGCATCCATGATTTGCCTCAATTTGCTTACTTCAATCACGCTGTGCATGTAAACGCCGGCATTGGATGTGCCGACTGCCATGGCCGGGTCGATGAAATGCCTTTGGCATGGAAGGAAAACGATCTCTACATGTCCTGGTGCCTTGAGTGCCACCGTCAGCCCGAGAAATTTGTTCGCCCCCGCGACCAAATCTTCAATATGGCGTATGAAAAGCCTGACAATCAGCTCGAATTCGGCGAAGAGCTGCTTCGGGTTCATAATGTCAACACCTCCAATAACCGCTTGCTGGACTGCTACTTATGTCATCGGTAACCTCTTCCAACCAGAACACGCCCGCCTCCATCCGGACGCAACTGGCCCGGGACATGGTAGCTCGGCAGCTTGAAGGCAAAAACGGCCGCCGCTTCTGGCGCAGTCTCGATGAACTCTCGCGTGACGAGTCCTTCGGCGATGTGCTGAAAGAACAGTTTCCCCGCTTTTTTGCCGAGTGGGACCCCATGCACCGGCGCGAGTTTCTCCGCTTGATGGGTGCTTCGCTGGCGCTGGGCGGGTTGACCGCTTGTACCCGCCAGCCGCAGGAAAAAATCATTCCTTACGTCGAGTATCCTGAGAATCTGGTTCCGGGTCGCCCCATGAAGTACGCCACCACCATGACCCAGGGCGGTTATGGCATCGGTTTGTTGGCGACCAGTCATGATGGACGTCCGACCAAGCTCGATGGCAACGAAGCGCATCCGGCCAGCCTCGGCGGCTCGGACGCACTGATTCAGGCCGCCATTCTCGACATGTACGACCCTGACCGACTCCGCTCGGTCAAATTCAAGGGCCAAAGCGGTGAAAAATCCTGGGACGATTTCTTCTCGGATGCCCGCCAACAACTCGAAGCCGCCGCGGAAACGCAGGGAGAGGGAATTCACCTCCTGACCGGCACCGTCGGTTCGCCCACGCTGGCCGGATTGCTGAAGGAATTTGCCGAAAAATATCCGTCGGCGCAGGTTCACCATTACGAGCCGGTCAATCGCGACCGTCTCTACCTGGCCACTGAAGCGGCTTTTGGCGAGAAGCTGGATCCTGTCTATCAGATGGCCGAAGCCGATGTGCTGGTATCTTTCGACGCCGATTTCCTTGGCATGGGCCCGGGACGCGTCCGCTACGCTCGCGATTTTGCCTCCCGCCGCAATGTCGAAAACGGCGAAATGAACCGTCTTTATGTGGTCGAGAGCCAGATGTCCATCACCGGCGCCGCTGCCGATCATCGCGTCGCGCTGAAGCCGGACCAGCTCGAGCAGCTAGCCCGCGCGGTGGCGCTCGAACTCGGCGTTTCGTTGAATGGTCCCGTTGACATGACCCATGCTGTGCTTGCGAAAACCATCGCCGGCGACCTGAAGGCTGCGGGAGACAAGTCGTTGGTCATCGCCGGCGAGCATCGTTCGGTAGCTTTGCAGTCACTGGTGTTTGCCATCAACGCCAAGCTGGGCAACCTCGGCAAGACGCTGAAGTTGATCAAGCCTTCCGTCTTTAGTCCGGGAGGTCAGGCCGAATCTCTCGCCGGGCTCGCCGATGCCATCCAGGCCGGCAGCGTGAAAGCTTTATTTGTCCTCGACAGCAATCCTGTCTACGGCGCGCCGGCTTCATTGGGCTTTGGCGACCTGATTCGCAAGGTTCCTTTTGTCGCGCAACTCACCAATTTCGAGGATGAAACCTCTGTATTTGCCCATTACACCTTGCCCGGAACTCATTTCCTGGAAGCTTGGGGCGATGCCGCTGCGTTTGACGGCACGATTTCCCTGGTGCAGCCGCTGATTGCTCCTCTTTATGAGGGCCGTTCCGCTGTCGAAGTGCTGGCCGGTCTATTGGGACGCGAAAGTACCGATGGCTACGATGTCGTCCGCGAGCATTGGGCGGAAAGTATCGGCGGCGACCTGGCTTGGCGCAAAGCCTTGCACGATGGTCTGGTCGCTGACTCGGCCGGCGCGCCAGTGAGCGTGGCGCTGAACTGGAACGATGGCGGTGCCGGCGAATCCGCGGTTGGCGAAGGTGAACTTGATCTGGCCATTTTGCCTGACTACGCGACCTTCGACGGATCTTTCGCAAACAATGGCTGGATGCAGGAAATGCCGCGCCCCATTACCACGCTGACCTGGGACAACGCGCTGCTCATCAGTCAGGAAATCGCGGATAAATTTGAGCTCAAAACCGGCGACGTAGTTTCCATCAACGGAGCCGTTGACGCTCCTGTGTTGGTTGCCGTGGGAATCCCGGTAGGCGGGGGCGTGGTTACCCTCGGTTACGGTCGCACGCACGCCGGTCGGATTGGCAACGAAGTCGGATTTTCCGTCGCGGCCCTGCAAACCCTTGCATCACCCTGGCGCGTTGCCGCAAAGATAAGCAAGAAAGCGGGCTCGCACGAATTTGCCGTGACGCAAGAGCATCATACCATGGCCGGACGCAATCATGTGCGGGTCGGAACGGTGGGTGAGTTCAAGAGCAACCCGAAATTTGTGGCTGCTTATGATGAATTTCACAAGAAATACGGGCGCAACGAGAATGCTCCTTCCATGTACCCGCCTCACGATTACAGCCAGGGTCCGCAATGGGGCATGGTCATTGACCTGTCCACCTGCATTGGATGCAATGCCTGTATGGTGGCCTGCCAGGCGGAAAACAACATTCCGGTCGTAGGTAAGAAGGAAGTGGCCAACGGGCGCGAGATGCACTGGATTCGCGTGGACCGTTACTATGAAGGAAACGCTTCCGATGCAGCCGTTCATCATCAACCGATGACTTGCGTGCATTGCGAAAATGCACCTTGCGAGGCGGTTTGCCCGGTCGCTGCCACCGTGCATAGCACGGACGGAATCAACCAGATGGTCTACAACCGCTGCGTGGGTACGCGCTACTGCTCCAACAACTGCCCCTACAAGGTGCGTCGTTTCAATTTCTACAAGTTTGCTGATCATGAAACGCCCAGTCTCAAGCTTCAGCGCAACCCGAACGTGACCGTCAGGGCACGCGGCGTCATGGAGAAGTGCACCTTCTGTATTCAGCGCATCAGTGATGCCCGCATCAAGGCGCGGGTAGCGGGGCGCCCCATCGCCGATGGCGAGGTTGTCACCGCCTGTCAAGAAGCCTGTCCGACTGGAGCGATTGTCTTCGGAGATATTCGTGACCCCATGAGCAAGGTCTCCAAATTAAAGGAAAGTCCTTTGGATTATGGTGTCTTGTCCGTTTTGAACACGCGCCCGCGTTTAACGTATCACGCGCGTTTGCGCAATCCGAACCCCGCGCTCGAAGTCGAGGCCGCGCCCGTGAAGGAGGTTTCCGGCCATGGCTGAGATTGTCGTGGATAAACAGCAAGGTTTCGTTGAAATCCCCGAGGTGTTGGACACCAACCACACCCTCGAATCGGTCACTAACAAAATCAGTAACATTCCGCTGACGCCGACGCTTCCGCGTCCGATTATCGGCGTAGGCCTGCTGGCCATGCTGTTGCTTGGCTCGTTGATGACCGCGGTCGGATTGCTGCTGGTCAAGGGTACCGGCGTCTGGGGCATCAACCAACCGGTGGGTTGGGGCTTCGCCATCATCAACTTCGTCTGGTGGATTGGTATCGGTCATGCCGGCACCCTGATTTCCGCCATTTTGCTTCTGCTCCGTCAGGAATGGCGCACCAGCATTAACCGCTTTGCCGAAACCATGACCATTTTCGCGGTGATGTGCGCGGGTATTTTCCCGCTCTTGCACGTGGGCCGTCCTTGGCTGGCTTATTGGTTGTTCCCGTACCCCAACGTTATGCAGATGTGGCCGCAGTTCCGCAGTCCGTTGATCTGGGACGTGGTGGCGGTATCGACCTACGCCACGGTATCTATCCTTTTCTGGTTCACCGGCTTGATCCCCGACCTCGCCACCTTGCGTGACCGCGCCAAAGGAAAAATCGCAAAAATCGGCTACGGAATGGCCTCCATGGGCTGGCGCGGCTCGGCGAAGCACTGGCAACGGTATGAGATTGCCTACCTGCTGCTCGCCGGACTTTCCACCCCGCTGGTTGTTTCCGTGCACTCCATCGTCGGTCTCGACTTCGCGGTGTCGGTGATACCGGGCTGGCACGTCACCATTTTCCCGCCCTACTTCGTGGCTGGCGCCATTTTCTCCGGTTTCGCGATGGTGCTGACGCTGGCCATCCCGCTGCGCGCCCTGTTCGGCTGGAAGGACATGATCACCCTCAACCACCTCAACAACATTTCCAAGGTCATGCTCGCGACCTGCCTGATGGTGTTGTACGGCTACGGGATGGAAGTCTTCTTCGCCTGGTACAGCGCCAGCGAATACGAAGGCTACATGAAATTCAACCGCATGTACGGCCCCTACTGGTGGTCGTATTGGTCACTGATTCTATGCAATGGTGTGGTACCGCAATTGTTGTGGATTAAAAAGGTTCGCACTTCACCGGCCATGCTCTTTGTGATTTCCATTATCGCCAACATCGGCATGTGGCTTGAGCGTTTCGTGATTGTCATCACCAGTTTGCACCGTGACTTCCTGCCCTCCTCGTGGGGCATGTTCACCCCGACCTGGGTGGACTGGGCGATGTACCTCGGCACGATTGGCATGTTCCTGTTCCTGATGACCCTGGCCATCAAGTTCCTGC
>JBMTVS010000119.1:0-7237 GCA_049451655.1 Kiritimatiellia bacterium | reverse complement strand
GTTGAGATTTTGTCGTGCCGGCGGTTCATGCTCTTGGGGCATCCGCGAGCGGAGTACCTACGGCGGGGTGTTGGTGGTGGTGATGCTCAAGCCGGCGGGGATAAGGATCAGCGATTCGGTTGTGGCTACCTTTTCGTCATCACCCGTCATGATGATCTTGGCGGCGGAGGGTGCGCCGGACGCTGAAGCCGACCAGTTTGTTCTCCAGCTTGTGCCATCGTGCAGGTGAACTTGCAATGCGGGCCATGTTTTGCCGGGCCAATTCGTGCGGCTGGGCAGGCCACTGACCGGGCCTGTCAGCGCCTCGGTCTTTTGCATGAGTTGGTATTCGCCATCCAAGGGTTCATACGTAAACGTAACCCGTTCAAGGCGTCCGGTACGAATGCCCCCGGATTTCGCATCGGAAGTCCAGCGGGCAAAGCTCAAGCTCAACAGATTGCTTGAACTGTTTTCGAGGCTAATGCTGAGAGAACTATCCTTGGGTGCGTAAAAAAGTTGCTGCAGCTGCTCGCTGAACAACGTCGTAGTGTTCTGCCGGATTAACTCCCGGCCAATACGGCTGTTCATACTGCTGGCGTGCCCGGTCAGTGCGCTATAAGCCAACAATGCAACTGCCATGACCATAACCCCGATGCCCAAGGCGACTAGTAGCTCAATAAGCGTGGCCCCGCAGCGACCCGTTAAAGGTGAAGGCCGCACTGGCCGATCAAACAGTGAAGAGCTTGAAGAGGAAAAATCCCGCGAGCAGGACGGCCGTCACTGCAAGAGCGATATTGACGATAGTCAGGGCACCCTGGCTTTCGCGGCGGCGGGTGCCGAAGGGGGAGATGCTGCTGAAGGATTGTGGCCGCACCGCCGGTTCCTCGGATTCAACCACCTCGGTCTTGTTGTAGATGGCCTCGGCCTCGGATAACGGGATATCCTCATCATTAAAAACAAAATCGACAAAGCCGATTTGCACGATGTCATGCGGGGCTAGTACTTGCTCGGTAACGTCTTCGCCGTTGACCCGGGTGCCATTGGTGGAGCCGAGATCGCGCAGGGTGCATTGATCGCCCTCGAGGACGATTTCACAATGTTGGCCGGACACCGAGCTGCTGTCGATCACGGCGGTGTTACCTTCCTTGCGGCCGATGGTGAGTCCGGCTGATTCAATCTCGATGGTCCGCCCTTTCACATCGGCGGACATTCCAATAAGTACTGCCATGGTTTTCTCCTGAATTCGTCGAGACTATCGCACGGGCCGGAAAGGCAAGTCAATCGCGGGGATGCCATGCTTTTTTCTCGCCTGCCATGGGCGGATGTGCTGGATTGTTGGTCATGCCAATTCAAGCCGTTATTTTTGATTTCGACGGGATCATCGTCGATACCGAACCGCTGCATCACCGGGCGTTTTGCCGGGTGCTGGAGCCGCTGAACCTGCCGTTGTCGTGGGGGCGCTATTACGAGCACTATCTTGGTTTTGATGACCGTGATGTGTTGCGCACCCGTTTCGACGAGGAGGGTATTCATCTTGAAGAGGCGATGATGCGGCGGCTGATAGACGAGAAGGCACAGGCATTTCTCGATATTATTCATCAGGAAGGCGTGGAGGCGTTTCCGGGCGTGGTGGAGCTGGTGAAGTTGCTGCATGGTCATGTTCCGCTGGCCATCGCGAGCGGGGCGCTGGCGAGCGATATCGAGCCGATTCTCGAGATGCTCGGGCTGACCGCCTGCTTCAAGGAACGCGTCACCGCAGACCAGGTACACATCAGCAAACCGGATCCTGAGTCGTATCGCGAAGCCTTTGCGCGGCTGAAGGTGGCGTATCCGGACCGGGTGAGCGATCCCTTGTGTTGTCTGGCTATCGAGGACACCCCGGCGGGGGTGCAGGCGGCGAAGGGCGCCGGGTTGCGGGTGCTGGCGGTAAGCAACACGTATGAGCCGGGGGCGCTGGATGCGGCGGACCGGGTAGTGACATCGCTTGCGGGGATTGATTTGGCTGCGCTTGACGCTCTGGCCGGTCAGGGTTGAATATTTTCACGGGGCGTACGTCCATGATAACAGCGGATCACGATGACCGCGAGGAAACGAGGTTGTAATGAAAACGATGCAGATGTTTTTGGCGATTATGTCCACAGTGGTTAATCTAGCGCTTGCCAATGAACCTATGCGGGTTGCGGTGCTGGATTTTGAAAACCGGGCGAGCAGCCTGCCTTCTTATTTGCCGAGCGAGTTGCTTTCGAGTGATTCGCTCGCGGAGAAGGGTGCTTTTCTGGTGAACAAGCAGCTGGCGGGGCGCGACGATTTCCGCCTCATCGATCGACGCGATTTCTTCGACCAGCTTGAGCGCCTGAAAGTCGAGGCGGGCAAGGAGCCTTCCTTCCTGCGGGCCGCCCAGCAAGTTAATGCAGATGTGGTGCTGCGTGGCAGTTTACTGACCATTTCGACCTCGCGTTCGTCGGTAAACCAGGGCGGGTATCGCTCGACGCTCGATGACGTTACGATCCGGGTCGGGCTGGAGGCCTTGGATGCGCGCGATGGTTCGGTGCTGGCGGCGGCGGATGGTGCGGCTTCGCGACGGTTCCGCCAGACCGACGCGGTACAGACCATCATGGGCGAGGATGATTTGCTGCAGCTTATGGCGGGGGCGCTGGACGAGGCGATTCCGTCGGTAGGGACCGCGCTGGCGGCGTGGCGCGATGATCAGGGCGAGCAGCCGGTGATCAAGCTTTCCGTGACGACTTCCGATGATCCGGCGCTGATCGAGATTGATGGCGTGCTGATCGGCTCGACCCCGCTGACCGATTTTGAGGTGTACCGCGGTGACCACACCATCACCATCGGCAAGCCGGGTTTCCGCGACATCTCCAAGCGCATCCTGTTGGAGAAGGACACGCGGATCGAAGTGCCGATGCTGCGCACGGAATTGAGCGCGGACGAGTTGAAGGAGATTCTCGAAAAGGCGAGGCTGAACATCTATTCCGGCCTCGAGTCGGGCATCATTATTCAGACCATCGACGATTAATGGTTTGCCGATGGAATCCTTGCTTCACGCGGTTGGGTGGTTGCTGATGGCGGTACTTTCGCTGGCTGGAGTGCTGGTGTCGCTAGCCTCTTTCACAGGTGCATGGCTGATCGCATTGGCGGCGCTGGTGTTCGTCTGGATGGGGGCGGCGGACGTGCAAGGGTGGTGGATCGCCGGGCTGTTTCTGGTGTTTTGTGTCGGGCTCGAGATTTTCGACTTCTTTGCGGGCAAGTGGGGCGTATCGCGACGCGGTGGCTCATCCGCTGCAGGTTGGGCGGCGCTGGGCGGGGGATTGCTGGGTATGGTGCTGGGTGCGATGATTCCGCTTCCGGTGTTGGGCAGTTTCATCGGCATGCTGGCGGGCAGCTTCGGCGCGGCCTACTGGGTGGAGAAGCGGCGGCTTATGCACGGTGGGAAAGCTGCGCACATCGCACGTGGCGCGGTGTGGGCGCGACTGATGGTGATGTTCGTGAAGACGGTGGCCGCGCTGGGCATGACGTTCTATTTGTGGTACGTCATGCTGCGATGAAACGGGTCATTTTATTTGTGCTGATTGCGCTGGCGGGACGCATCCACGCCGAATCCCTTTTCTCCCCGCAAGACCAGGCCCTGGTCGCCGAAGCCCTCGACGCCCTCGTCATGACCCCGGCCGATGCCGGTTTCGAAAAGGACGTGGGCAAGCCGGTTTGGGCGCTCTCATGGGTAACCAACACACTCCAAGATCCATGGCGGTTGCCGGAAGTCGGCGACCGGATTTTCGGCGCTGCTCGCGAAGGAGCGCCGGGGCCATTGTGGATACTTGCGTGCGACCTCTTGGAGGGCTCCGCTCCGCCGGAGCCGGGATCAAGGAAAGAAACCGAACCGCGCGAAGCTCAAAATCTCCCACCAAGCACCCCATCCTTCCTCGCCCCCTTCCTGTTATCTCTCCCCGCCATCACCAACCAGCTCGGCATCGCCTTCCGTGCCGTTTCACCCGGAAATCGCGCTTACCTCGCCGCCGCCACGCTGCACGGGATCTTCGACGCGGAAGACGACGAGGCGGCGCGGGCGGCGTTATTGCAGGCCGGAATTCCCGGGGAAATGTTGGCGCGCGTCGAGGAGGAGGGCCGGCGCCTGGACGGCACGGAGGCGTCGCTGTTTTGGCTCGAGGAGGCCAAAACAATTGATCGCGGCGCGTTGGCGGAGGCGGGGCGGATGCTACAGGAGAGCGTGAGCGCGTTGACGGACTTGGCGGCGGAGCTTGATGCATGGCCGGATGTATCGCAGGTAATCGAAACGGCATGGGGAAAAATTGTTATCGGCACGCGTGGCGATGACGTGCATGCGGGTCCGGCGCTGTTGGTAATCGATCCGGATGGCGATGATCGCTACCTCGATGGTGCGGGGGCGGCGAACGGGTTGATGGGGCATCCGGTCAGCGTCCTCGTGGATTTGGCGGGTGATGATGTTTTTGACGCGGCTGCGTTGCTGGGCGCGGGCACTGCGTTGTGGGGGGTGACCGCAATCATGGAGGCGGGTGGCGATGATCTTTATCGCGCGGATTACGCAGGTCAGGGAGCCGCTTTTTTCGGCGCGAGCTGGTTCGAGGATCGATCCGGCGACGATGCGTATCGAGCTCGCGCGCATGCCCAGGCAGCGGCGACGGTGGGTTATGGCATGCTGATTGATGATGCGGGTAATGATGCCTATGAGGTTGGATTTTACGGTCAGGGATTTGGCGGCGTGATGGGGTGGGGCTCGCTGATTGATCGCGAGGGGCATGATCGTTACCTCGCGGGAAACGATCTGCCGGATCACGATCGTAATCCCGAACGGTTTCTTTCGCTCGCGCAGGGATTTTCCTTTGGTATGCGTCCCCATGCGGGGGGGGGGGTGGGGGCGCTGGTGGATTTGGAGGGTAACGACACCTACATGGCTGACGTTTATGGCCAGGCGGTCAGTTATTATTATGCCGCCGGGTTTCTGCTCGATGCCGCCGGGCATGATACGTACAGCATGTATCAGTACGGGCAGGGTTGTGGCATTCATTTGAGTCATGGGTTGCTCGCCGATCTGGGGGGCAACGATACGTATTCCGGCTTCATTCTCTCTCAAGGTTCCGCGCACGATTACGCGGTGGGGATGTTGCTCGAACACGGCGGGAACGACACCTACACCGGTGATCATCACACGCAGGGCCGGGCGCTGAATAACGCCTTTGCCCTCCTGTTGGATCGCGCGGGCAATGACGGGTATTTCGCGCGGCAGCGGGATGGCGGTCAGGGGATTGGCAACAACGGGGGATTTCGCGATTACGGCAGCCTCGCGGTGTTGGTCGATGCGGCGGGCGCGGATGTCTACAGCGGCGGGTTTTCGAATGGCGCGACGACGATCCGGCCATCATTTGGAGTGATTCATGACGTGGATTTTGGATTTTAGATTTTGGATTGCGGATTTTGCCCGCCGGACTCTGTTCGACGAGCGACTCTGCTCGTCGAGTGCTTCCCTTCGCGAACGAATTCACCGATTATCATGCTCGAGTCTTCGGTCGTGCTGGGCGTGTATTTGGCTCGAGGATGGGAACCCGGCGGGAAGGCTTTCAGTCATTCCCGCCTTACAATTCCGTGTTCGTTTTTGCGGGGAGGGAAGTATGTCCACGACTTTCGCGCGGCTTGCGTTCGTGCTCATCACGCTCTTCTTCGCGCTCCATCCCATCACCTCACAGGCAGCCGATCTCACCCTCGACGACCTGCTCTATGATGCCACCCGCTATGGCGACACGCCGGTGCGGCGCGAGGCGCGGGAAGCGGCGAAGGCAGCTTTGCTGGAGCAAATGCCGGAGGCGATGCACGCGGCTATGCGACACATTCATGGCGACAACATCATGATTCAGGTGCTGATGATGGAGTGGGTGCAATCGCAACCGGGCGATGTGGTAACACCGGCGCTGCTTGACTACCTCGAGGATGAACGCGAGCAAGCGCGGCGGTTGGCCATTTTCTTTCTTGGTTTTCATGACACGCCGGAGCATGCCGAAAAAATCATGCCGTATATCGAAGATGAATCAACGCGCGGGGCTACCCTGCGCACGCTGGGCAAATGGAAGGTCCCGCAAGCGCGCGCGCCCGCCGAATACTGGCTGCGCGAGGGCAAAGAGAGGTTGCGGGTAGTGGCCGCCAACACGCTGCGCGATCTCGTTGATCCGGAAGCCATCCCCGCCCTCACCGCCGCGCTGGATGATCCGGTTTTCACCGTCCGCCACGCCGCCGCCCGCGCCATCGTCCTGCTCGCCGGCGATGATTCATCCCTGCTCCCCGCCACCGCGCCCAACCAACGCCTGCTCGAGCGTATCAGGGCGGATGCCGGGGCAGAGGACTTCGATTCCAACCTTTATTTAGATGGAGGCTTCTTTTTGCCATGATAATGCGGTGGAATAGGCGACTTTGATGCGTTATTGTGGCGGGGAATTTTAACCCGGAAGGATGATCATGACGAAAAAGAAGAAGACCTCGCCCTGGACCAAAGCCATGCCGGAGGATCAGTTCGCCTGGATGCGGCAGATCCTGGCCGCGCCGAGCCCGATCGGGTTGGAGGCGGCGATGTCCTACGGGGTGATCAAGCCGGCTATGGAAAAGTTCATGCTGCCGGGTTGGAAGATTCATCAATTTAAAGGCAATGCAGGTATCGTATTGGATACGCATCCCGGCGATGACGAGCGAACCTCGGTCATGCTGATCGGCCACGCCGACAAAATCCGCATGCAGGTGCGCAGCATCGGTGAGGACGGCAAAATATGGATCAACAGTGATTCCTTCCTGCCCTGCACGCTGGTCGGGCACGAAGTCAGCATCTTTAGCGAGGATCCGGAGAAGCATGGCCGCTACAATGTAATCGAGGGCGGCACGGTGGAAGCGTTGGGGGCGATTCATTTCGCCCCGCCTGACTTCCGCAACGGCGGCAAGGGCATCAAACCGGAAATGCTCTATGTCGAGCTGCAGGCCCACGGCGAGGACGCGAAGAAGGAGATTCAAAAGGCCGGCATCAAGCAGGGCGACACCATCATCTTGAAGCGTCCGATCAAGCGCGGCTTCAGCAAGGATACCTTTTTCGGGGCCTACCTGGACAACGGACTCGGTTGCTTCGTGGTTACGGAACTGGCGCGGCTCATAGCGGAAGCGGGCGGCCTGAAGAACCTGCGGGTGATGTTCGCCATCGCGACCTATGAGGAAATCGGGCGCTTCGGCAGCCGGG
>JBMTVS010000118.1:0-7313 GCA_049451655.1 Kiritimatiellia bacterium | reverse complement strand
GATGGAATCTTACGCTCCACGTCTCCCTCCCTCAAGCCCCCGATTCGGGGACATACAATCCATATCCTTGCGCAAGTCGTTGATTTCCAACGATTGGAACTTTTTCGACCCCTGATTTCCAGGCATTGGAAACATGCTGGCCCCCTCCCCGCCCGGAACGCCCAGCAACAAACGCACCACGGCTTGACGCGCTACGTGATACCACCTATGGTATCAATATGAAATCGGTGCGCGTTGTGATCGACACCAACATCTTGGCGTCAGGTTTGCGTTACCGAAAAGGAGTGTCACACCGGGTGCTTTCGCTACTGGGTAGTCGCGGGTTTACACCCATCGTAACCGTTCCATTGGTCGTCGAATATGAAAAGACATTACAGGAGCCTCGTTTGAAAATACCTTTTTCACGAGGTGATATTGAGAAGTTCCTGGATTATTTTTGCTCGGTCAGTCATTGCCAGATCATACATTACTTGTGGAGACCCAGCTTGCCTGACCCGAAAGACGATATGGTGTTGGAAGCGGCCGTGAACGGCCGGTGTCCTTACATAGTAACCTTCAATATTGAAGACTTCCGAGGCGCAAGCCGGTTTGGAGTCGAGGCATTAAAGCCAAAAGAGTTTTTGATGAAAATTGGAGAACCAACATGAGTACATTAAGCCTGCGATTGCCCGATTCGCTTCATGATATGGCCAGAAAACTGGCCAAAGAGGAAAATGTGTCCATTAACCACCTTATCTCGACGGCGGTTGCAGAAAAGCTGTCGGCGTTGGCAACGGAGACCTATTTGGCGGAGCGAGCCGCCAAGGGATCACGAAAGGAATTCGATAAAATCATGTCGAGAGTTCCCAATGTACCACCTGATCCAGGGGACGAGATATAGCTTATCGTGCTTGATCGAATGGAAATTCAAGTGATGAAGAAATTTGAACGAGATATCCTCCGGGACGGCATTCCTGTTAGTAGACAGCTTGCAGACATGAGCCGAATGACCGCACAGGAAGCCCTCGGGGACATTTATGCCACGCTCGATGATGCCGAGGGCGAAGCATGGCTTCGCAACGCACGGGAGAGTAGCGGCTTGCTGGCGGCGGAAAGACGCGACCCGTGGGCGTAACACTTGATACGTCAACCTGGGACACCCTTGTGACGAACTTGATGGTGGTCTAACCCGCTTAGCCCAAGTCCGGACGCCTCGTGCGCGTGCGTTGGCGGGATTGGTCGTCGCGCCAGGCGGCGATGGCGGCATGATCACCGGAGAGCAGGATGTCTGGCACGCGCATCCCGCGGTATTCTTCGGGCCGGGTGTAGTGCGGGTATTCGAGCAGCCCCTCGGAAAAGGATTCCTGTTCGGCTGCCCCCTCCCCGCCGAGCACACCGGGCAAAAGACGCACCACCGCATCGATGACCACCGCGGCAGGCAATACCCCGTTGGTGAGGACGTAGTCGCCGATGGATAATTCCATATCAACCAATGCTTCGCGCACCCGCTCGTCGACCCCCTCGTAATGGCCGCAAATGAAAATCAGATGGGAAGATGCGGTGAGTTCGCGCGCGATAGCCTGCTTGAAAACGGTTCCCGACGGCGTCATCAAAATGACCCGCGAATCCTCGCGGCGCACCGATTCGACCGCCTTGAAAATCGGATCCGCCTTCATGACCATGCCGGGCCCGCCGCCGTATGGCCGGTCGTCGGTGGTGCGGTGGCGGTCGGTGGTGAAATCGCGCAAGTCGATGGTCCGGAAATTGACCGCCCCCATCGCGGAGGCGCGTTTCATCATGCTCTCACCCAGAAACCCGTCCAGCATGGCGGGAAAAATGGTGATGACGTCGATGTCGAGCACGGGAAAAACCTCCCGGCGAAGGATGGCTACTCCACCACTTCGACGGTGGCACGCAAGCCCTGACGGGCCGCAACCTGACTCATCAGCGAGCGTATAGCGATGATGGCCTTGCCATTCTTGCCGATGACTTTACCGATATCATCCGAATGGCAGCGTAATTCGTAGACTTGGGTCTTGGCACCGTTGAGCTCGGTGATCTTTACCTCGTCAGGATGATCGACCAGGCCACCGATCATCGTGCGTAAATAATCCGTTAAAGCCATGACGCTCAGGACTCGGCCGGGGCGGCTTCGGCGGGCGCAGCCGCTTCTTCAGCATCCGGAGCAACGGCGGCGGCCTCTTCGGCGACCGGGACGCGCTTCTTGTTGCGCTTGATCAAGCTCTTGCAGGTGGACGTGATACGAGCACCCTGCGAGAGCCAGTAGTCGATGCGATCCTGCTTGATGAGGAAGTTATCGCCTTCCGCGAGCGGGTTGTACCAGCCGAGGTTCTCGATGTAAGCGCCCTCGTGCTTCTTCAGCGTATCAGCTACAACCACCCGGTAAAACGGCTGGTCTTTCTTCCCCATTTTCTTCAGTCGAATCGAAATAGACATATCTTCTCACCTCTCCAAAGGGCGAAAACCTAACTTACCGCCCCATTTTCAGCAACCTTTTTTGGTGCTTCTTCATTTGTTTGGCCATTTTTTTGGCCGACTCAAACCGCTTCAGCAGGTCATTCACATGGCGAACTTCCAAGCCGCTGCCCCTGGCAATACGCTTGCGCCGACTGGCATTTATAATACCGGGGTTGCGCCGCTCGCGCGGCGTCATGCTCAGAATCAGCGCCTCGGTGCGCTTCATTTCCTTGCCGCCGGCATCGCCACTGATGCCCTGCTTAACGCGGTCGGGCAAGTTACCAACCCCGGGCAGCATTTCAAGCAGATTTTCCAGCGGGCCGAGTTTTTTGATCTGGCGCATCTGGACCAGGAAATCCTCCAGATTGAAGGTGCCCTTGGTGAGCGTGGCCTCCATGTCCGCCATATCCTCGCCCGCCATGGCCTCCTGGGCCTTCTCGACCAGGCTGATCACGTCGCCCATGCCAAGGATGCGCGAAGCCATGCGGTCGGGATAAAAAGGGTCGAGGTCGGCAACTTTTTCGCCGGTGCCAACCAACAGCACCGGACAACCGGTAACCGCCCGCACCGAAAGCGCGGCGCCGCCGCGAGCATCGCCATCGAGCTTGGTCATGATGAGTCCGGTCAGTCCAACCTCCTTGTTGAAGGTCTCCGCGACATTCACCGACTCCTGACCAATCGCCGCATCGAGCACCAGCAAAACGTTGCGCGGCTTGACCGCCGCGCGCAGCTCTTTCAGTTCGTCGACCAGGTCGGCATCAATCTGAAACCGGCCGCCGGTGTCGTAGATGACCAGGTCAGCCATCCGCTTGTCCGCCTCAAGCAAAGCCCGCTTGCCCAGCATGGGCACGGTTTCGCCGGGCATCGGCGCCACGCAATCGACCCCCACCTGTTCGGCAAGAATCTGCAACTGGTCCACCGCGGCCGGACGCCGGATGTCGCACGCGACCACCATGACCCGCCGTCCCTGCTTTTTGAAGCGGGCAGCCAGCTTACCGGTGGTGGTGGTTTTGCCGGAGCCGTGCAGGCCCAGCATCATAATGGTGGCGGGACGTCCACCCAGATCTAAGTCGGACTGTTGGTCGCCAAGCAGGTGCACCAGCTCGTCATGCACATGCTTGGTGAATTGTTGTCCGGGGGTGATGCTGTCCAGCACATCCGCGCCCATGACCTTCTCACGCACCTTGGCGATGAAGTCCTTGGTGACCTGGAAATGCACGTCGGCCTCCAGCAACGCCATGCGAATTTCACGCAAGGCGTCCTGGATATTCTTCTCCGACAACTTCCCGTAGCCGCGAAGCTGCTTGAATGTTTTCTGGAGGGATTGACCGAGTTTATCAAACATGATGCTAACGTGGACTGGAGCTTAACGCCTAACGGATCGCATTGCCAATAAACACCATCACGAACAAGGCCACCGTTTCGATGACGCCCAGCACCATGAGGTAGTTGCCGAAGCCCTTGCCGGTTTCCGCCAGCGCATCAGCGGCGCCGGCGCCGGCGCGTCCCTGAAACCAGGCGGAAAGTCCCATCGCCATGCCGCCGAACAATCCGGCGCCAATCGTGGCCGGCCAGAGCGCGGGGTTCGAGGTGATGGCGGTGTTGATGTTGCCGAGCAGAATCATGCCGTAGATGGTTTGCGAGAGGGGTGCGCCGACAAAGGTCACGAGGATGAAAGGAGCCGCCTTGCTCTGCGCAAAACATTTCTTCCAGGCCCCAACCGCAGCCGCGCCAGCCGCCCCGGTTCCCAACGCCGAGCCCATGGCCGCAAAGGCGATCGCCGCAGCCGCCCCGAATTTACCTAATCCAATCATTGCTTCCGGTGTCATAGTTCAATCTCCTTCATTATTTAAATTCATCTTCTTTTTCTCGCGAACGGCTCATACGCATGGCCCGTCCATTGCACGCCGAGATGCGAGGAAAATTCCAGCGTGTTGAGGCGCACGCCGTGCACCAAAATCCCCATCGCGCCGAGCACAATGTTCAACGTGTGCCCGAGCAGCAAAATCAATGCCGCACCCAGCCCCGCGAGCGGACCCGACACCCCGCCGCCCAACGCCATCGCGTTGAACGCCTGCGCGACCGCCAGCGAGGCGAAGCCCACCGCGAAAAGACGTATGTAGGATACCACATCGACAAAATTGCTGACCACGTTCAACGGGAACATGACGTGGTTGAACCACTCCTCCTTAAACTTTGCGGGCGGGGTCATGAAGATCAAAATCAACCCCGCGCCCGCGATGGCCATCCAGCTGACGAAGTCCGGCAAGGGCCGGTTCAACACGAGCTGATGCGCGACGAAATACATGGTCCAAGTCATGGCAATCCAGCCCGCCTGGGCGAAAATCACCGGCTTGGGCGCCATGCGGATGATATTCCAGAGATGCGCGACGGTGAGATGAATCGCGCCGATCAGGAAGCACAAGCTCATCAAGTTCGTGGTATTACTCAACCAGTCCACCTTCACGCCTTCCAGCACCGCCGGTAGCGAGGCCGCGCCGAAATAGGTGCCGGTAATCACGCCCCAGATAATGGTGCAAAAACTGGTGAAGGTCAGCAACTGGAAGGGCTCGGCCGGGGCGGTCTTGAACTTGCGACGGGCCAGAAGCACCGCGGCGAGGAAGAGGAAACCGTATCCCGCATCGCCAATCAAGATGGCAAAGAACAAACTGAAGAACACCAGAAACGCCGCGCTCATATCGACTTCACGGTAGCCGGGCAGCACGTTGATACCCTTGAGCACCGCCTCAATCGGGCGAATCCAATGCGGATTGGTGATTTGGGTCGGCACCTCCTCTCCCTCGTCCGGTACCTCGATTTTTACCCCCCACCCTTCGCGTCGCGCCGCCTCAATGATCTCGCCGCTGTCATCGGCCGGAATGTAGCCGCGCAGGTAGGCAATCGGCGCAGCGCTACCCATACCATCGCGCGCCTCGAGAAAATGTACCGTGTCCTCGACCTTGTCGCGCAGCCGGGCCACCGCTTCGTAATCGCCTTCATGAAGTTTCAGCGACGCCTCGCAATCCGCCAGCCGCTCCTCATACTCGGCAATCTGCTCATCCAAGTCGCTGAGCGAACGGTCGGGCAGACGAAACTCCGCCACCGGTAAACTCACGTCCTCGCGGCTGACCAGCGCGTAGTAAAGCGTGGTCTTGTCGCGGCTGAGCTCCGTCAGCGCGGCGCCATCTGGAACCTTCAAGGCCAAGCCGGGCGATACCGCGTAAAGCTTGACGAAAACGCCATGCTGACGCAGTCCGGTCAACATGCCGGGGTCGAACTCGCCGAAGGGCGCGATGCGGTTGCGCTCCTGCTTCAACTCGGCGAGGGCGTCCTCGATATCCTTTTTGTCCTGCAGCATGGTCCAAATCAAACTCACCGCAACGTCGGCCGGCACGCCGGAGGGCGCGACGGGCGTCTTGCGCGGAATGGTCTCCAGCGCGCGCTTAATGTAGGCGAGGTGGTTGCGCGAGGTCTCAAGCGCGCGGCTGTCCGGCGGCTTGAGGCTGGTGACATGCACCACGCCCATGTCCTGCAACTTGCGCAAGGTGTCCTCGCGGGCCGAGGACAGGCAAATCAAGGTCAGACGTTTCATTTCCACAATCATGCGGCGAGACTCTCCGCTGATTTTTTCTTGGCAATCTTGCCGCGCGCGACTTCCGAAGTTTGGACGTCGCCGAGGAAGATGCGGATCTTCCGGATGTTGCCCTTCGCTTCCGGAATCTTCACCTTCTCGAACAGGTTCACCCGCTGGCTGGTGGTGCGCAACTCATCGGCGATGAGCCGGCGCTGCTCCTCGAGAATCTGGCGCTCGATTCGGTTGCGCACGATGCGGGCAATGGTCTTGATGGCGTCATCATGCCAGCTCGCGGTTGCATGCAAATCGGGGGTCAATTCGCGCAGCACGATTTCCTTGAGCACGGGAATATTAACACCCGCGATGTTGCCGGTGACCGTTTTTACCTGCTCAAGGTGCAGGTAATGCGCGAAGTCGACCGGGGTCGCAAAAAGTTTCACCCAGGGTTTCAGCTCGTCAAAAATCTCCAGCTCATCGGCTTTCTTAACCTCGATGCGCTGCTCAAGCTGACGAAGCTCCATCTGCAACTGCTGCTTCTTCAGCAACAACGTCGGCAGATAACGCTGAAAACGCTTCAACGCATCGCGCTGAGCCTTCAGTTCGTTCTTCGTGTACTTGATTTTAGCCATTTGGAATTTGCGATTTTTGATTTTTGATTTCGATTGGCAGGGACGGTTCGCTCTACCAGATTGTCTTCATCTATATTCCATTCTTTCCCGAACTCCGAACACCCTTCTCCCCTCTCACTTCCCCCGCCAATACTTCTCGACCAGCTTCGTCGATATCCCCGTCTCCGCGCGTTCGAAACAATCGGCGAGGATGGCCCAGCCGAGGTCGAGGGCTTTTTCGATGGGGATGTTCACGCTCAAGTCCATCATCTCCTTCTCGAACCGCGCGCCGTACTTGAGCAGCTTGATGTCCCAGCCACTCATGCGGAAACCCATCGACTGCTTCTCAAGCGTGTCTTTGTAATTCGCGTAGAGCTGAATCATGCTGTCCATGATGGTGCGGTGGTCATCGCGGGTCTTGTTGTTGACGAGTTGCTTCAAGCGGCTGAGCGAACCGAAGGGTTCTATGCGGCCGTTGCGCAGGTAAAACTGCCCTTCCGTGATGTAGCCGGTGTTGTCCGGCACCGGATGGGTCACGTCGTCGCCGGGCATGGTGGTGACCGCGAGAATGGTGATGGAACCGGCGGTATCGAAATCGACCGCCTTCTCGTAACGCGAAGCGAGCTGGCTGTAGAGGTCGCCGGGATAGCCACGGTTCGAGGGAATCTGTTCCA
>JBMTVS010000117.1:0-7401 GCA_049451655.1 Kiritimatiellia bacterium | reverse complement strand
TGCGCAAACAACTTCCCGACCTGATACTGCTCGATATCTCGTTGCAGGGCAGCGACGGCATCGAGATCACCAAGGCTATTCGATGTGAATTCGAGGCGGTGCCCATTCTGATCGTCTCCATGCATGACGAAGCACTTTATGCCGAGCGCGCCCTGCGAGCCGGGGCCAACGGTTACATCATGAAACACGAGGTCGCGGAAAGCGTCATCAAGGCGATCCGCCAAGTCCTGGCCGGAAAAATTTATGTGAGCGACAACATGCGGCAAAAAGTATTGCGCGATCTAACGCAGCCCAACGCGGACGTTAAATCCACGCCGATGGAGCGCTTGAGTGACCGCGAGCTGGAGGTGTTTCGTCTCATTGGCGAAGGACGCGGAACCCGCGAAATCGCCGAGTCGCTGCACTTGAGCATTAAGACCATCGAAACCTACCGCGCCCACATCAAAGAGAAACTTACCATCCGGAGTGCCGCCGAACTGGCCCGCGCCGCTGTCAACTGGGTCGAGAGCTCGCGGCATCCGGCATAATCGCATCCACCGCTTTGAGCGCGCTCTTGATGCAGTCCGGCATCCCGACGCCATGATAGGAACTGCCTGCGAGGTACAGGCCCGGACATGTGTCCGCCAGCCGCATCATATTTTCTGCGCGTTCGAGATGACCAACATCATATTGCGGATTACCTTTCGGCCAACGATAGACATCCGATAAAACCGGTTCGGCGCTGATCCCGAAAATGGCCGCGAACTCATCGCGCACCAACTCGATTAGCTCATCCTCGCCCTGCTCCGCCAACGCCTCGTAGTAATAACCGCCAACAAAAGCACGTAATAACACCGCATCGGAAGGCGCCCGGTGCTTGAACTTGGTGGAGCAGCGGGTGCAGGCGATGATTTTGCGATTTTCGCCCGCCGGAATAACGACGCCGAATCCATCATGAGAACGATCCGCCGGCAAATCCTCCCGCAAATAAGCCAGCGAAACCGTGGCCGTGCTGACGAATCGAATTCCCCTCAGCGCATCGCGCAATTCCGGATGCCACGGCGCCACCAGCTCTGCCGTGCGGTTCGCGGGCAAGGTGATGATCACTTCATCAGCCCGTAAATCACCGGAGCTGGTTTGCAGATGCCAACGCCCGTCCACCCGCTCCAAGGCATGGAGACGGGTATTTAGCTTTATGTCGCCGCTGATGCTATCGCGCAAGGCATCCACCATCTGTTGCATCCCTCCCTTGAGCGAATTAAACATGGCGTGCCCGGCCGGTGCCGGACCCTTTTGCGGTGTCCGGGGAAGCTTTTTCATTGCTCGTGCGGCCCGGATAAGACTTCCCCAGTTCCGCTCCATCTCAAGAAAACGAGGAAAGGAACCTCGCATACTAAGCTTGTAAGGGTCACTCACGTAAATACCCGCCATCAAGGGTCCGCCAAACAGCTCAACCGCCTCGCGCCCGAAACGACGGCCAATGAATGACCCAACGCTCTCGTCGCCATCGGCGGGTCGCCCCGGAAGAAAATACTCAAGACCCATGCGGATTTTTCCCGGCCACGAAATGAGCTTGGACGCCAGAAAAGGCATCACCCGGGTGGGAATTGCCAGACGAAAACCAGCGGGAAACATGTACAGCTCGCCCCGCCGCATGATGTAGATCGTATTGTCCTGCGTATTGCAGGGAATCAGTTCATCCGCCAATCCGAGTTCGTGACAGAGCTCGAGCGCCCACGGCTTGTCGGTCACGAAAGAATCCGGTCCGCCCTCCACCAAGAAATCGCCGGTGGTCCGGCTAATAACTTTTCCACCAACGCGGTCCGAGGCTTCGACAAGCGTGCATTGCAACAGCACGCCCTGCTCACGCGCGCGCTTTTCCAGGTAATACATCGCGGCCAGTCCAGTGATGCCGCCCCCGACCACCACGACCTGGCGCGCGCCGGCGGTCATCGCACCTCGTATGCTTGCACCAGCTCCACCAGCAGTTTCACCATTGCTGGATCGGTCTGCTTCAAAACGCCATGACCGAGGTTAAAAATAAAGCCGGGCCGACGACCCGCCTTCGCCAGTAGATCCCCTGCCCGCTTGCGCAATATGTTCTCGCTGGCGAGTAGCGTAACCGGGTCAAGGTTGCCTTGCACTGCCACACCGCTACCGAGCCGCTGCCAGGCGTCGAGGATATCGATGCGCCAATCCACCCCGATCACTGAACCACCCGCGTCGCGCATTTCCGCCAGCATTCCCGACGTGCCGGTTCCAAAATGAATCGCCGGCACATCCGGATATTTCATCTTCACCGCATCAAACACGTAACGCGAATAGGGCAACACAAACTCGCGGTAATCATCCGGTCCGAGCAATCCGGCCCAACTGTCAAACAACTGCACCGCCTGCGCCCCCGCCTCGATTTGCGCGATTAGATAATCCGCCGCTGCGCGGGCCAACCGCTGCATCAAGCCGTGCCAGGCCGACGTGTCAAAATACATGAAGTGCCGGGCTTTTTCGAAATCGCGCGAGGAGCCGCCCTCGACTGCATAACAGGCTAGCGTGAACGGTGCTCCACAAAATCCGATGAGCGGGGTCTTGCCATCCAGCTCGCGCCGCACGAGGCGGATTGCCTCAAGCGTGAACGAGGTGGCATCCGGCTCTGCCGTTGCCGATAATCCATCGACCTGTGCCGGCATCAGTGGATTTTCAATGACCGGCCCTTTTCCGCTCACGAATTTGAGACGCAAACCAAAGCCCTCGAGAATGGGCAGGATGTCCGAAAAAATAATCGCCGCATCCACCCCGAACGCCCGCACCGGCTGCAGGGTCACCTCGGCGGCCATTGCCGGATCGCGAATCATCTCGAGCAAACTGTGCTTCGCGCGAATTTCCCGATACTCGGGCATGTAACGACCCGCCTGACGCATGAGCCATACGGGCACATGATCAACCGGCTCGCAACGGCAAGCTCGCAGGAAGGCGTCGTTCACGCCACGACCTGCTGCCAGATCGCCTTACCTACGAAGAATGGCCCGATACTTTCGAGGAATTCCGAGGTCTGGCGCGTCTTACGCATCGCTTGCACCATCGCGGAAAGTGGGAACAAGGCTTTACCGATAAGCCCGATCACGAAATCGTTGTCATTTTTATCAAGGCCACGGCAATCGAGCCGGATGTCGTAACCAAGGTCGCCCGCGCTGAAAAGCGCACCGAGCTGACCGTGCTCGCCCAGGATTTCCCGTTGCTCTTCCACGGAGAGTTTTTCAAACGCGCCCGCGCGTCGCAGAGGATAATAAACCGCCCAAGGCCAATCGGGATTGGTCATACGCTCGATGGGCCGGTTCACCAGCACATGGTCGAGGTCGGCCTCATAGCCGATGGAGTAGCTCCGCCCCATCATGGTGTACTCGGGCTTCGGTGTGAGCTTCGCGAAGGCAGGCCGATGAAAAAGTTCGCGCCATTCGGTAACGAAGAAATCCGGATATTCGCTCGCGCCCATGATGGCGATGCCATAAGGATCATTCGCATCGGCATAAATCGCCAGCGGCGCCTTGAGCTCACGCGCGGCGGCAATAACCTCCGCTGTATCCGCGCATTCGCCGAAGGCCAGCAACTGCATGAAAAGCCGCCGGTCGGTGCGAATGACCTCGCCCCGCACATCACGCCCTTTCTCGGTCAAATCCGGCAGGCCGGTTTCTGCATCAACGGGAATTTTCACACTCATTTACTGATATCCTCCAGCGCGACCTCCCAGGCCGCGATGGTTTTCTGAATGTGTTCATCCGTATGGGCCACTGAAAGAAAACTAACTTCGTAAGGCGATGGCGGCATGTACACCCCCTGCTTCATCAGGGCATGAAAGACCTTCACATAGAGGTCTTTTTCCGTACGCATCACGTCGTCGAAATCGCGCACCGCAAAGTCGCCGAAAAACACCGAAAAGATGCTGCCCAAGGTCGGAATGCTCACGGGCAGGCTATTGCGCGAGGCCGCGATTTGAATGGCGGATACGAGATAGGCGGTCTTGCGCTCGAGCTCCTGATACGGATTGTTTTCCCTCAGCCAGCGCAAGGTGGCAAGACCAGCAGCAACAGAGACCGGATTGCCGCTCAACGTGCCAGCCTGATAGACATCGCCCAGCGGAGCCAGTCGCTCCATGATGTCGGCGCGTCCGCCAATCGCTCCCACGGGCATGCCACCACCGATGATTTTACCAAGACAGGTCAGGTCGGGTTTTACACCGCAGACGTTTTGATAGCCACCGAAGGTAAAGCGGAAGCCATTGATGACTTCATCAAATACCAGCAGCGCGCCCGCCGCATCGGCACGGGTGCGTAAGCCATCAAGAAATTCCTGGTCGGGCAAAATGAGGCCGACATTCGCCGCCACCGGCTCGACGACAATCGCGGCCAGATCGTCGCCATGTTCCGCCAACACGGCATCGACATCCTCGAGGTGATTGTAACGCGCGACCAGTGTGTTCGCCGCGCACCCGGAGGGCACGCCAGCCGAGGATGCGGAGGCAATACCCGCCACCCCGCTGCCCGCCTTCACCAGCATACAATCCGCGTGACCGTGATAGCAGCCGCTAAACTTGAGAACTTTCTCGCGACCGGTGAATCCCCGCACCAGACGGATGGCGGTCATACAGGCCTCGGTACCGGAACTGACCAAGCGCACCCGTTCCATGGAAGGAATGGCATCGCGGATGAGTTCCGCCATTTCGATTTCCGCTTCGGTGGTGACTGCATAACTCGCGCCAAGGGTTACTGCGGTCTGTACCGCTTCGATCAGCGCTGGATGGGCGTGTCCCATGATGAGCGGGCCGAAGGACATACAATAGTCGATCAAGGTTCTACCGTCGGTAGTGGTTAATTCCGCGCCGTGCGCCTCCCGGGCGTAGATGGGTTCACCTCCCACGGAGCGAAATGCCCGCACAGGACTGTTTACCCCGCCCGGCATGGCCTGCTCTGCTCGTTGCTTCAACGTTGTGTGCATGGCGCGAAGATACAAAATGACGTGTCGCCCGTGCGAGGGCAAACTTACCCTGCGCTTTCAGCCTTTCCCCTATGACCCATTGATGCGGATGCCCGATGGCGAGTAGCCCATGCTTCCCGGAAGATATGAGTCATGAAAGCAAGCCTTCTGTGCGCAAGCACCGCGCCGGATCAAGCTGGCGCTACGGAAACCGGGTCTAAACGGCTGGCGATCTTCGCGGATCTACAACCACGCGCCCGTCAACTGAAAGACTTGCTGGAGCAAGGCGTGCATGGCCACTTCGATATCGAATATCACGATCTGACCGATGCAGGGATCGCCAAGAACCAGCGACCTCCCGAAGTCGCTTTGCTCGACATTCAATCCCACGGTTTCGATCTGCTATATTTCATCAAACAGATGAAACTGAAGTGGCCCGGCATCGCCATTATCGTTCTGACCCGCGATGCGAATGCCTCGTTAGCCAGACGCGCGTTGCGTGCCGGTGCCTCCGCCTACCTGACCGCGGAGGAGGCGCAAGCGTTATTGCCCAGCGCTATTGAGACCATCGCGGCCGGTGAACGCTTTGTTTCCGACAACATCATGCAGGGTATCCTTCACGGCATGGTCGAAACCGGACGAAGTGAAAACCGGTTACCCATCGAAATGTTGAGCGACCGCGAAATGGTCATCTTCCAGATGATTGGACGCGGAAAATCGCTTCGGGAAATCGCCGACGAATTAAACCTTAACATCAAGACCGTAGCCACGCATTGCGGCAACATTCGCCGCAAGTTGCACAGCCGTGATAACCGACACCTGATACGGATGAGTCGAGACTGGGTGGAGGAGGAACAATTGCAGCAACCATGACGTTTAGCCGCCGTCACTGCTCTTTATGTGAATCTGTTAATCGACAGCCAGCCATGAGCCAAGCCTTTACCATAATCGACGGCAACGAAGCCGCTGCCACCATCGCCCACAAGCTAAGCGAAGTCTGCGCGATCTATCCCATCACCCCGTCATCGACCATGGGCGAACTGGCGGATCAATGGTCCAGCGAGGGCCGTAAGAACATTTGGGGGACAGTGCCGCTGGTGGTGGAAATGCAAAGTGAGGGAGGCGCTGCCGGCGCGGTGCACGGCGCGCTGCAGACGGGCGCTCTGGCCAGCACGTTTACCGCGTCACAGGGCCTGCTATTAATGATACCGAACATGTACAAGATCGCCGGCGAGCTAACGCCAACGGTGTTCCACGTCTCCGCGCGCTCCCTGGCCTGCCAGGGATTATCCATCTTCGGCGACCACGCCGATGTCATGGCGGTGCGCGCTACCGGGTTCGCCCTGCTTGGGTCCGCATCGGTGCAGGAAGCCGCGGACATGGCCCTCGTAGCTCACGCCTCCACGCTTAAAACACGGGTGCCTTTTCTGCACTTCTTCGACGGTTTCCGCACCTCGCATGAAGTCAACAAAGTGGCGTTACCCACGAACGAAATTATCCGCGCCATGATCGACGACGCCGACGTCATCGCCCACCGACAGCGCGCCCTGAATCCCGAACATCCGGTGGTCCGCGGAACGGCGCAAAATCCCGACGTATATTTTCAGGGCCGCGAAACCGTAAATCCATTTTATGCCGCCGTTCCCGCCGCCGTGCAGGCTGCGATGGATCAGCTCGCGCAGTTGAGCGGGCGCGCCTACAAGATCTACGACTATTACGGTCACCCCGAAGCGGAAAGCGTGATTGTGCTGATGGGCTCGGGCGCTGAAACGGTCAAGGAAACCATCGACGCCCTCATCGCCACCGGCGAAAAAGTCGGCGTTATCGTGGTGCGTCTCTTCCGTCCCTTCTCGGCCCATCATTTCGTGGCCGCGTTTCCCGCCAGCGTGAAAACCATTGCGGTACTCGACCGCTGCAAGGAACCCGGTTCCGCCGGCGAGCCGCTTTATCAAGACGTCATCACCGCCATCATGGAGGAGCGAGCCACCGCGATGCCACGCGTGATCGCAGGTCGCTACGGCTTGTCCTCGAAGGAATTCACCCCGGCCATGGTCAAGGCGGTATTCGATGAATGCGCGAAAGATCAGCCGAAGAACCACTTCACCGTCGGCATCAACGACGACGTCAGCCACAGCAGCCTCGAAATCGACTCCGCTTTCATTACAGAGTCCGACCGGGTCGTGCGGGCCGTGTTCTACGGCCTGGGTGCCGACGGCACGGTGGGCGCCAACAAAAACTCCATCAAAATTATCGGTGATGAAACCGACGACTATGCGCAGGGCTACTTCGTCTATGACTCAAAGAAGTCCGGCTCGCAAACCGTCTCCCACTTGCGATTTGGACCCGAACCTATTCGTTCCACCTACCTGATCCAATCCGCCAACTTCGTCGGCGTACACCAGTTCAACTTCATCGAGAAAATCGACGTACTCAAACTCGCGGCCCCGGGTGGCG
>JBMTVS010000116.1:0-7474 GCA_049451655.1 Kiritimatiellia bacterium | reverse complement strand
TGTCTCAAGGCCGGCTATGAAGAGCAGCAGAACCGATGCCATGGTGGCGAGTCCGTACAGTGGCTCGGAGACATTGATGATTTCCCCGGAGTGCGGGAATAAGGGGCCAATGCCGGGGAGGTCGATGGCGCCGAGCGCGAACGGGCCAATCAGCATGCCGGAGGCCAGCTCACCCAGGACGTCGGGCAGATGCAGCCAGCGACGAAAAAAGAGCCCGCCCAGCCGCGCCGCGATCATGATGACCGCGAGCTGGAGAACGAACTGCTCCATCGCATCGCCCATCGACCCGCCGCCCGAGGCCAACGGCAACCATGAATAAATATCCATAAAGCCTTCAACTTTCCGTTTCCCGCATTCTGACTTTTCCACGGGTATGGGCAATGAGGAAATGAGTGTCGGCAAACGAAAAGGCATATCGGTGCAAAGCGGGGCGGGTTTCCTTTCCATGCGCGCATCTCGGATTCACATCAGGGGCGGGCCAAGGGAAGCCTCGCTCTCCATGATGTATCCCCCCTGCATGGAGGGTCACGCTACGCCGTAACCACCGAGCTCGAGGCCCGCATGAACGGCGTATTATCTTTTGTGTCCCTCACCGCCGCCAGCGATCGGCGCTCGTAGGGGCTCCGCTTGCGGATGCCCGCTGATGATGAACGGCCAGTGCTTGGCCGGAACGCTGGAGGGATTGTCGCGGTTGGGTGTTAAGGATTCTCGAGCTCTTCATTTTCCATTTCATGCACACGACTCGGCGCTGATCCCTCGCCGACCTTGAGGGCTGTAAAGCTTGCGCGGAAAATTGAAATGGACGATTCGCGTCTTCACGCTTTTCATCGCTCACGCCTGCCTCAACTGTTTATGCTGGCGCCAAATCATGACTTCGATAACCGCCAGTGAATGGATTGTTGGGAAAGCCGCATCAATCGGCTTTGATTTGTGCGCGATTACACCCGCCGTTCGGGCGCCGCGGGCGGAGAAGTTTTACCGCTGGTTGGAGGCGGGCTATCACGGAGACATGGCTTGGCTGTCTCGCGAGCCGGAGCGGCGGGTTGATCCCGCGTTGGCCCGGCTGGGCGCGAAGAGCATGGTGGTGGTGGGGCTTTCGTATTATGTCACCGAACCCGATCCGGTTTGGTGGAACGACCCGCTGCGCGGACGCATCGCCCGCTATGCCTGGGCGCCGGATTATCACGACCGCATGACCCCGATGCTCGCGGAGCTGGGCGGCGCCATCGAGGAGAAGCTGGGACGTTCCATCGGCATGCGCTGGTACGTCGACACCGGACCCGTCCTCGAGCGTGAGCATGCGGAGCGGGCCGGACTGGGCTTCGTGGGCAAGAACACGCTGTTGATTTCCCCACGCTACGGTTCTTATCTCTTGCTCGGCGAGATTCTGCTGGATGTGGACCTCACGCCGCTAGGCGGAGTTGGAGAAACAGAAGATAAGGGAACCTGCGGTTCTTGCCGGCGTTGTCAGGATATCTGTCCGACCCACGCGTTTCCTGCGCCGTGGATTCTCGACAGCAACAAGTGCATCTCCTACCTCACCATCGAACACAAAGGCGCGATTCCGGAACATCTGCGCTCGCTCATGGGCAATTGGATTTACGGTTGCGATGAATGCCAGTCCGTCTGCCCGTGGGTAAAAAAGTTTTCCGCGCCGCCAACGTCGACGGCCTATGCCGAACTTGACCCCGACATCGCCGCGCCCTCCCTGCTCGAACTCATCGCGTTGGACGCTCGCGGATTCAATGCCCGATTTAAAGGCTATCCGATGAAACGCACCAAGCGCCGCGGCGTCTTGCGCAACGTGACCATCGCCCTCGGCAATAGCGGCCGCCCTGAAGCCGTGCCCGCTCTCGAGCGCGCGCTTAACGATGAGGAGCCCCTCGTTGTTGAGCATGCCCGCTGGGCGTTATCGCGTTTGGGCGCTTAAACGCCGGTAATCCACTACCGAGCCCTACATGATTCCCTGATTTTAGGGTAAAACGCCTGAAATCAATCGACTCTTCTCTCTTTTCGTCATCAAATTTAGCTAACAAGCGCGGGCGTTTGACCGTGCTTGGATGAACATGCGAAAGGAGTCGAGCGATGGGCGAAATCACGACACTGGAACCGATTTTGCGGGTGCATCCTTTTTTGAAGGACATGCCTCAACCCTTCATGGATTTGCTGGCAGGCTGCGCCATGAACGAACGCTTCGAACCCGGTCAAGTGATCGCCAAAGCAGGCGATTCGGCCGATAAGTTTTATATCATCCGCGAAGGTCGGGTTGCCATCGAGGTGAT
The DNA here is from genome assembly GCA_049451655.1 of Kiritimatiellia bacterium. GTDB lineage: Bacteria > Verrucomicrobiota > Kiritimatiellia > CAIVKH01 > CAIVKH01 > CALMUP01. Next base: position 5,192 of record JBMTVS010000116.1, on the reverse strand, counting down.
TCCTCCAGGCTCTGGCGGCATCATCGTAGAAACCCTCGCCGACGGCGATGTGCTGGGGTGGTCATGGATGTTCGAGCCGCACCAGTGGATTCTCGACGCTATTCCGCTGGAACCGGTCCGGGCGATCTCGCTCGATGGAGCCTGCCTCCGCAAGAAGATGGAGAGCGACCATGACTTTGGTTACGAGATGCTCAATCGCTTCACGAAGCTGATGCTCGGACGCATCAAGGCCCTCCGCAAACAACTCATCGAAAATGTGCGCTAGATGACTACCGCCAGGAAAACCGCTCTGCCATCCGAAGATCGCCGCTGGCGCATGGTCGATGCCACCATGCGCAAACACGGCTACCGCGCCGATGCCCTCATCGAGACCTTGCACACCATGCAGGAGTGTTTCGGCTACCTCGAGGACACCGGACTTCATTTCGTGGCCAAGTCATTGCGTCTGCCGTTGAGCAAGGTTTATGGTGTCGCGACCTTCTATCACTTCTTCACCCTGAAACCAAAAGGTAGGCATACCTGCGTGGTCTGCACCGGTACCGCCTGCTATATCAAGGGGGCGCAGGAGATTCTCGACCGCATTGATCAGGAATACGGCGTCAAGCCGGAGATGACCACAAAAGACGGTGAGCTTTCGGTGTTAACCGCGCGTTGCATCGGCTCGTGTGGATTGGCGGCGGTGGCCGTGTTTGATGGAACCGTAGCAGGCAAAGTCAGTCCCGATGATGCGATTGAACATATCCGGAAGGTGGTGGGATCATGACACCCGAGGAACTGCGCGCCCTCGCCGCGGAAACCCGTGAGGCAAGGCAGGTGAACAGATGCCGGTTAAATGTCTGCCTCGCCGCAGGTTGCCAGTCCTGTCGCGGCGATGCCGTATACAAGGCGCTAAAGAGCGAGGTAGAGAAACGCGGCATTGAGGGCGTAGAGGTGTGCGGAGTCGGCTGTCTCGGTCTTTGCGCACAAGGTCCTTTGGTTCAGGTCGAGCCGGACAATTACCTTTACCAGCAAGTCGCGGAAGGCGATGCCGCCGACATCATCGAATCGCTTGATACCAAACCGTTGGAACGCATCGCGCTACCCGCTGATGCGCCTTTCTTCCGCACACAAAAGCAGATCGTACTCGAGAATTCCGGCCGTATCGATCCCGACAAACTGGAGGATTACCTCGCTTGCGACGGCTACGAAGGTTTGATGCGGGCGTTAACTGAAATGGAGCCTGCGGAAGTGCTACAGGAGGTCACCCGGAGCGGTTTGCGCGGGCGGGGTGGAGGTGGATTCCCGGCGGGATTAAAGTGGACCACCGTGGCCAAGTCACGCGGGGATAAAAAGTTTATCATATGCAACGGCGACGAGGGCGACCCCGGGGCATTTATGGATCGAAGCGTGTTGGAGAGCGATCCGCATCGCGTGCTGGAAGGCATGATGATTGCCGGCTACGCGGTGGGGGCGCGCATGGGGTATGCCTACATTCGCGCCGAATATCCGATGGCGGTCAAGCGCATCCAGAGCGCCATCAAACAGGCCCAGCGCGCCGGGTTGCTGGGCGATGGCATCTGCGGCACGAATTTCAATTTCAATGTCGAAGTACGGCTAGGTGCTGGGGCATTCGTCTGTGGAGAGGAGACCGCGCTCATCGCCTCCATCGAGGGCAAACGAGGACAGCCGCGTCCGCGTCCGCCGTTTCCGGCGGAGTCAGGATTGTGGGGCTTTCCGACCCTTATCAATAATGTCGAAACCTTCGCCAACATCGCGCCCATTCTGCGCAAGGGCGGCGAATGGTTCGCATCCATCGGCACCGAAAAAAGCAAAGGCACCAAGGTGTTCGCGCTCGCCGGACGCATCCGTAACGCCGGACTCATCGAGGTGCCGATGGGCATCACCCTGCGCAAGATTATTTATGACATCGGCGGGGGCATTCCCGAGGGCAGGAAGTTCAAAGCAGTACAAACCGGCGGACCATCCGGTGGTTGCATTCCGGAAGCGTATCTTGATATGCCGGTCGACTACGATTCGCTGATGAAGGTTGGTAGCATCATGGGATCGGGCGGCATGATTGTAATGGATGAGACCTCATGTATGGTCGATGTCGCGAAATACTTCATGGATTTCTGCCGCTCCGAGTCCTGTGGAAAGTGCGTACCTTGCCGCGCTGGCACGGAGCAGATGCACCGGATCCTTGCAAAAATCTGTAGCGGCGAGGCGACCATGGATGACCTCGCCTTGCTGGAGCGGCTGTGTGTGATGGTAAAGGAAACCAGCTTGTGCGGGCTCGGGCAAACCGCGCCAAACCCGGTAAATTCAACTCTGCGTTATTTTCGCGACGAATACCTCGCTCATATCATGGAGAAGCATTGTCCGGCCGGTGTCTGCAAAATGAAAAGCACGCTGGTGGAGGCGGTGTCATGAGCGACAGTAAACTTATCACCTTTAAGATAGATGGTCACGATGTCACGGCCACCGGGGATGAGACCATTCTCGATGTGGCCCGCGAGAATGGTATCGAGATTCCTACATTGTGCTTTCTGAAGGGATTGTCTGCGGTCGGGGCGTGCCGGATGTGCCTGGTCGAAATCAAGGGTTCTCCGAAGTTGCAACCGGCCTGCGTGACGCATCCGCAGGAAGGCATGGAAATCACCACGAACTCGGAACGACTGCTGGATCACCGGCGTGCCATTATCGAGTTGCTCTTCGCTGAGCGAAATCATATTTGCGCAGTGTGCGTCTCGAACGGTAACTGTGAACTACAAGACATGGCCAAGGCCTTGGGAGTTACGCATGTCCGCGTGCCTTATCGCTATCCGCGACACAAGGTTGATGCGACCCATGAACGGTTTTCGCTCGATCACAACCGTTGCATACTCTGCGCGCGCTGCGTGCGGGCCTGTGATGAAATCGAAGGCGCTCACACCTGGGACATCATGGGTCGGGGTGTAGATTGCCGGGTTATCACCGACTTGAACCAGCCTTGGGGGGCATCGGAAAGTTGTACGAGTTGTGGCAAGTGCGTGCATGTGTGTCCAACCGGCGCGCTGACCGAAAAAGGCAAGGCAGCGGCGGAGATGCGCAAGCGCATCGAATTTCTACCTTACCTCACCACCATGCGGGAGGCGCATCAATGAGCGACAAAGTACGATTAGCCACGGTATGGCTGGATGGATGCTCCGGGTGCCACATGTCGATGCTGGACATCGATGAGCGGCTGCTCGACATTGCCGATAAAATCGAGCTGGTGCACAGCCCGCTCTGCGACGTGAAGGAATTTCCGGAAAACGTCGATCTGGTGTTGATCGAGGGCGCGGTCACCAACGAGGAGGATTTGCACAAGGCACTCAAGGCGCGGAATAACAGCAAGCTGGTACTGGCGCTGGGCGATTGCGCGGTGACCAGTAATGTGCCGGGTATGCGGAATTATTTTGAAATCGATGATGTTTATGATCGCGCCTTTGTCGAGAATGCCACCATCGATCAACAGGTGCCGAAGGTGGCGGTGCCGGCATTGTTGGAGCGGACTCGCCCGCTGCATGAAGTCATCAAGGTCGATATCTACGTACCGGGTTGCCCGCCCAGCGCCGATACGATTTTTGCCGCGATTTCGGAACTGCTTGAAGGTCGTGTCCCTGACACGGGCGCTATCTCGGGTTTTGGTTGAGGTTACAGGAGACGTCTGATGACCAGAGAAGTCATAATCGATCCCGTTACCCGCATTGAGGGTCATTCTAAAATCACGGTTTTCATCGATGATGACGACCAGGTAACCGATGCGCATTTTCACGTGACGCAATTTCGCGGGTTTGAAAAATTCACCGAGGGGCGGCCTTTTCAGGAGATGCCGGCCATTACATCGCGGATTTGCGGCATCTGCCCGGTTAGTCATCTGGTCGCCTCATCCAAGGCGTGCGATGATTTGATGGCGGTGAAGATTCCGCCCGTGGCTGCGAAACTACGCCGTCTCATGAACCTCGGGCAGTTGATTCAGTCGCATGCGTTGAGTTTCTTCCACTTGAGCTCGCCGGATTTGCTGCTCGGATTCGATTCCGATCCGGGGCAGCGGCATATTCTAGGCTTGGCCGCGAAATATCCTGAAATGGCGCGAGACGGAATCTGGTTGCGCAAGTTCGGCCAACAAATCATCGCGTGGTTGGGTGGTAAGCGCATTCATCCGGCGTGGACAGTTCCGGGCGGAGTAAGCGCGCCGCTCAAGGAGGAGACGCGCCAGCAGATACTTGAGGGGATGCCGAAGGGGGTGGAGATTATCCGGCGGACGCTGGACTTCTGGAAAAACGAGCAGCATAAGTTTGCGGATGAGATTGAGCACTTTGCAAATTTCCCTTCGCTGTTCCTGAGCCTGGTCACGCCGGATGGCGGGTTGGAGCATTATGACGGCTACCTGCGCATCGTGGATGCAGACCGTCGTATAATCGCCGACAAGCTGGAGCCGTCGGCGTATCATCACCACATCGGCGAGGCGACGCTTTCCTACAGTTATTTGAAGTCGCCGTATTTCAAGCCGCTGGGTTTGGAAAACGGGATGTACCGGGTGGGTCCGCTGGCGCGGTTGAATTGCGTGGACTTCTGCGGTACGCCGTTGGCTGACCGTGAACTGGCGGATTTTCGCGCATTGCGGCCGGGTGGCGCGGTTTTGAGTTCGTTTTATTACCATCACGCGCGACTCATCGAGATCCTTTTTGCGCTGGAGCGGGTGGCGGAGTATTGCAATGCGCCCGACATTATGCAGAAGCATGTGCGGGCGGTGGCGAATCCTAATAAATTCGAAGGGGTGGGGGTATCCGAGGCACCGCGCGGAACACTCTTTCATCATTACAAAATCGATGAGCAAGGACTCATCACCTGGGCCAACCTTATTGTCGCCACGGGTAACAACAACCTCGCCATGAACAAGGGCATTGCGCAGGCGGCGCGGAAATTCGTTGATGGCAAGGAAGTCAAGGAAGGGGCCCTAAACCGCGTCGAGGCGGTGATTCGCTGCTATGACCCATGCCTGAGTTGCTCCACGCATGCACTCGGTCAGATGGCGCTGAAGCTGGAGGTGGTGAACAAGCGAGGCGAGAAGGTGGGAGAGGTGTGCAGGTGAAGAGGGGGGGCGAGAGGTGGTCGGAGTTCGGGGTTCGGGGATAATGGGTGACGTGATAAATAGGTCATGAGCGAAAATGGCATTTCATTAGAATTTA